>CAZZYO010000035.1:0-33367 GCA_964658255.1 Candidatus Babeliales bacterium
TGCCCCAAGCGCGAGCACGGGGCAGGAGCCGCGCCTTACACCAACCCTATCAAGGCGCGCTCGCGCCGGAAGTCATGATGACCATGCGCCATTTGCTGCTTCCCTTTTTCGCCATTATTGCCCTGCAGGCCGCGGCACCCGCGCAGGGTGCGCCGCAGCCTACGAGCGCTGACAAACGTATCGCCGAGCTTCGCCAGCAGCTTGCAACCGACCCGAAACGCACCGAGGCGTACGCGGATCTTGCGCTTGCCGCGATCCGTCGCGCGCGCGACACCGGCGATGGTGCTTCCCTGGCTGAGGCGGAGAAGGCCGTGGCTACCGGCCAAAAGCTTGCCCCCGGGGACTTCCAGCTGGCCAAAGCGCACGTTGCGCTTCTGCTTGCGCGGCAGCAATGGAAGCAGGCGCTGGCAGAGGCTCGAGTCCTCAATACGCGCACGCCAGACGACGTGACGGTCTACGGCTACGTTGCCGAAGCAGACCTGGCCCTTGGCGACGAGGCAGATGCGGAAAAGTCGGCGCAGTGGATGCTCAACATGCGGCCGAACAACGTGCCTGGCCTGCTGCTTGGGGCCGAGCTGCGCGTACGCTTTCATGATGCGCCCGGTGCGCTTGACTTCCTGTCGACCGCCTATGCCGAGACCCCGCAGATCGATCCGGAAGAGCAGGCGTGGATCGCCGACAGGATGGCCGAGGTCGAACTGAACACAGGCCAGGTAGCGACGGCGGAGAAGACGCTTGCCCGCGCCGAAGAGCTCTTCCCGCACTCACCCACGACCGCAGCGCTGCGTGCACGCCTGCTGGCAGCCCAGGAGCAATCGCCCGCAGCCCCTGCAGTAAAGAGGCCTGAGGATCAAACGCCGGCCCTTGCGGCGGTGCACGCTTCACCTGCTCCTGCGCAGCCATCGACACCCGTCGTCCTGCAGCAGGACAAGGGCGGTGTACCTACGACGCTGCTGCTCCCTCGCGCGACCAATACGGATCGCACTATCAAGAAGATGCAGGGGCTGATCGCCGCAACTCCGTCCGACCCCGGTGCGTACGCCCAGCTTGGCGCAGCCTTCTTTCAGAGGGCACGCGAAACCGGCGACGTGGAAGATTACAACCTCGCCGAGCAGGCGCTTTCCAAAGCTCTAAGCCTTCAGAGCGACGACCTGCCCGCAGCCGAGCCACTGGCCACCATGGCTGAAGTTTGCATGGGTGAGCATCGCTTTGCCGACGCCCTCACCTACGCTCAGCGAGCGCTCGCGTTGGGCTCAGGCGACGTGTCGCCTTTCGCGATCGTGGGTGACGCCTACGCGGATATGGGCGAGTACGAGAAGGCGGCGATCGCGTATGCCCGCCTGCAGCCTTCAGGCGCGTCGCAGGCCAACTATGCGCAGGAGACGCGCACCGCGTATCTGACCTTCGTTGGGGGCGATACGGCAGCCGCCATCAGCCAGATGCAGGCCGCCATCAGCCACGCGCTCCGACTGCGACTGCCTGCGGAGAACCTCGCCTGGCTTTACTATGAGCTTGGCGAATTCTCCTCCCAGGCCGGGCAGGTGCAGACGGCAGCCGATGCCTACTACACGGCCCTGACAATCTACCCGGGCAACTACCGCGCGCTCGCGGGGCTGGGCAAAGTGCGGGCCGCACAAGGCAAGCTGGCAGAGGCAACCACCCTCTACCAGTCCGCGATTGCTGTCGTCCCCATGCCGCTCTATATCGCCGAGCTGGGCGACATCTACGCCAAGAACGGGCAGCCTGCCGAGGCTGAAAAGCAGTACAAGCTGGTCGAGTATATCGGTCGCCTGGGTCACATCAACCAGGTCCTGCATAACCGCGACCTGGCGCTGTTTTACGCTGACCACGACCGCAACCTGCCGGAAGCGCTGACGCTCGCCCGCAAGGAGTTCGAGGTCCGCAGCGACATCTACACGTGGGACGCGCTCGCCTGGGCGCTTTACAAAAACGGCAAATACGCCGACGCGAATGAGGCCATGCACCACGCGCTGCGCCTCGATACCAAGGATGCGGTGCTGCTCTTCCACGCAGGGATGATTTCGGCTAAGCTCGGGCAGCAGGCGGATGCGACGCGTCGGCTGGACGAGGCGATGGCACTGAATCCCCACTTCAGCGTCCTGTACGCTGCGCAGGCTGCTGAAGAACTTGCTACGCTCCGCAGGGAGGCTTTAGTAGCCGCAAGCACGAACCCGCTCAAGCAGGCTGCCGCTACCCGGTAACACATGGACCCAATGCAGCCTTGCAGCCCGCGGCGCTTTCGCTCATCCAACCCTTGCATGCCTTTGCAAGCCATTCGTGCTTCTGTGGTGCTCCTGCTCCTGGTCTTCATCGGGGCACCGATTGCGCTCGCGCACCCGATGGGCAACTTCAGCGTGAATCATTATGCGAAGATCAGCCTTTCCGGGGACGGCATTGACCTGCGTTATTTTATTGATCTCGCAGAAATCCCAACTTACCAGGAGATACAGCAGTACTCACTCACGCCTGTTGATCCGGCCAGCGTCAGCAGCTTTCTCGCCAGGCGAGGGCCAGAGCTCCAGAGCGGGCTGAGCCTGCGCCTGGATGGGACCACACTGCCCCTGCAGCTGATCTCAAAGGCGGTCATCTTTCCGCCTGGAGCAGGCGGGCTTCCCACCCTCAAGATGGGTTACGTTTTCCATGCCGCCTATCCTGCCGGACACGCCCCGGGGACAGGCGAGCTCGCCTACAGCGATGCCAACTACCCTGGGCACGCAGGCTGGAAAGAGGTGGTTGTCGCGGGCCCTGCCGCCCTGCTCGTCACAAGCTCTGCCCCGGCAACCGATCGCAGTGACGAGCTGAGCAACTATCCGACAGACATGCTCAACAGCCCACCGCAGGAGCTGTCTGCGACTGCGCGCATCCAGCTGCCGGTCGTGAGTGCTGCAAGCGTGGTCAATCCAAAGCCGGCGAAAGAGCCAGCGTCCACGCCAGCGCGCGCGCCGGGATTGGCCGGGCCGTTCCCAGCTTCAGGCGAGGGCAAGACGCGCGCTGAGGCTTCCGCACAAGCCGCAGCAGTCGAGCATTCGACGCAGCCGAGAGTCGCAGCGAAGATCGCCGCTCCAGCTTCCAGGGCTCCAGCACCGACTGCGGCAGCCACGAGACAGCCCACGAGCGAGTCCCCGAGCGTGTCCACGATCCATCTCGCAGCCAACCGCCAGGGCACAGCGCGTAGTGCCTTTACCGAGCTTGTCACCACCCAGCACCTCAGCCTCTGGTTCCTCTTCACCGCGGCCTTCATCTCAATGGGTCTGGGCGCCCTGCATGCCCTTGAGCCAGGACACGGCAAGACCATCGTCGCCGCTTACCTGGTCGGCTCGCGAGGCACCGCGCGCCACGCCCTGCTGCTTGGCGTCATCGTGACAGTAGCGCATACAGCAAGCGTCTTCGCTCTCGGCGCCATCACGCTCTATGCTTCGCGCTACATCCTGCCAGAGCAGCTCTACCCCTGGCTGAGCCTGCTCTCCGGCCTTACCATCGCCGCGCTGGGCGGGTACATGCTGCTGCGTCGCTGGACCGGGGAGACGCTCGACCACGCCCACTCCGCCGGCGAGCCGCATAGCCACTGGTTGCTGAACCGCAAGCCTGCAGGCGTACCCTCCGCCTCGACCGAAACGGCGCTTGAGGCGGCTACTGCCGAGACGCTTGCGCCCGCAGTTCGCGAGGCTAACTCCAAGCCCCCAATCTCGCTCACGCAGCTCTTCACGCTCGGCATCACCGGGGGCATCATTCCCTGCCCTGCCGCACTCGTTGTCCTGCTGAGCGCCTTCGGCCTGCACCGGGTAGGCTTTGGATTCTTTCTCATCAGTATGTTCAGCATCGGCCTTGCCGCGGTGCTGATCGGCTTTGGCCTGCTCATGGTGTACGCGCGACGCTTCATGGGTAGCCTTATGGTGGATGGCCCACTGACCCGCCGCTGGCTCCCTGTTGCCTCGGCCGCATTTATGTCAATCCTTGGCGCCGTCCTTGCGTGGCGAGGCTTCGCCGCGACAGGAGTCTCCCTGCACAGCTTTACCGGCCTGACGCGAGAGAGACTCGGTCCCGGGCTCTTCGTCGCGGGGCTGGGCCTGGTGCTCGGCATGCGCCACTCGACCGATGCCGACCACGTCGTTGCCATCTCAACCATCGTCACTCGCCAGCGCAGCATTCGGGGCGCGGCGGTGATCGGCTCGCTCTGGGGATTGGGTCACACGCTGACTATCTTTGCTGTTGGCTGCTTGATCATCCTTGGCGGAGTCGTCATCCCACCGCGCATCGGCCTCTCTATGGAGTTCAGCGTCGGCCTTATGTTGATCCTGCTCGGGCTCCTGAACCTTACCGGCGTGATGCAGAAGATCGTGGCCCGCTTTACGCCTGGCGCAGCGCAGCAGACATCCCAGCCTCTTCCACAGGCGTTACCTAAGCGAGCCGGAAGGATCGACCAGGCGCTCAATCGCTATGGAGCATACCAGCTTCTGCGTCCCCTGGCGATCGGCCTCGTGCACGGACTGGCCGGCTCGGCCGCTGTTGCGCTGCTGGTGCTCTCGACCATCCACAACCCGCTCTACGCCGTCGGGTACCTGGTCATCTTCGGCGGCGGCACCATGCTCGGCATGATGTGCATGACCGCAGCGATGGCTATGCCGCTGGTGTATGCCGGGGGGCGCCTCCCGCAACTCAGCCGATACCTTGGCGTCGCCTCAGGGCTGGTCAGCGTCTGCTTTGGCACCTTCCTCGTCTACCAGCTTGGATACTTGAACGGGCTCTTCACCAGCCACCCGCATTGGACTCCGCAGTAGCTCGTTCGGGCCACAAACGCAGAAGGACCCGGCTGCATGCTTCTCCCAGCCGGGCCCTTCTGCGTTGACTCAGACGAACAGTGGCGCAAGTACCAGCGTGATGGTCGCGAGCAGCTTGATCAGCACGTGCAGGCTGGGGCCCGCCGTGTCCTTGAACGGATCGCCCACCGTATCACCCACCACCGCGGCCTTGTGCGCGTCCGACTTTTTGCCACCATACTGCCCGGTCTCAATGAACTTCTTGGCATTGTCCCACGCGCCGCCGCCATTGTTCATCAGCATGGCGAGCAGCACTCCAGAGATGGTGCCAACCATCAGAAGCCCGGCCACCGCCTCGGCTCCAGCCAGATTCACCGCCTGGCCCGCGATCATGGGCACCAGCGCGGTGCCTGCTGCATCCATCGACGCGTTCGCCTGGTAGCTCTGACTAAAGTGCTTGAAGACAAAGCCAACGACGACAGGCAGCCCGACCGCAAGCAGCCCGGGAAGCACCATCTCCTTCAGTGCCGCGCCCGTAACGATGTTGACGCAACGCGCGTAATTTGGCTTGGAAGTCCCAGCCATGATGCCCGGGTTCTCACGGAACTGGTCGCGCACATCCTGCACCACCATCTGCGCCGTGCGGCCCACTGCCTTAATGGCCAGCGAACTGAACAGGTACGTCAGCATGGCACCGAGCAGCGCACCTACAAACACTGGTATCTGGGCCAGGTTGATGTTATTAAAGCTCCAACCTGCAGGCATTGACACGGCGAGTCCGTGTAATTGCGCTACATGTAACTTCTCAACTACCAGCGTGCGTATCTCTTCAAGGTAAGCAGAGAACAGCAGAAACGCTGCCAGCGATGCCGATCCGATTGCATATCCCTTGGTCAGAGCCTTGGTGGTGTTGCCGGCCGAGTCAAGCTTGTCGGTGCGATCGCGTACGGCGTCCGGCTGGCTCGACATCTCGATGATGCCGCCCGCGTTGTCGGTGATTGGGCCGAAAGTATCCATCGCAAGGATGTACGCCGCGCAGCTTAGCATGCCCATCGTCGCAATTGCGGTGCCATAGATACCCTTGGCGAAGTTGCTGACCGTTGTTACCTGCGCCAGACCTTGCACGCCGAAGTAGTAGCTCAGCAGCAATGCCGCCGAGATCACGACCACCGGCATCGCGGGCGTCTCCATACCTACCGCAAGACCGCTGATGATATTGGTGGCCGGGCCTGTGAGTGAGGCCTTGACGATCGATGCAACTGGCCGGTAGCGGGCCTCAGTGTAGTACTGCGTGATCCACACAAACAGGAACGCTGTCACCAGGCCAACAACACCGCACCCCAGCAGCCAAAGCGGCTGCACGCCCGCACCGTTCAGCATCGTGTACACCGCCGCTGCAAAGCCGATCAACGCGAGGACCGAGGTGACATAGAATCCACGGTTGAGCGCGCGCATCGGGTCTTCGGTCTCGTTCGTGCTCACAACGAAGACGCCGACAATGCTCGCCACCAGGTTAATCGCCAGCACGATGAGAGGAAACAGGATCCCCTTCAATCCAAAGACAGGATAGAGCGCGGCGCCAAGAATCATCGCACCGACATTCTCCGCGGCTGTCGATTCGAAGATATCCGCGCCGCGCCCGGCGCAGTCGCCGACGTTATCGCCTACCAGGTCGGCAATCACAGCCGGGTTCCGCGGATCATCCTCGGGTATCCCGGCCTCCACCTTGCCGACTAAGTCAGCTCCAACATCAGCCGCCTTGGTATAGATACCGCCGCCAAGTTGTGCAAATAGAGCTACCAGCGAGGCGCCAAAGCCAAAGCCGACTAGCTGGAACGGCACTGCCTGCGGATGATCCAACCCACCAAAGACAAGGAACAGCGACGCGACACCAAGCAGCGAAAGCGCTACCACGACCAGGCCGGTGACCGCGCCGCCGCGCAGGGCAAGCTTCAGAGCTCGATTGAGACTTGTCCTAGCAGCCGAGGCGGCGCGAATATTTGCACGGATAGAGCAATACATGCCGGTAAAGCCTGCCAGCCCTGAGCAAACCGCGCCCACCAGGAAGCTGACGACCGTCTTGGCTGCGAAGGGCGCAGTCCGAGGCGAAAAGTGATAGCCGACAAATAGGATCACAGCCAGTACCAACGCGATGGCACCGATGGTCTGATACTGCCGCTTCAGGAAAGCCTCGGCGCCTTCGCGAATCGCGTTCGAGATCAACTGCATCTCTGCAGTGCCTGCATCAGACGCGATGACGGCGCGCGCGAGCAACAGTGCAAGCGCCAGTGCAACCAGCGCCACGGCGATCGCAATCCAGAGGAAACCGCGGCCATCTGCCGCGCCAACGGGAGTCAAATCCTGAAGGGCCAACGCGGCCAAAGAGACCACCTGCATAGATACGCACTCCTTGAATGCGCCTGAACACGGCGCTATGGGAACGGCGCAATTAAAACATGCGCATAGGGCAGGGTCAAACATCGAGAGGTGTAGCCTGCCGACTCGACAGAGCGTCGTGAGCGCGCATATCATCTCGCCTCAAGCGGCGAGACTGCCTGTACCAGAACCGAGCACCAGGTCTGTCACCATGAGCAGCACAAATTACCAGTACCGACTAAGGAGGGGTTGGTTGGTACGCTGGGCCCTTCTGGCCTGCGAGCGTGGACAATGTTGTGAGGCTGCGCCGGCGATCCTCCTGCATCCCCAGTCGCCCATAGGCTGCCGCAAGGCTCGCATACACGGACGCGTTGCGGGGAGCCAGGCGTTGCGCCGCTTCCAGGTGATCCTTCGCCGCGGCTGCATTCCCCTGCATCAGGTAGAGCTTGCCAAGCGCGAGCTGGGCGTCGGGCGCTTGCGGATCCGTGGCAACGGAAGCTTCGAGCGCTTGCCGGGCCTCTGCAAACTCCTGGTCACCAGGCACCACGCCGGTGCGCAGCAGCACCGTACCAAGCAGCGCCTCCATACGCGCGTCTCGATGCCCATCTGCAATCGCCTGACGCACCAGCTTCAGCGCTATTGCAAACTGGTTCTGGTAGAAGGCGCTTTGCACTGCTGCGAGTACACCGACATCGCTCGATGGTGCGAGCGCTGTGGCTCGCGCAAATGCAGGCAAAGCCTCATCCAGCCGGTCCAGCTGCGCCAGAAACAATCCTCGCTCATAGTGCAGCCGGGCTGAGATGGGGAGAGCCTTCAGGCCCGCTTCGACAAACCCGAGTCCAAGAGCATACTCGCCGTGATCGTTGCAGGCATCCGCGAGGAAGTCATACAGCTTTTCGTCCTGGGGTGCCTGCGCCTGCGCACGTGCAAAAGCAGCAAGCGCCTGCACTGGCTGACCGGCGGACACATACACCTGCGCAAGTAACTTGTTGACTGCGGCATTGTCCTGCCGTGCGCTGCGTAGGCCTTCTAGCTCGCTGATGGCTTGCGCATACCGCGCCAGACCGAAATAACACAACGCCAGGTCATAGTCGATAACATACCGGCCTGACCCGCCAGTACCAGAGGCCTGCTGCAGGTAAGGGATCGCCTCAGCGAAGAGACCGCTGCGCGTGAGCCGGATGCCCGTCGCAGCCGCTCCATCAGAATTCGCCCCCGGTTGTAGAACAGCCATGGCTCGCGTGGCAAGCAGGGCAACAAGCCCGAATCCTACCCGGACAAGCCATGGTCTGCTGGAAAGCATGCCTGGCCTTTACCCCTGCACCAGCGGCTTAAAAGTCGATGTTTGCACGTAGCTCGATGATCCTGCCGAAGGCGCCATTTGCGCCTCCATTGGTGACCGTCCCCGTGCCAAACCCATTATCCTGCACTCCGTAGTCAAACGAGTTGGCTGTGTTGCCGAAGACGGGGTGATTGAACACGTTCAGGAACTCTCCCTGCAGCCGCATGCTTATCTCATGGTGCAGCGGGATTCCCTTGGTGACCGAAAGATCCTGGAAGTATCCGTTGGGTCCGTGGATGTAGACCACGCTTCCAATCGTCCCTGGATTTGTGTTCGGACTGATATAGGTCGAGTTAGCGCCACCGGCTGCTCCAAGATATTTTGGGTCAATCAGGTTGGCATAGGTCTGTCCGGGGATGCGATGCACGCCGATCGACTTCTCGATCTGCCTGGCCGTCACCCCTGTGAGCGTCAGGCCGCTGTCCGCGTAATCGTTGTAGGTCTGGTAGCCGCCTGTTAGCTGTGCGGGCGCGCCAGACTGGTAGGTGACAATCGTCCCCAGGTTCCAATGGCCGAAGATATGGTCCTCCAGCGCATTGTCGTTCAAAAACATCTTGCCCCGGCCTACAGGTAAGTCGTACGTGCCGTTCGCATGCAGCACGTTGCGCAGGTCATAAATGCTTGGTCCGTAACTAGCTGCCAGGTTCCGCACCGTAAACGCATTGAACGCGCCTGCATAGTTATTGCTTGGCGCCACCCCCAGGCTGTGGCTCAGAGTGTAGTTCACGTCGTACTGCATGCCCCGCCAGGCACCCTGCCGAAGATCGACCTGCAGCGCGTTATAGTTCGAGTAACCGCGCGCCACCATGTAACCCGTTGCCCCGACCTGCCCCGCTGGATCGGTGCCCGCAGCGAACGGATTGGCCTGGAAAAAGTTGATTGGGTATCCTGCGCCAGCGCCGGTATAGTTGGCGTTAGTCGCGCAGGGTGAGAACGATGCGCCCACCAGGTTGCAGAAGTAAGGCACCGTGCCATTGATGTTACTCAGCACTGCCGCCATCGCGCCTACCTGGCCGGTCTGCAAGTAGCGGATGTACTGGGCATTGGTGTAGTCGGCCGCGTTCGGTCCGCCGAACGCAGCGTCGAGGATCGGTGTCTTCTGCCCGTTCGCACTCGTAAACGACGTGTTGCCGCCTGCGCTTGCTGACAGGTTCGCCTGGGCACGCTTGAACTCAGATAGGAAGCCGTTCTCGAATACGTTCACTTCGTTCGGATCAGTATTCAACCAGAGATGCACCGTGCGATTGCCGTTGTAGCGAACCTCGATCACGCGCGAACGCCCAATGCTCTGCTGGATGCCGAAGTTCCACGACTCAGAGTAAGGCTGCTGAATATGCGGGTCCATACCGTAGACACCGGTGGAACCCTGGAAGGTAAACTGCGACTGCGGCGCCGTGGTCTGAAAGGCAGTTGGTGAGAGCCCTACCGCCGGCAGCGCTGACCCCAGGGCCAGGCTACCAGGAACGAACGATCCGCCGGCCCCACTATTGTTCGGGTTCAAATAGAAGTTCTGGTAGTAGAACGAGAAGAAGTCAGAAGCGTTATCCACAAATAATTGGTAGGGCTCAGTAAACCGCCGCAGAGCAAATCCGCCACGCACGACCAGCCCTTCACCTAAAACTTTCTTCAACACGCCATCGCCCAGGTTAGGGCTCCACGCGAAACCGAAGGCGGGCTGCGGCGATACATTCCATGACCCGTACGGTCGTGGTTGGACGATGATATCGGGATTCTGATCGCCCTTGAGCGATCCGGGATGGAAGAGATTATCGACGCCAGAAGGCCCGTAGATCGCGCCGGGTGTCGCCGAGTGGTACGCGCCGGTCAAGTCGTGCTGCGGTCCCGTGAAATCCCAACGCAGGCCATAATTCAAGGTCAGCGTAGGCGTTGCTTTCCAAGAGTCCTCCATAAACAATCCATACGCGTTTGACAGCTCGTCGAGGGGATACTCACCAATCGCATGCAGGTACTGCTTGCTCTTTGGATCATACGGGTACTGCCCGGAGACGCCGGAGATGCGGCCGGTGAGGATGGCATACAGTTGCCCGGCCTGGACCAGTTCGGCAGGGGTCGCATTTGGCAGCGTGCCGTTTGGCCCGTTGGTAAACGCCTGCAGTGCAGGATCACCCGTGGCCAGACCAAGGTTGATGCCGGGGATTCCGGCAGGAGGATTGTAATAGTGATCCTGTTCGCGATACCACGACACGCCGGCCGAGAGGCTGTGTCCGCTACGCTCAAGTGTCAACGAGTCCGAGGCGTTCAGCACTGGATAAAACGTGCCGACTGGCAGGTTGTACACCTGGCCCGAGGCATTACCGTTCAAGCCGGGGATCGCACTGGCTGCGTTCCAGAACACGGTAGGCTCGCTTGCATAAAGCGGAGCAGCCGTATTGCTGTACTCAACATTGTTGTAGAGGTATCCAGCCTTGAACTGATTAATCAGCTTAGGCGAAAAGATGAAGTCGAGTCCATAAGAGGCCGTATAACTCTTGGACGAGTTCCCAGCGGCCTGATTCGTAAAACCGCTTCCTGGAAAGAATGCGGGATTCACATTCGGCTGGTGCACAAGCGTCATTAACCAAGATAGATACATGCGCAACTTGGTCGAAGCATTGTAGTCAATCCGGGCCGAAGGAAAGTATTGCGTCACCGGCGCATCGTTGATCCAGTTCAGCTGGTTGAAGTTAGGATTGGAGGTGGATGTCACCGCACCTGCGGTCAGCGATGCATTGATCGCCTGTAGCTGCGTCGCTATCTCTGCGTTCACCGTGCCGGGCAAGGACGCGTTGCCGGCATGCGCCACGTTTAACAGGTTGACCGTGCCGCCAGAATAGGAGAAGTTGCCGGACTGCGCGGCGGAGGTAAACACATCGTTGCTCGTCGTAAAACTGCCCGGCTGCTTTGACTCGGCATAGGAGCCGAAGAAAAACAGCTTGTCGCGGAAGACGGGGCCGCCCACGCTGACGCCGAAATCATTCAGGATCAGCTTGTTCTTACGCAGACCGGCGGCGTCATTGATCCAGCTGTTCGCATTCAGCCCGGAGTTACGAAAATCTTCGTAAGCGCGGCCATGGAACTTATTAGTGCCACGACGTGAGACAAAGGTCACCTGCGTACTGGACTGTCCAAAGCCCGAGTTCAAGTTGAGCTGGTCAGTCTGGATCGTCATCTCCTCGATAGCTTCCAGGCGCGGCGAAACGACCGGCTGGATATTGCCGCCAAATTTCATGCGTGTCGGGCTACCAATCACTCCATCGATGTTGCTGCCCTGGTCGTTCGACGGCAGACCATTGAACGTTCCGTTGTACCCTGCCACAAGCGTCGTAAAGGTAGTCAGGTCGCGCCCCTGCAGCGGCAGGTCTTCTATCTGCTTCATGTCGACTACCAGCCCAAGCTCGTTGCTCGAGGCCTCCAGCACCGGCGCGTTCTCGGCCACTGACACCGTCTCACTCACCTGCCCCACGGTCAGGCGCGCCGTAATGGTGTTCGTCTCGCTCGCCTGCACCACGACCCGCTCAAAGACCTGCGTGGTGAATCCGCTGCGCGTCACAGTGAGCTTGTAGGTGCCGATCGGCAGATTCACAAACGAGTACGTTCCTCGCGCCTCGGTCGTGGCTTGCCGCGCGTCGTTCGTGTTCACTTCCTCAAGCTCAAGCGTTGCGCCGGCGACCACAGCACCGCTGCCATCCACAACGCTGAGGGCGATTGTGCCCTGGGAGCCACCCTGCGCGCGCATTCGGGAGACTGGCACAAGAGTGAGCAATATGGCCAGCAGCGTGAGGAGAACTCTTCTTCCTGGAGTGGGCATTGGGCCTCCCTGGCGTTGTATAAATGGTTGTATACAACTCGGGCCAGTCGGTCAACAGAATTCCTTTCGCTGCCTGAGGCTACTTTCGTGCGTCGCGTCGACATGCCGGAGACTTTCGTTCTCCACGCCGCAGAGATGTATGCAATTCCGTCTACAATCGAGAGATGGCATCCAGGCCAGTGTCTCCTCATGCCGTGCATATCGTCGACTCGCATACCGAAGGGGAACCTACTCGCGTTGTTGTCGGCGGCTCGCCCGTGCTTGCCGGGGAGACCCTGGCCGAAAAGCTCGCCTACTTCCGCGCGCACCATGACGAGTTTCGGACGGGCGTGCTCCTCGAGCCTCGCGGCTCCGAGGTGCTGGTCGGCGCGCTGCTCCTTGAGCCGGAGCAGCGAAGCTCCGCAGCAGGGGTGATCTTCTTCAACGACGTGGGCTACCTCGGTATGTGCGGCCACGGCATCATCGGCGTGGTGACCACGCTTGCGCACCTGGGCCGCCTTCAGCCGGGTTTCCACCGGATCGACACGCCGGTCGGTACGGTCGCCACCTGCCTTCACCCGAATGGAAGCGTCTCGGTAGAGAATGTGCCGAGCTACCGCCACCTTAGCGGCGTGCAGGTACAGGTCCCCGGGCTGGGCACGCTCACTGGCGATATCGCCTGGGGCGGCAACTGGTTCTTCCTCGCCCGCCAGCCCGTTCCGCTCGCAGCAGAGCATCGCTCCACGCTGGTTGCCGCTGCGGTAGCTACCCGCAACGCCCTTGCTGCTGAAGGCATCACCGGCAGGAATGGCGCCCTGATCGACCACATCGAGTTCCTGGCGCCGCCGCACGATCCGGCAAACTCCGCGCGCAATTTCGTGTTGTGTCCCGGAGCCGCGTTTGATCGCTCGCCATGCGGCACAGGCACCAGCGCCAAGCTCGCATGCCTGTACGCGGACGGCCTGCTCACACCCGGCGAAGTATGGCGGCAGGAGGGTATCCTTGGCACCGTGTTCGCCGGGTCCATCAAGCCGCTCCTGGACGCCGACCTGGCTGCCAGCGACGGCCTCGCCCTGGCGAAGTCTCCAATGACGTCTCAGGTCGCGTCTCAGGTACTACCGACGATCACCGGCCGCGCGTGGATTACAGCTGAAGCCACCCTGCTCTTCCACGCGGACGACCCGTTCTCCAGCGGGATCGCGTGGCGATAGGGATGGATGTAGTCGTGGTGGGCGGCGGCATCGTTGGCGCAGCCTGCGCACGGGAATGCGCGCAGGCCGGCCTGCGTACAGCTGTCATTGAGACTCGATGGCCAGGCGGCGGCGCCACCGCGGCAGGCATGGGCCATGTCGTTGTCATGGACGACTCCCCAGCGCAACTTGCCCTGACCCGGCTTTCGCGCCAGCTTTGGGCGGAGCTCGCGCCTGCACTCCCCCCGTCCGCCGAGTACGAAGCTACCGGCACGCTCTGGGTGGCGACCGACGAGGAAGAACTGTCCGAGGCCTATGCGAAGCACGCGCTCTACCAGGCGGAGGGCATCGCGACAGAAATGCTCGATGCTGCGCAGTTGGCCACGGCCGAGCCGCGCCTGCGCGCCGGGCTCCCTGGTGCACTGCTGGTACCGCAGGATTGCGTCGTCTATCCTCCAGCGGCGGCGCAGTTCTTCCTCAGCAGCCCGCAACGCGGTGCAATCGTGGTGCTTTGCGGACAATCCGTCGTTGAGCTCCAGCCATCCGCCGTGCGCCTGGGCGATGGCACCCTGATCCACGCTGGGCACATCATCCTTGCCACCGGGGCCGACTGCAGCCTCCTGCCCGGCCTTCCTGTAAAGAAGCGCAAAGGCCACCTGCTGATCACCGACCGGCACCCTGGCTTTGTGCGTCACCAGCTTGTCGAGCTCGGCTACCTGAAGAGCGCACATACGCTCTCTGGGGACTCCGTCGCCTTCAACATCCAGCCGAGACAGACCGGGCAGCTGCTTATCGGTTCGTCGCGACAGTACGGGCAGCAAGAAGTTAGTGTCGAGGCAGGCATGATGAGCCGCATGCTCGACCGCGCCATCCATTACATACCGACGCTAGCCCAGGTCTCGGGCATCCGCGCCTGGACGGGTTTTCGCGCCGCCACGCCTGACAAGCTGCCACTCATCGGCAGCGCCGAAGCGTTTGGCGGGCACTCTTCCTTGCTGCTCGCCATGGGGTTTGAGGGGCTCGGCATCACCAACGCGACCGGCGCCGCGCGGCTCCTGGTGGACGCGCTCCTTGGCCGTACTTCGCTCATCGATCCGCTGCCGTACCACCCGGCTCGCAGCTTTGCGAGCACCTCGATGCAGGAGTTGCCGCATGCCTGAGCCGATGCGCCTCATCGTCAATGGAATGCCGCTTACGATGCCACACGGCTCGGTCGTTGCGGCAGCATTGCTCCAGGCTGCCGCTGCCTGCCGCATATCCGTCAGCGGCGAGGCGCGCGCACCGCTGTGTGGGATGGGCATCTGCTTTGAATGTCGCGCAACGATCAACGGAGTCGCCCACCAACGCACGTGCGAGGTGCCCTGCGCTTCTGGCATGGTTGTGGAGACAAGCCGATGAACGCGACTCCACGCGATGCGTCGCGCGCGCTCAATATTGAAGCAGAAATCCTTGTGATTGGCGGTGGACCTGCAGGGATGGCAGCAGCCACGGCGGCAGCTGGCCCCGCGCGACAGCCCGGCCTGCGCAACCCTGGCCCGCAGGTTCTCCTGGTCGATAACGCGATTGAGACTGGAGGACAGATCTGGCGATCTGGCGTCGACTACGGGGGTCGCCCGGAACCAGAGGCCCAGCATGCACGCGCCGCCCTTGAATCCTCGGGTGCGCAGTTCCATGGCGGCTGGCGCATCGTGGACGCGCCGTCTCCGGGTGTGTTGCTCGCCCTGCGAGAAGCCGCTCCACTCCCTGAAACGACCGGGGCCAGCGACAAACCCCAGCCAGGCGCGCAGGTAGCGCGCTTCCACTACAAAAGCCTTGTGCTTGCCACCGGCGCCCGCGAGCGCCTGCTCCCGTTCCCGGGTTGGACGCTCCCTGGCGTCTTTGGAGCGGGCGGGCTCCAGGCGCTAGTCAAAGGTGGCTATGACGTTCGCAACAAGCGCATCGTGGTCAGCGGCACTGGTCCATTGCTGCTTGCCGTTGCGGCTCATCTCGTCGAGCGCGGGGCCAGGCTCGTCTGCGTTGCCGAGCAGGCGCCGCTCAGCAGGCTCGCACCCTTTGCTGCCTCGCTATGGGCGCAGCCACGCAAAGCACTGCAGGGACTTCGCTACCGGGCCACGCTCGGTCGCACGTCTTTGCACACTGGCTGCTGGGTCACGGAGGCCGTCTCCGCGGAGCCCTCCTCGGCGCGACCCGCATTGCAGGGTGTACTGCTGACAAACGGTACGCGTACCTGGGAGGTGCCCTGCGACCTGCTCGCGACCGGCTACCACCTGGTCCCCAACACAGAACTGCCTGCGCTGCTTGGGTGCAAGCTGCGGCAGGGCTTTGTTGCCGTGGACGCGCAGCAGCAGACGAGTGTGCCCGGTATCTTCTGCGCCGGCGAGCCGACGGGCATCGCCGGGCTCGATGCCGCGCTGATCTCCGGACGGGTTGCTGGCCTGGCAGCCGCAGGCCTGCTGCAAGCAGCGATGGGCCTCTCTCGCCGCAACCAGCGCGGCCGCGCCTTCGGCCAACGCCTCGACCGGGCCTTTGCTCTGCGCGGCGAGCTGAAATCGCTAGGTCATGCCAATACGATCGTGTGCCGCTGCGAAGACGTGCGCCTGGCACAGCTTGGCGCCTACTCCAGCTGGACCGAAGCCAAGCTGCAGACACGCTGCGGCATGGGCCCCTGCCAGGGACGCGTATGTGGGCCGGCGCTTGAGGCAATCTTTGGCTGGCAGCCTGCCTCGGTGCGACCACCGCTCTTCCCCATGCCTATTTCTGCATGGTCTGCCATTGGCTCCGACGCACCCCTTCTTAGCCCAAGCACGCCTCACAACACCCAAGGAGATCCGCATGCAATGGTCCGGAGTTCTGCCCGCGATAACCACTCCCTTCCACCCCAACCTTGAGGTCGACCACGACTTCCTCGCGCAGCACGCCGCCTGGCTGCTCGCCAACGGTTGCTCGGGGCTGGTTGCGCTCGGCTCGCTCGGCGAGGGCGCCACGCTGGAGCACAAGGAGAAGACCGCTGTTCTCCGGACTGCTGTGCAGGCAGCCGCGGGCAAGCCGGTGGTCGCCGCGATCTCGTCTCTTTCCACGGCAAGTGCTGTCCGCCTGGCCGCCGAAGCCGAGCAGGCCGGATGCGTAGGCCTCATGGTCCTGCCGCCGTATGTCTACACCTCTGACTGGCGCGAGATGAAAGCACATGTTGCTACAGTGATCGGCTCTACCCGGCTGCCCTGCATGCTGTACAACAACCCGGTCGCCTACAAGACTGACTTCCTGCCGGCTCATATTGCCGAGCTCGCCGACGCACACCCCAACCTGACTGCCGTCAAGGAGTCGAGCGCCGATGTGCGCCGCGTGGCTGCGATACGCGAAGTGCTCGGTGACCGGGTGCAGATCCTGGTCGGGGTGGACGATGCGCTGGTGGAAGGCGTGGCTGCCGGCGCAATCGGCTGGGTAGCCGGGCTGGTCAATGCCTTTCCCGCCGAGTCGGTCAAGCTTCTTGAGCTGGCGCGCGCAGGCCGTCACGAGGAGGCGTTTACTCTTTACAAGTGGTTCCTGCCGCTGCTGCGCATGGATACCGTGCCAAAGTTTGTGCAGCTTATCAAGTGGGTCCAGGAGCAGGTGGGTGCCGGGTCAGCGCGGGTACGCGGCCCACGGCTCGAGCTTGCCGGCGAAGAGCTCGCCACGGCACAGGCTGCCCTCAGCACAGCGCTGGCCACAAGGGCACCGATTCATGAAGTCGCAATGAACGCCGTCGCGCAGGTATAGCAGCGCAGTCAGTAACGTAGACATCCCAGCATTTGCCTGAAATGCCGGGATGGCAAAGCAGCCTTGCTCTAAGGATGCACGGGGTTCTGGCCGTAGAACTTCCACGTAGGCTTGTAGTCGCGCGTAAGTGGCAGGTGCTCGAGATAGGCGCGGAGTAAGTCGACCGGCATCGCATTCTGCTGGAGCACGGCATCGTGAAAGGCGCGATCCGCCATCTTGCCGGAACCCACCAGCTCCTGGTGCAAGGCGCGAAACTCAAGCGCGCCCATCAGGTAAGCCGATTGGTAGAGCGGACCTACCGACCCGTCGAAAGACCGCCTCACCTCGGCGGCCGCATTGTCATGCTCATGGCCTACCTCCTGCACCAGGAAGTCGATGCACTGCTGCGGCGTCCACTCACCCAGGTGAAAGCGCATGGTAAAGATCACGCGCGCCGATCGATGCATCCTCCAGAACAGCGCGCCGACCCGCTCCTCCGGCGTTGCGGTGAAACCCTTGTCCCAAAGGAGCATCTCCCAGTAAAAAGCATTCCCCTCGTACCAGAAAGGCGTGGAAAATGGTTCCCGGTACGTCCTGTAGCGCGCGGCCATATACTGCTGCAGATAGTGCCCCGGGATCATCTCGTGAAATGCCGTGTCGCGCGAGAACGGAATGTTATTGCCGCGCATGCTCATCTCGCGTTGCGCATAGGTCATTGTGTCGGTTGGATAGGACACGCTGATAACATCGCCACCGGTGAAGAAGGGGTTGACTAGCTGCCGCTCCGGCGACATCATCTCCATGCGCCAGGTCTCCTCGGCCAGCGGCGGCACGGTCACCAGGTCTTCCTTCTTGACGAAGTCAATCCCCTCCAGCACCAGCTTGCGGATAAGTTGCGGCTGTTCACCGGGTGCTACGTGCATCGTCTTCACGTGTTCGAGCGCTTTGTGCCAGTCATCCCCGTACCCCATCTCGCTCGAGGCACGCAGCATCTCGCGTTTGCACCAGTCCATCTCCGTCTCGGCAATGGCGATCAACTGCTCCGGCGTGTATGGGATGCGTTCGTCGTCAAGCTCCGCCATCAGTGCATCGCGACCAACAGGGTCACCGACAATCGCCGTCGTGTCGCCTGCGGAAATGCCGGCCAGCTTCTCCTTGAGAAAGACTTCGTACTGCTCGAGCGCTTCATGCGCTGCCTTGTAGGGCAGTCCAGCCCACCAGGTAAACTCCGGGTCGTAGCCGTTGGAAAAGGTGTACCAGGCACCCAGGCGCTGGTCGAGCTCCTTTGCAGACTGGACGGCGCGGTTGGCCACAGAGGCTTTCGGGCGAGAGACGTTCGCCTCAGACAATGCAGATTGCGCCTGGTGGATGGCCACCACCAAGTGCGTCAGCTCGCCCGCGGACTGTTCTGCACCGGGTCGCTCCATCCGTCGCCGCTGCTCATCGAACGCGATGATCAGGCCCGCGAACGGAAGCAAGGGAGCTATCTCCTCCTGTTGCCTGGTGACGATCGTAAGCGCGTGCAGCTGTGCCTTCAGCTGGTTTACCAGCAACAGGTAATCGAGCTTGTCTTCTGCCATGAGCGCCTCGAAAGGCACCGCAGTAAGGCTTGCCTGCTCCTCCAGATAAAAGCGGCGCATGCGCTCCCTGTCCGTGGGCGACGCATTGTCTGAGTAGGTCGTCAGCAGGCTTGCGCGATCGCCATCATACTGCTGCACCACGCGCTGCATGGTTCCTTCGGGCGGTCCGGTAGTCGAGCTGCCGGGTACAGTGCGGGCCAGCCCTTGCACCGCGGCCATGCTGGAAGAGGCGGCAAGCGCCAGGAGGATGGAACGCGTGATAGCCGCGGGTGCCACGTGCAAGCAAGACTCCTATGCAGAACACGAGATGACCAGTAGTAGCCTGCCCTGCTTTGAAACACGTCAAGGCCAAGAGAAACTCCTGCCTCGGTACGCCGTAAAGTATACCGTTCCAGATCTAGGCATCGCGTGCATATCCCGCTGTCGGACTGCCTACTTCATCGTCTCGCAATTTGCTTGACAGTCGCAGAGAACAGCCGATAACGTCCCGCTGCATTAGGAAAATGATTTCCACCGTGACCAAACCAGGGCACGCAGCCGGCCATCGTTCTCGCCGCCAGCGGCCTGCAGTAAACACTTGCACACTGTTTTCAGGAGAAACCATGAGGCTCCATCGTCTTGTCTTCTTACTGCTTCTACTGCTTGGTGCAACGGGTCGCTCGTTCGCACAAGGTGGCGCGACCGGATCCATTCTCGGCACGGTCATCGATAGCACCGGCGCCGTGGTTCAGGGCGCGCATGTAGCTATTCTGAACACAGACACCGGCCAGACCTACAACACCGCGTCCAGCTCGGCGGGCGACTATGACGGCCCTTCGCTCAACCCGGGAACCTATACGATTTCGGTGCAGGCACCTGGTTTCT
Source organism: Candidatus Babeliales bacterium (assembly GCA_964658255.1). Lineage (GTDB taxonomy): Bacteria > Acidobacteriota > Terriglobia > Terriglobales > Acidobacteriaceae > EB88. Next base: position 19,653 of record CAZZYO010000035.1, read on the forward strand.
CTACCGCGCTGACCGACAGGTTTGTGCTAAGCGTGGACCAGAAGATTCGCGTGAACGTGACCTTGAAGCCGGGCGCAGTCACGGAGCAGACCCAAGTCTCGACGCAGGCCGTTAACCTGGATACGGATAGCTCGGCACTGACGCAGTTGGTCAGCCAGCGCCAGGTAGAAAACCTGCCGTTGAACGGGCGCAATTTTATGCAGCTGCTGCTGATCGGTGCAGGCGCAGTCACTGTCGGTGGCGAGCAGGGCACCATGCGTCAGGGTGAAGGCAACGCCATCAGCGTCAACGGCGGACGGCCTGAGGGCAACAACTACACGCTCGATGGATTGATCAACACTGACCAGGCCCTGGTTACCCCGGCTGTCATCCTCTCGCAGGATGCTATTCAGGAGTTCAAGGTTGAGAGCGGCACGTACTCGGCCGAGTACGGCTTCAGCGCCACCCAGATCAACCTGATCAGCAAGACCGGTACCAACAGGCTGCATGGATCTATCTTCGAGTTCGACCGCAATGACGCCTTCGACGCCAGGCCCTTCGCGTCGGCAACCGACATCCAGGGAGGCCTTCCAACAGCGAACCCCGTGCTGCGTCAAAATCAGTTCGGCTACGTGCTGAACGGCCCGGTCTACATACCCAAGATTTACAACGGCCGTGACAAGACCTTCTTCATGGCGAACTACGAGGGCTGGCGCATCAACAACGCGGGCATTGCGAAGTCGACGCTCCCCAACCCTGCGACCTTGCAGGGAAACTTCGCCGCTGAAACGTATCTACCACCTTCGAGCTTGAACCTGGGTTCTGCTGCGCGTCCTCTGCCTGCGTATGGCAGTGCCGAGTGTACAGCGGTGTTAGCAATTGGCTTGAACTGCATGCCGGTGAACCCGGCGACCGGTCAGCCGTTCCCCGGCAACGTCATCCCATCGGCTGCGATCACCTCACGCCTGGCACAGGTAGCGATTTCAAATGGCTACTGGGCTACTCCCACGATTCCGGGCCAGCCGGAAGGCGCGGTTAACTTCTTTGCGGGGGTCGCGCAGCCACTCACCACCAACCAGCAGACCTACCGGGTGGACCAGACGCTGGGCAAGTTCGGCTCCGTCTTCGGCCGCTTTACTTATTCCAAGTACCAGAACAGCAGCCTTGCCACCGCATCGCTCAACTACGGCCTTGAAACGCAGTTCGAGACGCAGAAGAACTGGGCCATCTCGCACACCATCAGCGTGGGCGCGGCGAGCGTCAACAACTTCCGCTTCGGCTACCTGGATGCGCAGGCTCCCCAGGGTGCGCCGGCTCCTCCTGCCTCGGCCATCAGCGCGCTCGGCGAAACAGGAACCTTCCAGCATTTCACCGCGCTGCAGCAGACTTGGCCGAACGTTGGTCTGACTCAATATTCGGGAGCGGGCGGCCCCGGCAACTCGTATACCGGCTCTGACAATCCGTCATGGGAGTTCGCTGACTCGTTTACCTCCAGCCACGGACGGCACACCCTCAACATGGGCTTTGACTATCGCCGCTGGCGGCTGGTCCGGAACCTGGATGACGACTTCTATGGCGACTGGGGCTTCTCTTCCAGCACCGTGCTGAACAACGATGTGAACGGCAGCTGCCCAAACCCTACCGGCCTTTGCGGCACAGGCAATGGAACGGCGGATCTGCTGCTGGGCTACTATGGCAGCGCGGCCGGCTATGTCCCGGGCCCACTAAGCTCCGCCACCGTAGCTGGGAACCCGCAGACCCATATCTTCAGTTACTTCGCTCCGTACATCCAGGACGACTTCAAGGTTAGCCCGAAGCTCACCCTGAATGCCGGCTTGCGGTGGGATTACCGTGCGGCAGCCTATGAGGAGAACAACCACTTCTTCTGGCTGGATACGACCAACCCTGGAGGCGGCCTGTGCTACGCCGACACAACCCTCTCGAAGGATGGCGTGGCGCCAGGAGTGGGCGTCAATGGCGGTCCCATTCTTCGCTACTGCGGCAAAGTACCGCACGCCGGACCCAAGACACCGTTCGCACCGCGCCTGGGCTTCGCGTATCGCTTTGACGATAAGACCGTACTGCGCGGAGGCTACGGCATCTTCTTTGACTCGGCTGAAGGTCGCGAGATCGACGACTCAGGCGATATCTATCCCTATAGCATCCGTAACTCGTTGAATCCTACCCAGGATCCCACGCGGCCCAAGTTCAGCAACGACCTGTTCCCCAGCTACGGAGCTCTCGGGCCGTTCCCCGCTTCCACTCTCTCCTTCATTGCCGTGATCGAATCAGAGAATCCTCGCAACCCGTACGTGCAGTCCTGGACACTGTCGGCCGAGCGTGAGATCTCGCGCGGAACCACTCTCGAGTTGAACTACATCGGCACCAAGAGTACGCACCTGCTCGACCGCCGCAACATCGCTCAACCCAACGCTATACCGGCGGCGAACCTTGCCTACTGCCAGACCCACACCAGCAGTGATGCAGCCTGGACGGCAAACCTGTGTCCAACCACGACTCGCCTGCCCTACCCGAACTTCACCGGTTTTTATATCGACAGTGACTGGGACGGGTATTCAAACTACAACGCGATGAATGTCAAGCTTGAGCATCGCACTGGCACGACTGCTGTTACGGCGGTCTATACCTGGGCCAAGAGCATGGACGATAAGTCGGCGGCTGCCGGCGTTGGCGCTACCGGGAGCGGCTACCAGGGCTTCCAGGACAACCACAATCCACAAAAGGACTACGGGCCGTCAGACTTCGACGTCGATCAGCGGTTCGTTGCCAGCTACATCTACGACCTGCCTGTCGGGCGCGGCAAGAAGTATCTGGGTCGAGTGAACCACCTGGCGGATGCCGCTGTCGGAGGCTGGGAACTGGCCGGCATTACCACCTTCCAGACAGGCTTCCCTTACAGCATTGCAGCCAGCGACTCGAACAGCCTGCTTGACACGCAGTTCCATCGCGCCGACTACGTGCCGGGTTGTAACCTCCACGCGAACCTCACCACGCCCCTGCAGCGCATCAACAGGGCTTGCTTTACCCAACCCGGTCCTGGCGTCTTTGGGACAACATCCCGTAACTTTCTTCGTCAACCTGGCATAAACAACTTCGACATGGGCTTGAGCAAATCGTTCAACTTCTTTGACCGTGCGAATCTTATGCTCAAGTTCGATAGCTTCAACACCTTCAACCATCACGGGTACTATCAATCGGTGGGTGGCCTGGCTACATCCGGCTCCGGCGGCGGCTCATCAGTCGACAACGGGCTAGGTGATTCCACCTTCGGCCAGGTCACGTCAACCGGTAGTCCTCGTATTCTGCAGCTTAGTGGTAAAGTCAACTTCTAAGCCGCTCCCTGAGACACACACAGGTAGGAGCCGTCAGGCGATGCGTGGCGGCTTTTTCCTGCTCACGCCACTATACTTTGGCCTATATGAAACATGGTCGGACAGTAGCATGGTGCGTTCTCCTTAGCTTTGTGTGCTGCTCTCGAGCGCATGCGCAAGCGGATACCGAGCGTGACATTGACACTTACACCGCGGCGGGCAAACAAGCTTTGGCCAGTGGCCGCTATACCGAAGCAGAGACGAACTTTACCGCTCTCGCAAAACTCGAACCGAGGGTTGCCGAGGTCCATGCCACGCTGGGCCTGATCTACTTCCAGCAACGGAACTACAGCCAGGCCGCCGCCGAGTTACGTCTGGCCAAAAAGCTACAGCCGGGGCTTACCCGGACTGACTCGCTCCTCGCCATGTCCCTCTCAGAGTTGGGCGACTACAAGGCGGCGCTGCCAGGCCTAGAGAAGGCGTTTCAGCTCTCGCCTGACCCTGCAGTCAAACGCATGTGCGGCCTGCAACTGATGCGCGCCTATACCGGCCTTAACGAGGATGGCAAAGCTGTTCAAGTAGCACTGGAATTAAACAAGCTCTACCCGTCAGACGCGGAAATTTTGTATAACACCAGCCGCGTTTTCGGCAATTACGCTTTCCTCAGGGTTCAGGATCTCGCCCGTGAAGCTCCGGACTCGGTCTGGCGTCACCTGGCCGCGGCAGAAGCCTATGAAAGCCAGGGATCCTCCGCTGATGCGATTCGCGAGTATCGCGCCGTACTTACCGTTGACCCGCGCCGCCCGGGGATCCACTACCGCATCGCCCGCACCTTACTCGCGCAATCCCACCAGTCTGGTAGCAGCGCTGACCTTGATGCAGCACGCCAGGAGTATGAGCAGGAACTCGCCCTCTACCCACGCAATGGAAACGCTGCCTATGAGATTGCCGAGATATACCGGCGTGCAGGCCAGCTGGATTTAGCTGCTCAGTACTTTGAGCGCGCACTCACCAGTTATCCAGACTTCGGCCAGGCGCAGGATGGTTTGGCCGCTGTACTGATCGCGCAGAACAAGCCTGAGCAGGCATTGCCGCATTTGAAAGCTGCCGTGACCATCGATCCTTCGGATGAGGTCTGCTGGTATCGTCTCGCACAAGTCGACCGCACCCTTGGCGATTCCACCGGGCAACAGGATGCGCTGACACATTTTCGCACCCTGCATCAAGCGGCAGTTCAGCAGCAATCCACTCGTCTTGCGGACCCGTCGACTGATGTTACCCGCCAGGAGGTGGATCCGGCCTCCCAACCGTGACTACTGCATCGTCACAATGGCAACGGCAAATGGCGCCAGCGTTACAGCCGATCCAGTAGCCTGCTGAGCACGCGCTGGACCCTCGGCGCTCTCGCCGTCTACCACGGCAATGCTTGCCACTTTCGCATCCGCGGGAAGAGTCACAGTCGCTGTACGATTGCGCTTGTTCAGCAGCAGCAGCTTTTTCCCACTGCGCGTCTGAAAGCCCTGCGCCTCGACATCTTTACCAGGGTCAAGGCTCGTTTCGACGATCGCGTCTCCTGGACCGAAGTTATCCTTGATGAGTTTAAGCACCCAGTAGCGTGCGTTCGGCTTACCGTTGGTCCAGTCCATCATGGAGACGCTGGGGAACTGCGACGGGTATCCGACTAATTGCGATTCGCCGATCACGTCGATGCCCTGCTTGGCCAACTCGATGTACAGGTAGGCGTAGAGTGAGCCGGCTGCGTTCCAGTAAAGCCTAGGGATATGATCCGGGTTCGCCCTGGATGCCTTGATCTCCACTTCGTCGGTTGGCAGGATGACGCCAAGCTCGTCCGTGTCTGTCTTGGTCGCTGGTGACAGGCGCTTGCGGATACTCTCGATGTATCGCGTCGTGGCGAGGAAAGCGTCGGCCTGGTCGAAGAAGGTGTACTGCCACTCATTGATACCCTGGTCAGGTGAAGGATGCGCATAGAAGTGGTAGGAAATGTAGTCAAGCGGAATGCCTGGCTTATGGTTGGCGGGGTTTAGGAAATATTCGAACATCTGCGGATCGTCGGAGGGAAACGCCAGTGCCAGCCCCATGAACTTCGTTTCAGGGCTCACCTTCCGGATAGCAGTCACCATTGCATCGTAGCGGCGCGTGTAGTCCTCTGGCTTCGTCTTATGCTCGATCTCTACTTCGTTCAGCACCTCCCAGATAGGGAATTTGTAATGGTACCCGGAGGCATGCATCTGCCCATTCTCATCCTTGAATCCTCCCTGCGTGTACCAGCTCACCAGTCGCGCAAAGTACGCACCCATCTCCTCGCCCGAGTTATCGCGCAGTTCTGTGCCCTGCGTGTAGTTCCAAAAGACCTGCATCGGATCCGCCGGATATTGCACAGGCTTCTCCGTCTTGAACATCCAGGCCGGGATAGTGCTGAAGTTCATCACGGTCGAATGCCCAGCCGTTGCGTTGAGGAAATCAAGCGTAACGGGGTCGATATGAGTGAAATCCCACGATGTCTTCTCTTTACTGGGTGGCTCCAGTTCCGCTACGGCGATCTTGGGGTAGGGGAGCCATGGAACGTATCGCACATAATCTGCACCCAGGTCCTTAAGCGCTTGAAAAGAACCGTCATGGATAGGAGCTCCACGCAGTAACATGGGGTTCACCACTACCTGCAGCGTAGGAGTGGATTTAGAAACCAGCAGAGTGTGGTCCCAGTGGATCGTCAAGGCATCACTTGGCTGCTGGACTGCCTGTTGCGCCCGCAGCTGGCCGACAACCATCACTAAGGCTGCGCTCGTGAGCAACACGCCGCACCCTGCTCTCACCTTTTTACGAAACATCCACATACCTGCAATCTCCTGAAACGAAGGTTCATCACCTGATCAAGCGGACCAGCCTGGATCATGACAACGGCCCGATAAAGCTGAAACAATTCCCGTGCTGAATCATGGAGCGGAGCAAATATAGCACGCGCATCCCAGCACGCGCGATGGCTGCCCGACCAGACTCAGGCTGCCGGCGCTTATCGCCGCTTGCAAACGCAAAAAGGAGTTAAATGTCCCCGACAAATCGCCGCGAGTTCGTCCAGCAGGCCTGCGCGATGACAGCCCTCACCGCCACACGCACGCTGCAAGGGCTTTCCGCTGTGTTACCGGTCCCTCCAGGCGGCATCCTGGACGCACACGTGCACCTTTACGACCCTGCCCGACCTGGTGGGGTGCCGTGGCCTGAACCGTCCGACACAATCCTCTACCGACCCGCGCTGCCCGCACGGTTGCGCAGCACCGCCGAACCTCTTGGCGTCCAAGGCGCCCTCGCCATCGAGTGCAGCCCGCTCGCGGCCGACAACGACTGGCTCCTGCAGGTAGCCTCTGCGGATCCTTTTATCGTGGGGGTGATCGGTGACCTGGATCCGATGCTCAAGAGCTTTCCGGCTGCAGTCGAGAGGTATGCCGCGAATCCCCTCTTCCGCGGCTTACGGTACGGCAACCTGTGGAACCGTGACCTCGCAACCGCGCTCACGCATCCGGATTTCGTCCCGAACCTCAACCGCCTGGCCGGCGCGGGCCTGTTACTTGAGACAGCCAACCCGAATCCTGCACTTATAGCCGACTTGCTCGTACTTACAGATCGAGTACCTGCGTTGCGGGTTATTATCGACCACTTACCCCAGGCAGTGCCGCCAGTTGAACCCTCGGCGCGGGCCGTCTACGAGGCGCATTTACAAGCGCTCAGTTCACGTCCGCAGGTCTTTGTGAAGGGCTCTGAGGTGTTCCGGCGTGTTGACGGCAAGGTTATCCACGATCCCCGCTTTTACAAGGGTTGGCTGGACCAGTTGTGGGCCTGGTTTGGCGAGGATCGTATCTTCTATGGGAGTGACTGGCCGAATAGCGACCATCTGGCTACCTATCCAGAGACCTTGGCGCTGATTCATCAATATGTCGCAGGTCGAGGGACGGCTGCCGAGCATAAGTTCTTCGCGGCAAACTCTCATGCCATCTATAAGTGGAGGCCTCGAACGCAGGCACAGGCAACGTTGTTCCGCATGCCGGCATAAGGCAGTGCACCTAGGGCAGGTAGAAGACTTCCTGCATCATCGGGAATCTTTCTCCAGGCCGCGTATCCTGCACGGGGAGAAAGTGCTCCGTCATCGCTTGCTGCCAGCGCGCATTTATCGGATCAGCCTCAATCAGCGACCAGCTTTGCCCGAAGTCCTCAACCCGCATTGTGAGCACAAGCAGTTCATCGCGGCGAAAGATGGAGTACTCCGTGATACCAGCCTGTTTGAGCAGCGCCAGCATCTCCGGCCATACCTGCGTGTGCGAGGCGTCGTAGGCTGCTCCCGCGCCTGGCTTCAAACGCAGCATGAATGCTACTCTCTGCATCTTTGTTTCTCCTTATTGCCTTCCTTAGTGCTCCTTATGGAACTCTTCAAGGCAGATTGGCCCCAGCAGCCCCGAAGGCAATGGCTCCAGGTGATCCATATCCTGCGGTACAAAGAGAGTGCCATAACGCTGATAAAGCAGGCGATAGGAAGGCCTTGCTTTGCCGGCTAACTCGTTGATAGCAGTATTTGCTACGTCGATGCGCAACTGGTTCTTACCCGGCTTCAGCCATGGACCGATAAGTACCTCATAAGGTGGGTGCCACACCGATCCAGCGTGCTGCCCGTTGACATACACCTGCGCTACCTCACGAACGGGACCCTCAAGGTACGCACGCATGTTGAAACGCGGCAGCGGATCCGGGAGCGGGACAGGAGTGCCCTCACCAAATGCCAGTGTCAGCTTTGCTTTTCCCGCCAATGCGGCTGCATCGACATCCAGAGTCCGAGTGTAAGTGCCAGTACCCGAATAGTAGGTGAGGCGACGATCCTCCGTCCAGGATCGCAACGCTCCAGGCGCCCAGGTCACTCCTGGAAACTCTACCTTCCAGCCGCTGGATAGATCCGTTGACTTCACCCTGACGAACCCCGGCTCCTTCGTGTGAGCGACGGATGCATCCCCGAACGCCAGAAGGCGCGAGCCATACGGCTCAAGGTCAAGCACGACCTCCCTTGCCCCACCTAGATCAGTCACATCACCGGTGTAGGCGTTCCATAGCTTCGGATGCGCTCCTTGGGTCTTGAATCTTGCTTTCACGTGCTGCGGCTGGTTACTCGTGTTCGCGACGAAATATAGGTCGCCGCCGTTAAGGATGCGATGCGTGAAACCAAACGCTGAAGACCGAGGCGAAAACTCCACTTCGGGCTCTAGCTGGCTGGCGAGGGTAGCGCCGAGTTGATTGGTGTCGGTGACCAGTTGCGCCGTCTTGGTACGGCCGCCAAAGAGTTCATCACTAATGATCTTAATTTCGCTGGTTTCCTCTTCTGCGCCTAACAAGCCCGGAGCCGTCGAGGGTGGATGACCCACGGCTAACACCACGCCTCCCGCACGCGCGTAGGCCAGTACTTTTCGGTAGGTTGCCACAGGCAGACGATCAGTTGCAGGAAGCACCAGCGCCTTGTAGGCGATACCTGCCGCGTTGATTGCATCCGCATCGATGAAGTCCAGGCTGAAACCCGCATCGAGAATCTGCGGGACTAGCCGCTTATCAAGCAAGGCGCCCATGGACTCATCCATCGTGACGTTTGAGCCAGACTCGTCAAATCCAAACGCACTGGTGACCGACCCATGCTGTGCAACGCGCGCTTTGAACGAGGCCCACACATCATCTTCGGGTAACAGTAAAGCTACGTCCTGCGCAGGCTTGCCTAAGCGCAACGCATAGCTTACCCGCTGCAGGTAAAGGGATAACTCCGGCATCACGCCAAACCAGGGATTGTGCGCATCAAGCGCAGCCGCTGCGTACATGCGCCAGCCTGGCTCTTCCTCGCCGGCCGGCGAGTAGGGCCATCCGTGGCCCACTAACTGGTTGATGCTCTGCAGGAAATGCAGGTCTGCTTCTGCCTTCATGTCAAGTGGCGTCGCTCGAAAAGCAGGCGAGTGCAGCCATGTCCACGTCTCGGACGAGATAACATTGTGGCCATACAGATGCCCTGCCGAACTTGCCCAGCGCGTGTCGGAAAACTCTCGCCACATCTCGAGTGTGGCCTTGCCTTCACCCTCGGGCAGGTCTGCGAACCGATTGCTTGCAAAGTTGACCGGTGGAAAACCATAGGTCTGCGATCGCAGCAGAGTGTGGTGTGCATGCGCCCAGGCAGCGATGGGCTGCATAAAGTTCTGGTCGGCCAGCTCAGTGAGTGTGCGCCCCCAGTCATGGCGCACCGCTGCTGTCTGCGGACCCATGTCGCCTATAAGCGCTGGGAGGTAAGGAACAAGATCGTAACCGCGCCGGTGACAGAACTCGTCGAGTAGCTTGGGCGTCCAGTCGGAGCCATAATCTTCAAGACTGTCGCTGAAGACCGCATACGGCGGTGCATCGCTAAATGCCTGGAGTAGACGGTCACCCACCGCCTGCAGATGCGTGCCAGTCGCCTCAGCATCATAGTGGTCCAGAACAAAGCCGGCGGCGCCTACAGCTGGCCGCTTCACCATCATCCCGGTGCGGCTGCTGATAAAGAACACTGCAGTCCGCTCGGCTGGCGACGCCTTGAGCAAGAGCCGGTCGCCACTTGTGGCTGGCAATGGTTGCACCGCGCTAAAGTCTCGTGTCGCGGCGTCTCCTTGGACGAGAAAAGTCGCGAGGCTTTGCTCCCCTGCTTCCCGGCCCGGGACAACCACGGAGGTCTCGCCCGGAGACACCGGCACCATCTCAACGCGCAACTGCCCGGCAGCTTCACTCACCGGAATATGTGGCCCACCAAGCGGCCACCCGCTCCCGAGGGTCACATCCACACGTAACCCGAGCCTGTGCGCCTCCTGATTGACGAAGCGAAGATCGTCCACATACTCATCCGATAAGTACGTCACGTCATGGAATCCTGTGGACGCATTATCCAGTGCCTGCGGGTAGAGCGTGGCGATCTCGACGCCACCGACACCTGCGGCTTTCATCTGCTCTAACTCTCGAAGTAACTCCGGCTTGGTGACCGACGGCCCAAACCACCACCAGCGCATCATGATCCGACTGTCATCCGGAGGGTGTACGAACGATTCGCGCAGGCTCTTCCAGTCCGTCTGGGGCCAAGCCGAAGCAGAAATCAGGCAAACACCGAGCAGGCAAAGCCAGGTTCGCATCCGCAGCCCTTTCGCCATTCGCAGGCGATTATAGACCAGCCTCCAGCGGCCGCTCTACAGTCACACACGTATTCAGTTACACTGCCTGTATCTTTGCAGTGCAAGAGCAGCCAACCTCGCATGATTGTTCAACCTGTCTTTGAAAACAATGATGACTCGTATGACCTGCGTGTTGCCATCTTCGGCATCGGCCTTGAAGCATACTGGTCTCAATTTGCAGGATTAGAGTCAACGCTGCGCGGCTATGTCAACACTGTGGCAGCACGCATAGACAGCCCCGCGCGCACGATCCTTAACTTCGGACTGGTAGACACACCGGAGCGCGCCCACTCGGTCCTGCACGGCATCCGCGCGGCGGATGTAGACCTGCTGATTATCTATGCGACGACCTATGCGCTCTCGTCAACGGTGCTGCCGATCGTGCGAACGGCTCGCGTGCCGGTGCTTGTGCTGAACCTGCAACCAACCGCTGCCATTGATTATGCAACTTTCAACGCCCTGCCAGACCGCACCGCGATGACAGGCACATGGCTTGCCTACTGCGCGGCTTGCCCTGTGCCGGAACTGGCAAACGTCTTTCAGCGCGCAGGTATCCGCTTCCGGCAGGTGACCGGCGTACTCGATGATGACCCCGCCTGCTGGACCGAGATAGAGGCCTGGCTGACGGCTGCAGAGGTCACCAAGCAACTGGCCGAGTGCCGGTTAGGCCTGATGGGGCACTACTACAACGGGATGCTCGACATCGCGACCGACCTGCTCCAGGTGTCCGCTGTCTTCGGCACACATGTAGATATCTTTGAAGTAGATGAACTAAGTGGCGTGCGCGCCCAGGTAAGTGAGGGTGACTTACTCGTAAAGCTTGGCGAGTTCGAGCAGTTCTTTAACGTACAGACTGAGTGCGCGCCGGCTGAACTGGAGCGTGCTGCGCGTACCTCGGTCGCACTCGACCGGGTCGTACAGGCACACCGGCTTGACGCGCTCGCCTACTACGCAATGGGTTCCGGCTCGCCCCCGAACGAAGATACGTTAAGCTCGATCATCCTTGGTGCGTCTCTGCTTACCAGCAGGGGAGTCCCGGTCGCAGGCGAGTACGAGGTGAAGAACGTTCTCGCGATGAAGATCATGCACGCACTCGGAGCCGGTGGGTCCTTCACTGAGTACTACGCCATTGACTTCAACGATGACATCGTCCTGATGGGCCATGACGGTCCTGGCCACTCCGGTATCGCGCACGGGCGAACCCTGGTCCGTCCGCTCGCCGTTTACCACGGTAAGATAGGCCGAGGCCTCTCAGTCGAGATGAGCGTGCAGCATGGCCCGGTCACCTTACTCTCAGTTGTCGAGGAAAAGCACGCGGGCTACAAGCTCCTGATTGCCGAAGGGCAAAGTGAGCCGGGGCCAATCCTCCAGATAGGAAACACAAACAGCCGCTACCGGTTTCCACTCGGAGCGCGCGGCTTTGTCAACGCCTGGAACCAGCAGGGTCCCGCACATCACTGCGCCATCGGCGTGGGTCACGTTGCGGCAACCCTGCATAAGGTGGCAGACCTGATCGGCATTCCATCCGTCCAGGTCTGCTAAAGCGCACGCGCCGGGCTCAAGCTCGTCCTGAGCAGCTTGAACACGATGACAGGCAGGAGTGAGCTTCATTGCTGGAGCCCTTCACACCGACCCATTCCGGGAGGAGCTTTCCAGGGCGGGATGCGCAAGCTCTCGTGTACTCTAATCCAGTCTCGACAGGCGCAGTCTGCCGGACGGCTCGGGTTCGCTGGTTCGTTGGCACCTGCGAGCGGTCCGCGCATCTCGCCGCCGGCCCGGAGGCAATCCGTTGGTTTCCCCTGTTCGCTCCCTTGCACCCGCGTTAGCTGCGCTCGCCCTTACGATTTTTCCGCTTGCACTCACTGCCCAGGTGGCGCCGCAGGCTCCCAGGCTTGTCGAAGAAGATGGGCGGCATGCGCTCTTGGTAGACGGTGCGCCGTACCTGGTGCTGGGTGCCCAGATTGGCAACTCGAGCGCGTGGCCTGCACTGCTTGAGCCAAAGGTGTGGCCGGCGCTTGAGGCAATGCACGTCAACACGGCCGAGGCGCCAGTGTACTGGGAGCAGATCGAGCCGCAGCCAGGCCAGTTTGACTGGACCAACGTCGATGCCCTGCTGGACGGCGCCCGCAAGCACCATCTTCACTTGATCCTGCTCTGGTTCGGTACCTGGAAAAACGGCAACGACCACTACGTGCCACAGTGGGTCAAGCGCGATCCGCGGCACTTTCCCCGCATGATCAATGGCGCCGGCGCGCCCATCGATGACCTCTCGGCCAACGCGCCCGCCAACATGGAAGCAGATCGCAAGGCGTTTACCGCGCTGATGCACCACCTTGCCGAGAAGGATGGGGCAGAACACACGATCCTGATGATGCAGGTAGAGAACGAGTCCGGCGGCATTGGTGCCGCTCGCGACTACTCACCCGAGTCGAACCGCGAGTTTGCCGGGCAGGTACCATCGGAGCTGGTGAAAGCGCTCGGCAAACACCCCGGCACATGGAGCGAGGTTTTCGCCGGCCGCGCCGACGAGTCCTTCCAGGCCTGGCATCAGGCCCGCTACGTCAACGCCGTTGCCGAGGCCGGCAAGCACGAGTTCAACATCCCCTTCTACTGCAACGTGTGGCTGGCCTATCCACCAGCTGAGCTGCCGGAGCGGCATATCGCAACGCCGGGCATCGGTTATCCTTCTGGCGGCCCGAACCAGCTCATGCTGCCTATCTGGAAGTTTGCCGCTCCGTCAATCGACCTGATTGGGCCGGATTTATATTCCAGCGATCCGGGCTTTTACCTCAGCATCCTTGACACCTATGCGCGACCGGATAATCCGCTTTGGATCCCTGAGACGGCCCAGGGCGACAACTATGCTCCCTACTTCTTCGCGGCTCTTGGACGGGGAGCGATTGGCTTCTCGCCCTTTGGTGTGGACTGGACGGGCTGGTTGCCGCCAGGCACTGTGCCCGGGGAGCACGCCGCCAACTACGCGCTGATCGGCTCCATGGCCCGCACGATCGCGAAGCTAAACTATGCGGGCAAGGTGAAGACCGCCCTTGACGCGGGCGGTGACGCTGATCAGCAGGTGCTCTTTACGCCTGACCTTGCGCGGAGCAAAAAGGGCTCGCGGCCAAGCGCCGTGAACACGACCGACGTGCTGCTGGAGCCAAGCCTGCTCGCGAACGCG
>CAZZYO010000036.1:0-32033 GCA_964658255.1 Candidatus Babeliales bacterium
CCCCCCCCCGCGCCTGTTGGTGAGACTTACTGCACAGGACAGGGAGAGTTGCCGCCCTGATCTGCCGGAGGAGCTAAAGGCACGCTGCTGCCGGTAGGCTGCGCGCCGCAGCCTACTTCGCTGGGGTCCACGTGACGGCTGTCACGACCGCTATAGGCGTAGTGCACGTAAGGGAAGGTCTCCTGCGTGGGTACGTCCGGAGCGTTGACTCCATCGCCGATAGCGTTGTTGGGGAAGGCCGCATACTTGCCGCCGGCAAGGATACCGCCGCCGACCACGCGCGCGGCAATATCGGTGACGTCGTCAGTCAGGCGGCGGCCATTGGGGAAGCCGGCGCCGTCACCGGCGATCACGCCGAGGCGCCTGCGCTGGTTGAGTGAAGTGGGAGCGACGCCGGTGTTCAGGCGCAACAGGTCAGCAGCAGGTCCGGTAGGGGTCCCGGGAGCAGCAATGGGCGCCTTGTAGAGGAAGAGCAGCTCAAGATCAGTCCGTGGCGGTGGAGGAATGTTAATGCCGTAAATGGCGTTAAACAGGCGAGGCAGCAGTGGGTCGAGGCCGAAGTTTGCGAACTGGATGTCGTTCTTCGGCTGGTCCATGCTCCAGCGATCCTTGTACCCCGTTCCGATGATCAACTCATTGATGAGCGGGTTGGCAAGGCGCTGGACCTGGTAGTAGGAGCCGCCCATGAGTGGCTCATCCGGAGAGCGGCGAATGGTGATCTGCGGGCGCGAGGTCGTTGCCCACGAACCAATGGTCGCCTTTGGGTCGGTGGCGGCGTGTTTCTGGCCGTCGCTGGTGAGCATGGCGATCGGGACCTCAATCGCAATGGTGTTGACGTTGAAGCCGGAGACAGCATTGGGAGCGATGTTGACCTGGTCGTCCGCATCCTGCGAGGCGCTCAGCACGCCCGGGACGCCCGAGCCTGGATTCGCACGGAAGTTGAAGCTGTCAAAGGCCGCGCCTAGATCGATAAAAAACGGGTCGGCGACGGTGCCGGCGAAGACCCGGACATCGCTCGAGCCAACGTTGTAGATGCCCTGCTGCGCCAGTGCATCGTAGTCAGGCATGGTGCGGGAACCAACGTTGCTTGGCACCGCGTAGAAGGGCTTCGAGTTGCCAAGCTGGGTGGATTTGCCGTTCTTCACCATGGTGACGGTGTAAGTCTGGCGAACGCCCAGGCCTGCTGCACCAGCGCCGTCAAGCGAGGTGATCGCCGGGGGGACCACTTGTGTACCCGGAGCAATCGGCGCGGGAGAGTTGGCCGGCGCATTGAGCCCGGCACCCGCGCCCGCAGCCGAGGTAAAGAGGCTCGGAGCGCGATACTGCGTGGTAAACCGGAACTGGAAGGTGACATCGGCAACGGCGTCAAAGCTGTTGTCGATTTTTATCTCGTACAGAATATTCGGGTCGAACGGGAAGTAGTTGGGACCATTGCTGGGCTCGAGAAACGGGTCCACATTCATGATGAAGGTGACGCGGTCTGGGTGGTCGTAGCTGACAAAGGCGTAGAAGTCAGTAATATCGGCGGCGTGATCAAGTGCAGTGACTGGGGCTTCGCGGTGGCTTGAAGCAAATGACGCGTAGGGCGTCATGGACGTCAAACACACCGCTAGAGCGAGCGAGGCAGCGCGTTTCAACATGGTGTGGATCTCCCTGAAGATGGTCCTGGTGGAGCACAGAGTCGTGGGCAAGAGAAGAAACGGCCTGCGTCGCAGCTTTGTACACCGCAGTGAGTACGTCGGGGGACGAGGATTGGACTCGTTTAATAAAAGGAATTGTTGTGTGTGCGGCAAAACAGGCAAAGTGTAGCGATCCAGGACGCTTCATGCTGAGCAGCGCACGAGAGTGTGATCGGCCGCTACTCTATCAATGTTTATGACACGCTGCACGGCCTTGGTTTTTGCGGCGTATATAAGGAGAGCGGTGGGTGGTGGAAGGAGAACGAGCGAGGGTGAAGACGAGCTTAGCGATACCCGTCATGCTCATCGTGCTGCAAGGGGCAGCTGGCTCCGTCCTGCCCGCCCAGCAGGGCTCAACCGCGAGTGCCACGTATGCTCTGCGGGGAACGGTGACCACCGTGGGCGAGGAGCCGGTCGCAGGGGCGGCCATCACTGTAGATGGCACGCTGCTGCGCACAGACGCGGCGGGGCGCTTTGAGGTACAGCTTGCCGCGGGCGCGCGCCAGATCCTGGTAGAGGCAGCGCGCTACAAGAGTGTGAACCTGGCGCTTGATATGGAGGCGGACCGCGACCTCCGGCTGGCACTGCAGCCGTCAGACAGCGTGACCGTGCAGGCCGCGGCCGACGTGTTGCAGCCTGACCCTTCAGGCAAGGCCTACACGCGCGAGGATCTGCTGGAGGCCAATCCCGGCCGCCCCGGCATCCCGTTCAGCGTTCCCGGCTTCCCGGTCGAGACGGCCTCGGGTGGCATCAAAGCGCCGCAGTACTTTGCTCCCGGCGTTGCAGGCGACCATGGCGAGCCCATCGCGCAGTATTTCGATGTGGGCGGCTTTCTCTTCCAGAACAACCTGACGGCCAACGCGCACGGCAACGGCTATGCCGACCCCAACATCATCATCCCGAGCACCATTGGCGGCCTCGCTGTCGATAATGCTGCCTTTAATGCGCGCTATGGCGATCACTCGATCAACCTTGCTGTCACCTACTTGCTACGAGATCAGATAGCACCCTTTGTCTCCCTGACCTCGGACGGGCGTGACGGCGAATTCTCTGCTGGCTGGGGTCCCCGCGATCAGGAGAAACACGAGTGGGTTGCGATTGAAGGCTTGTGGGGCGATGGCTTTCTGGCCAGGCCAGAGGGACGGCAGCAGTACAAGGTTGACCTTTACCATGCATGGAACCCTGGAAATCATCAGCTGACCTTCCTTGGAGCGCTGTACTACGGCTTCTCGCGTGTTCCCGGCCTGATCCCGCTGTACACGCCTGTCGTCGATGACACGACCAATCTGCGCCAACAGGATCTAACGCACTCAGCTCTCGGCGTATTTACGGACCGCTGGTCACCAGGCTCGCGCGACGCGCTGCAAACATCGGGCTACTTCCGGACCTACTCGCTGGGCTTGCAGTCTGACTTTGGCGATGGACTGCTGCGGCAGAGCGAGTTCCGCACCGTGGTTGGCGGAAATGTCACCTGGACGCATGCGCTTGACCCTCGGTGGACTCTGCTGGGCGGCGTGGATCTTCGCCGCGATGCACCGCGTGCGCTCGACCTGAAGCATGCGGACGCCAATGGTGTGCTGCAACTGGTGACGGCCAACGACCTGACGATTCTCGACGCTGCACCATTTGTTGCAGTGAACGGTACACTCTCGCGCAACCTGCAGGTCTACCTGGGTGTGCGTCGCGATGAGATCGACTTTACCAACGTCGACCTGGTCAACCCGCAGAACTCCTACACGCGCTGGCCCGGCACGACCAGTCCTAAGGTCAGCGTGACGTTTGGGCCTCCGGACGCATCGCTCCTGCCGCAGCTCGCGCTTAGTTTTGGTAAGGCCTTCCATGCCAATGATCCGCGGATCGGCTCCGGCAGTGGACATGGCGCGTTGATCATCCAGTCGCGGGAGTATCAGCTGGTCGCAACCAAGCTGGTGGCCGGCACAGAGCTGCGGTTGACGCTCGCACACCAGACCAACTCCGAAGAGCTGGCCAAGATCGATGCCGATACCGGACTGCAACAGGATGTGGGTCCATCGGTCAACCGGTACATCACCGTTGCAGCGCGACGCCGGTATGGCTACGGATTTCTGCAGGCGTCGTACTCGCAGGCAAATGCAGTCGATCTGGTGCTGCGCCAGCCCTTGCCCGAGGCGCCCCGCCTGATTGTTGACTCGCTCGCCACCATGGATAGACTGCCCTGGCACATGCAGGGCAAGGCTGAGTACGAGTACGTGGGTGAGAAGCCGCTTGGCAACAATTTTCACGGTGTGCCCATCCAGGAGATTCGGCTCAGTCTGCAGAAGAGCCTTGAGGATGGCCGCTGGGTGATCGCGTTGAACGGCGAACTGGCAAACGGTGCAAGTGGGCAGACGCTTGAGACATTTGCCTTGCCGGGCGAGGCAGAGCCGACCGAGCGCATCACCGGCGTGCCATTGCGCTCCTATGCTGGGGCCTCGTTGATCTATCATCCGCGAAGATAGCTGGCTGGCGCGGGCGCTACGATCTGGCGGCTAGCGCTCCTTCTCCTGACGAGCTGATGCAAGCAGAGAGCAACGCGTCGCCGGCTGCGACGGTGCGCAGCCCTGCGCGCCATCAGCTTTACCGCTTGCAGGTCGTCTTCCATGGAAGACCCGTGGAAGAACGGCTTGACACGCGCCAACGCGTTTCCATATAAGCAGTGGTCGTTGCAGAGGGCGCTCGCATTTGGTAGCGAACGCTCTCTATGGTGCACGAAGTCCGCAGTTTCGGGTTCGTGGCTCCACCGGCTGGCAGTGCGGCAGCGTCAGAAAACGTTTGCGGCGGTCACGCGCGTTCCACGAGTGGCTCTTCAAATCAGTCCAGCCAGTGCTCTCCAGGCACATGGCGGCTTACTTACCTCGTACTGGTTCACCCTTTCGGAGGCTGTCGATGCAACGCTATCTTTCCATGCTTACCGCCCTACTCTGTGCGGTGCTCCTGCTGGGTCCAGCTGCCCTTGCCCAGGAGAATGCAAGTATTACCGGCACGATCACGGACCCGAGCGGCGCGGTGGTCCCGAACGCCAACATCACCGTTACAAATACCGCAACAGGGCAAACTCAGAACACTCAGTCAAATAGCTCCGGTCTCTACAATCTGCCTGGTCTCGGTGTCGGCAACTTCACCTTGACTGCCGCGATCCCCGGCTTTGAGCGCTACACGCGAACAAATATCGTCCTGAATACCGCACAGACGCTCAAGGAAGACGTAGCCCTCACCGTCGGCAGTGAAGGCCAGACGGTAAGCGTGAAGGCAGATGCACTTCAGGTGCAAACCGAGACCAACGAGCTGAGCAACCTGATCAGTGGCCAGCAGGTCACCCAGCTTGCCACGAACGGCCGCAACGTTACAGCGCTCGCTGCTCTTGGACTTGGTGTTTCGAACAATCTGCCGTCCTTTGGCGGTGTCAACGCGCTTACCTCGGCCAACGGCCTCAGCTTTAACGGCACGCGCGTGAGTCACAATATCTACCTGCTTGACGGCGGCGAACTCAACGACCGTGGTTGCGGCGGGTGTTTCAGCTCCCTGCCTTCCATGGACGCGCTGGCCGAGTTCCAGACCCTGTCAAGCAACTACGGCCCAGACTACGGAATGGGCTCAGGCGGGACCATCCTGATGGTCCTCAAGTCTGGCGCGCATGATTTTCATGGCGGCTTGTGGGAGTTTAACCGCAACGAAGATTACGACGCGAACAACTACTTTACCAACCATGCCGGGCAAAAACGCCCTGAGTTTCGCCTGAACGAGCCAGGCGGTAACATCGGCGGGCCTGTCTGGATACCCGGCGTCTACAACAAGTCGCGTGATCGCACTTTCTTCTTTATCAATGAGGAATGGCGTCGGCTCATCCAGGGCAGCTCGCCTGCGATTGCGAACACGATCGCCCTGAACAACTTTGCCGTGGCCGGGCAGAACCTGACCTACACCGTACCTGCGAATGGAACGACGCCGATCGTGCCCATGACGACCGACCCTGCAAAGCTGGCGCTCTACGCCGGCGACGGCCTGGTAGCCGGTCAGCCATTCCCCGGCACGGCCACCCAGGTGACCATCCCCGCAAACCTCTTTGACCCCAACGCGGTGCTCGAGCTAAACGCAGGCACCTTCCCCAAGCCGAACTATGGCACCAGCCAATACATCTCCTCGATCCCGCAGACCACCGACGTGCACGAGGATGTACTCCGCATCGATCACCGCATCAATAGCAAGCTGCAGTTGATGGGGCACTATCTGCACGACAGCACGACGCAGACCTACTATCCACCGCTTTGGGGCGATAGTTCGTACCCCACAGTGGGCACAGCAATGCAGAATCCTTCCTGGTCGTCGACCATCAAGCTGACGCAGACGCTTTCGCCGACCCTGCTCAATGAGACTGCGTTTCTCTACAGCGGCAACACTATTCACCTGAGCCCGATTGCGGGGCCAGGCGGCTCCTACACGCAGCCCGATGGATGGTCCCAGACAAGCTTCTTTCCATTGTCCGATAATGTCGGCGCACGCCTGCCTGAGATCCAGCTCGGCACTCCATATGGCACCACGTGGAGCTCGAGTTACTTTCCCTGGAAGAACTCGTACGAGGGATATGAGACGCGCGACGACCTCTCCTGGACCAAGGGTCGCCACCAGCTCAAGTTTGGATTCACCTGGTTGCACGATCCGAAAAATCAGCAGCTGCAGGCCAACACGCAAGGTACGGCAGCCTTCAGCCCCAGCACCTTTTCGCACGATTCATACATCAACTTCATCCTGGGAGATGCTGCAAGCTTTACCCAGTTGAACTATCTCGCTGGCAAACACTGGGTAAATAACAACTATGGCTTCTACTTCAACGACAACTGGCATTTGCTACCGCAGCTTACTTTAAACCTAGGGCTCCGCTTCGACGGCATGCCCCACGCGTTTGAGCGGTTCAACCAGTTCGGCAACTTTAACTCGGCTGATTATGATCGCTCGCTGGGCAACCCGCTGAATGCCGACGGCACCTTGAACCCGGCTTCCCTCACAAACTTTAACGGCTCGCCGTTCTACCTCAACGGTATCCGCGAAGCAGCCGTGAATGGCTTCCCGCGCGGCGTGGTTAAAAATGACTACAACACCCTGCAGCCACGCGTGGGCTTTGCCTACGACGTAAATGGCGATGGCAAGACGGTGGTGCGTGGCGGCTTCGGGATGTTCTTTGAGCGGGTACAAGGCAACGATGTCTACAATGCGGCGCTGAACCCACCGTTCGCCTATCAGCCTTCCGCCAACAACGTTTACTTTTCCAACCCGCACACCAGCGCCAATACAGGTGCGACAACAACGCAGAGTTTTCCCTCTACCCTGACGAACCTTTCCTACAACTACCCTAATCCTGGCACCGCAATGTTCAGCTTCGGCATGCAGCGCCAGGTAGCACCGTCGACGGTAGCCGTGTTGCAATATGCGGGCTCGAGCGGCTGGCACCAGAGCGACGACCGCAACATCAACACGCTGCCCCTCATGGCTACAGACCCGGCAGCACCTGGCAACCCCTACTATGACCGCGAAGGAGTGGCCAGCGGTGCGCTTATTGCGAATAACTACCGGCAGTTCCCTGGCTTTAGCGGCATCAATCAGGAAGAGACAACCACGAACTTCAGCTACAACTCGCTCCAGGCAGGGCTTCGACTGGAAGCTCGTCATGGGCTGACGGTTCAGCTGGCGTACACTTACTCGCATGAAATCGATGAGGTGAGCTATGACCTCAACGGATTGTCCAACCCCTTCAACGCGGCTTACGATCGTGGCTCCGGGGCGCTGGATCGTCGCCACAACTTCAACGCGAACTACATCTATGAATTGCCTTTCTTCTCACGCAGCCCGAACACGCTCGAACGCACCACGCTCGGCGGCTGGTCCTACTCTGGCATCGTGGTAGCAGAGACAGGCACACCGCAGTCCATCACTTACAACGGACCGCTGGCCTATACGCAGGGATTAGTCCCTGACAGCGAGCGCCTCTCCGACACGCTCGGGCTCGGAGGTGGTACTACCAACCGTCCCAACCTCGTCGGCAAGGTGCACAACACCAAGGCGAATCTCCAGTGGGTTAACCCCACCGCATTCGCAAACCCGATTGCTCCGTGGATCGATCCTAGTAATGGAAATCAGGGGTTCGGCAACGCTGGCAAGGACGCGGTAGTGCTGCCGGGTCAGTTCAACTTCAACATGTCTCTATTCAAATCCATCGCCTTAAAGGCAGAAGGACCCACGCTGCAACTTCGGTTCGAGTCCTTCAACACCTTCAACCACACGCAGTTCAATGGTATTGACGCGGGATCGAGTGACCCCAACTTCGGTTCGCTCACCTCGGCTTACGATGGGCGCAGACTACAACTCGGTGCTAAGTTGAACTTCTAACCCGTACGCAAACGGTGTACTAGAAAGGCGCCAAGTCTTCCAGACTTGGCGCCTTTTCCTCATGTGTGTTTAGGTTTGGTGCTGGGCAGGAAAGAACTCGCCACTCCCCGCCCTTCCGTGACTGTGACTAATTGATTGACCGCCGTCACGGAATGTTTCTCTACTGACCCGTTCGTCCACCGCACCTCGATTTCGGCGCTGGTGTTCGCCCCAAGACCGAAATGCAGTCTCTTGTCGTTCACGGAGTAGAAACTCGCTTGCGCGGTTACAGCCTGCGCCTGGAGCTTGCCCCCGTAATGCACCAGCACGGTCGATCCGATGGCGCTGCGATTCGATCCGGTTCCTACCAGCAGCACCTTGATCCAGTTGCCCTTACCCGTCACATCATTGCGGAGCAGCGAGGGCGGTTCATTCAGGTTCACGATCACCATGTCCACGTCGCCATCATTGTCAAAGTCGCCGAACGCGCAACCGCGGCTGCAGTGCACCGCTGCAATGCCCGGACCGGCGCCATCGAGCAGTTCCTCAAACGTGCCATTGCCGAGGTTCCGGAAAAGCAGGCGAGGAGTCTTCAGCGGGTAAGCAGGGAAGCTGGCTTCCACCTCCGGGTAGACCGAGCCGGTAACGACTGCGAGGTCGGGCCAGCCATTGTTATCGAAATCCGCAAAGCCGGTACCCCAACAGGTGTAACGGGTCTCAACACCAAGGCCCGCCGCAAGCGTTACGTCTGAGAAGTTGGCGGCTCCATCGTTGCGGTAAAGCACATTGGTGTCGTCGGAGAAGTGTGTCTTGAAGATATCGAATTTGCCGTCGAGATTGTAGTCGCCCACGGCGATGCCCATGCCCGCCTGCTCAGCGCCATCCGCGCTAAAGGCGATTCCGCGCTCTGCTCCCTCTTCGACAAACGCTCCTTTCTGCGTGTTGCGAAAGAACAGGCTGGGCGTCGAGTCCGAGGCAACATAAAGATCGACCCAGCCATCGCCATCAAAGTCCGCAGCTGCAGTGCTCATGGAGTAGGTGCGCTGCGCCTTGGTGATCCCCGTCTCCTCGGTGACGTCCCGAAAGGTACCATCGCCCTGGTTGCGATAGAGGTAGTTGCGTGGCATCGGCAGCCCGCGCGGGCCACAGTTCACGGCGACTCCCTTGAAGTTGCAGTACGGGTTGGCTCCTGGTTTTGGAAGCTTGTCCAGGTGTAAGTCGACATAGTTTGAGACAAACAGGTCTAAGTGCCCGTCTCGGTCGTAGTCGAGGAATGTGCAGCCTGCGCCCCACCGCGTCGTGCCCTCATAGAGCAGGCCGGCCTCGCGGGTGACGTCAGTGAATGTGCCATTCCCGTTGTTGCGGTAAAGCACATTTTGGCCGTAATAGGTGATGAAGATATCATCGAAGCCATCGTTGTTGTAATCGGCGACGGTCACACTGCTGGCCCAGCCTGTTCGTCTGAGCCCGGCTGCGTCGGTAACATCAGTGAAGGTTCCATCCCGGTTGTTCTTGTATAAGCGATTGGTTGCATCGGGAGCAGAAGCATCCGTCCGAGTGCCGCAGAGCATAAAAATGTCGAGCCAGCCATCGTTGTCGTAATCGAGGAAGGCTACGCCGCAACCTACAGTCTCAATGATGTAGTTCTTCTGCGTCAGTCCGCCGTAGATCGTTTCGTGGTGTAGGCCGGCCTCGGCCGCGATGTCAGTAAGCCGTGAAAGGTAGGGCAAGCCACTCGGCTTGCCTCGCGGCAGCGCCTTGAGATTGCGCGAGCTCACGCCCTGCGCGAGCGCCATGGTTGAGGCTCCGGCCAGCCAGAGAAAGTTGCGCCGCGAAGTGTGTGAAGATGGCTCGCTCATTGCCGGGTCAACCTGGCGCGCATCGTACGAATCACTGAGACGCCGTCGGACCAGGGCCAGAGACCTTCTGGATCAGCGAATCCTCTGTCTTGGCGTGCAACTGCCTGGTGATGGCGAACTCGTTGGCTGCTTTTTGCTTCTTCCCAAGCTGTTGATACAGCCGGGCGAGGCGGTAGTGTGCATCGGGCTGATCAGGATCAAGCGTTACAGCGTGCTCAAAGGCTGTCACGGCGGCTGCCGTGTTCTGTTGGTTGACGTAGATACAGCCTAAGTCAAAATATGCAAGCCTTTGCTGGCCTTCCAGCTGCAACGCTTTCTCGAGCAGCGGTTGTGCTGCTGCATCGTTACTCCGCCTCAGGGCGATATCACCCAAATACGCATAGGCCTGCGCATAGCCCGGGTTGAGAGTTACTTCACGCTGCAACTCAGGCACAGCGTGGTCGTAATCTGATTTCTTGTAGTAGAGGTACCCCAATTCAAAGTGCAGCACAGGTTGATCGGGAGCAAGCCGTGCCGCGGCTTCCAGTTCTTCAATCGCATCTTCTGTCTTGCCCATGCCGTCCTGTGCTTCTGCAAGCAGCATGTGCGCTTGCACAGCGTTGGGGTCCGCGAGCAGGATGCTCTTGAACTCCTGCATTGCACAGTCATACTGGTTGCTCCACAAGCAGCTTTGCGCGAGCACGCTGTGTAGTTCCAGGTTGGCGGGCTCGTGCGCGCTGGCAGGCCGCAGGTACTCAACAGCCCTGGCATACTGGCGCAGCCCAAAGTAGCTCATACCAAGGAGCAGGGGCGCACGCGGGTCCGCCGGAGCTTGCTGCGCGACGCTGTCGAAGGCCGCGATAGCTTCGTTGAAATGCCCCTGCTTGAACTCGGAGACGCCGAGATCAAAGGAAACCTCTGGCTGGTGCGGGTCCAGGCGGAGGGAGGTTTTATACTCAGCATCGGCCGCGGCAAACTGCTCCTGCCGGGCCAGGGTTACTCCAAGATTGCTATGCACCGACGGGTTATTTGGCTCGTGCAGCGCAAGGTTTCGCCACGCCACTTCCGCCTCGTGATACTGCCCGGATTGGAGAAGCTCCGAGGCTCTCTGCGCCAACTCCTGCTGCGCCCTGGCCGCACGCGTGAAGCAACCCAGGCTGAGAACAGCAGCCAGCAAGCGGGCCGATCCAAGTCGCCGCAAACGCCGCCAGGAGAGCCTCGGCAAGCGGAGGCCTGAAGCAAGCGCCGCCCAGCGAGATGAATCCTTCGGCCAGAGTCGGAGAGAGTACGTCACGTACCCCAGATTATTGACGAACTGCAGCACTATGCGCCAGTTGTATCTGCCCCTGTGAAGGCAAAAGTACACGCGCGATTCGGCTTGTGTTCTCTTCCTCCGGCACGTTACAGTGCGGAGGCTTTCAGTAGTCATTGGCTGAAGTAGGATCATGCGGGTGCGAAAGGGCCAGGTGCTTACAAAATGAGGTGTTCTCTAGGCTGGATTCTGCTCGCGGTTGCCTCCGCCGCGCTGCTGCAAGCGCAGGTGGCGCCGCCGCTCTATCAGGATGCGTCGCAGCCTGCGGCTGCCCGCGCGCATGACCTGGTCTCCCGCATGACGCTCGACGAGAAGACCTCGCAGCTTGAGGATTATGCGCCGGCGATCCCTCGCCTGGGCATCAAGGACTATCAGACCTGGAGCGAAGCACTCCACGGTGTAGCCAACTCCGGCTATGCCACCGTCTTCCCGCAAGCAATCGGCATGGCCGCTACCTGGGACCCAGCGCTGGTGCAGCAAATGGGCGACATCATTGCGACCGAGGCCCGTGCAAAGTATAACCAGGCGCAGCGCGACAACAATCACCGTATCTTCTACGGACTCACCTTCTGGTCGCCAAATATAAACATCTTTCGTGACCCACGTTGGGGCCGTGGCCAGGAGACATACGGCGAAGACCCGTACTTGACGGGACGCATGGGCGTCGCTTTCGTGACCGGCATGCAAGGTCCCGACCGGGAACACCCGAAGGTGGTGGCAACCAGCAAGCACTTTGCGGTGCACAGCGGACCAGAGTCGCAGCGCCACACCTTCAACGTCGACGTAAGTTCGCGCGACCTGGAAGAGACGTATCTGCCGGCCTTTCGGTCCACCGTTGTCGATGGACATGTCAAGTCGGTGATGTGTGCATACAACGCGATTGACGATACTGCCGCCTGCGCAAACACGATGCTGCTGAAAGAGCACCTGCGGGATGCGTGGGGATTCAAGGGCTTTGTCGTCTCAGACTGCGGAGCCATCGTTGATGTGACGAATGGACATCACAACGCGCCTGACATCATGCACGCAGCCGTAGTCTCGCTCAAGGCGGGAACAGATCTCTCCTGCAGTATCTGGTCGCCCGGCTTTAACACGCTCGCAGAAGCGGTGCGCAAGGGTGAAGTTTCTGAAGGTCTTGTCACGCAGGCCGCCGAACGCCTTTATACCGCGCGCTTTGAGCTCGGCACGTTGGATAAGCCCGGTAGCAGTGCGAATGATCGGATCCCATATACAGAGGACGCATCAACCCAGCACCGTGCAGTCGCGCTCAAGGCAGCCAACGAGGTTATGGTTCTGCTGAAGAACGACGGCGTGCTGCCGCTGGTGACGGGTCCTAAAAGCATTGCTGTGGTAGGACCAACAGCTGCGCTGCTCCCCTCGCTTGAAGGAAACTATAACGGATCTTCTGTGCACGCGGTCTACCCAGTCGATGGCATCGCGAAGCAGTTTCCGGGATCGACCATTCACTATGCGCAGGGTGCGACGTTAGCTGCAGGATTCAGCGTGCCCGTGCCGCGTACCGCCTTTGGAGAAGGGCTGCGCACCGAGTTTTTTGCTGGTAAAGACTGCACTGGAACGCCGGTAGCTGTGACAGTTGAGCATGACATTCAGCATGACTGGCGCGATGTGATTCCAGTACCTGAACTGCGTACGCATGATTACTCGGTACGCTGGGCCGGCAAACTGACTGTACCGGCCGCGGGTAAGTACACCCTGCTTGTCGAGCACCAGGATAGCTTCCCTTACTCGCCGACCGAATCTTACCGGCTGATGCTGGATGGCAAGGTGCTCTCTGAAGGCGATTTTCATACAGCCAAGCTGCAGATGGGCAACTTTACCTTTGCGCCCGGCGCCTCACCCACGGCGCCACCTGTCATGGCCGGCTCGGCGCCCGCGAAGATTGAGCTCTCTCTGCCCGATAGGCAGCCTCATACGTTTACGCTCGAGTATAGCCACTCGGGTGACATGGCGGGTGGCGGCGTGACGCTGCGCTGGGAGGCGCCTGCCGAAGCGCAGATTGAAGAGGCTGTCGCAGCGGCCAGGAGCTCGGATGTGGTGATCGCCTTCGTAGGGCTTTCTCCACAGCTTGAAGGTGAAGAGATGCCCGTGAAGCTCGAAGGCTTTAGCGGTGGCGATCGCACCAGTGTGGATCTGCCCGGTTCCCAGCGAAGGTTGCTTGAAGCCGTCGGTGCGCTGGGCAAGCCGGTGATCGTGGTTTCGCTGAGTGGCAGTGCGGTCGCGCTCGGCTGGGCCAAGGAGCACGCAGCTGCGATCGTCCAGGCCTGGTACCCAGGAGTCGAAGGCGGTACGGCGATCGCGCAGACATTAGCCGGTGTCAACAATCCGGCTGGACGACTTCCGGTCACGTTCTATGCAAGCACCGCGGACTTGCCGGCTTTCACGGATTACTCATTGAAAAACCGGACCTATCGCTACTACACGGGTAAGCCTATGTGGGGCTTCGGGTATGGGCTGAGTTACTCGCGCTTCACGTATGGCGAGCTGAAGCTTGCTTCAGCGACAGTGGCAGCGGGGCAACCGATACAAGCAACCGTCAAGGTTACCAATACGGGAAAGCTGGCCGGGGACGAGGTAGTCGAAGCCTACCTGAAGACGCCACAGGCGGACGGTCCGGTGCAATCGCTGGCCGGATTTGAGCGTTTGCACCTGGCACCGGGAGAAAGCCGCGAAGTTGCAATGACCCTCACCCCGCGCTCGCTCTCCAGCGTCGACAGCCAGGGTCAGCGAGCTATCCTGTCGGGGCGCTACCAGCTGACGGTTGCAGGCGCGCAGCCTGCAGAAGCATCGAGCAAGGCAGAAGTCTCTTTTACCGTGCAGGGAACTGCTGCGCTCCCAAAATAAAGGCGCGCAGCCGAAGAGTGTTGGAATCAGTGTTACTCCAATGCCTGCTTTCGGTCGAGCGACTTACCGGCGAGCATGCCAGTTGTAAGTGGCCGTTAAGTCTCCGCGCTCTGTCACCAGCAGCAGCGCAGCCCTGCCTGCATCGAGTGTGCCCGTGAAAGTTTTCCCGCTCCGCCTATCAGTAAAGGAGACCGGCATCGTCTCCGTCTCTGAAGTTAGAGCGTAAACCGTTGCATGGGGGAGCCGGGTCGGACAGATCAGGATGCCGTGATTGTTCACGGGCGACGTGTAGGTGTGACCTACACCTGCAAGCTTTAATGCATAGCCGTACACCTGCGCAATGCTTTCCAGGTTCGTGTTCAGCTCAAGCGGGTAGGAAGAGAAAAGTACCTTTCCCTCACCAAGGGTGAGCTCCTTCCAGTCCTTGGCGCTCGGCAGTACGTCGCGGTCAAGGACAGTCGTTGCCATACCACCAAACTGAAGTGGCAGATCGCCGGCTGGGCCATGCAGCGTCTCATCTCGCTGTTGCAGTGGCATGAGCGTAGTGTCGAGGCCGAGTGCGCGTTCGCGCCCGGTAGCGTGCATATGTTCATCACCATCAAACGGGCCAGAGATCAGCAATACCGCGCCTGCTCGCACCCTTGCCTTGATGGCCTCCCACGCCTGCTGCGTTAGTCCGTAGGCAGACGGCAGCAGGATCAGCTTCGGCGTGCCGAGCGTATCCAGTTGGTACTCGCCCACCGCGTACGCCTCTACCCTGTTGTACTGGTAGAGCACGCGTACAGCGGTCTGCTGCGCGGTTAACGCCTGCGAGTTCTTCACCGAGAGCTGGAGCGATTGCGGAAGCACAATCGCGACATCAGGCAGGATGAGACCACCTGCATAGGGCGCTGACTTTTTCGCAAAGTCGCCCAGCTCAGCCATCATCGGCTCCCACACTTTGGCCGAACCGTCAGAACGCTCGATACCAAAGTCAGGTTCACGCGCCCAGTCCCATTGCATCGCGCCAGAGGAGCCGGCAGCGAAACCAAGGGCCCACTTGCGTTCCTCAATGGCAGTGCCGGTGAGCTCGTCATAGCGCCAGCTGCCATCGGGGTTCCAGGCAGGTTGGTAGCCCGTTTCGCCAGTGATGTTTGGCAGGCCCGGGCGCTTGGCCGCAACCGAATCCCACAGCAACGCGTCATCCTGCCAGTAGGTGTGATTCGCCGTGAACGCAACCCCAGCCGTGGCATAAAACTGGTTGAGCACGCGATTGGTGACGCCACCCTCATCCTGCCCTACATTGATAATCTGCTGACTTCCTGCGCCGCGGATCGCAGCGACCATCTGCCGCACCCAACCGGCAAACATATCCTGCGCAAACAAGTTGTAGTCGTACGCACGCACACCATCCTTGTTGCCGTAGCGGTCCGGATTCAAGTCGGCAGAGGAAGGCAGTGGAATGCTGTGCCAATCGCCAAGCTGCGCGGGCGTGATACGCCATGCATCTGCGAGCGAGTTAAGGTCGCCAGCGTAATGCTGCTGCAGCCAGGTACACCAGGCGGAGACTTCTTCCGGGTCGCCATTGGGTACGTTCCCATGAAAGATCGTGCGAGGGTTTGAAAAAGAAGGCTCGTTGATCAAGTCATAGCTAAGCCAGGGAACTTTGCCGAACCGGCGCACAACCGACGCGATGTAGCCGCGCTCCTGCTCTAATGCGCCTGGGTCCAGATAAGGGTTCGGCGGCGGCGGCGCGGCTGTCGTGTCGCTTGATTGCCGGCGTGCTTCATTTACATGCGGAGAGAAGGCGAAAAAGGTGAAGTTGACCGCCACATGGTGGCGATGGGCGGCGGCAAGGTAAGCCTCCAGGTTGCGGAGAAACCGTTCGTTGACGCCGCCTGTAAGTGGCTCGACGAACTTGGATGGGCTCATCCACACACCGGTGCGCACAAACGAAACGTTGTGACGCTCCATGTCGGCAAAGTCGCGCTCCCACATCGCGCTGTTGCGCGGGCCGGAGAAGTCCCAGCCATTTTCCTCGGTAGTGAAGTAGTTAGTCCCGACCGGCAGAAATGGCTTATCGCCGAGCGTGAGGAAGTCACCATGTGTACCAAGTGCATCGCCTGAGTCGAGCGCTGAGGCTTCTTCGACAACGAATCCATTGTCGGCGAACTCCTGCGGGTGCTCGGCGCTCGCAGGCGTCCAGGTAGCGGCAAAGGTGTAGACACCCTGCGTCACCGGTGCATGGAAGGGCAGAGGAATGTCTGTATCAGTGGCACCAAGCTGCAAGCTGGCGTGATCGACGGGACGGCCGTCCCTGCTTAGCTCAACCTGCAGTGTGCCTGCGCAGCTGCCGCGCGCGGAACGCAGGTGTGCTGTAAGCTCGGGCAGCTCGCCTGGGCGCAAAGTACTGTACTGTGCCTCAAGCTGCAGGCTGGTGCTTCCGGCAAGCGCGTAAGCAGCAGCGGCGTGGATGAGTGCCGTGCCATCGGACGAACTCCAGTAGCCCGGCCGTGGATCAAAGGGCAAAGCGACAATGCGCGCCCCCGCCATCTTCCCGCCCGGCCCATGATCCAAAACAATGACCGGCGCAGCCAGGTGAGTTCCATCTTCTGCATCCAGGTAGCCCAGCCCTTGCAGGTGTCCTTCTTCGACAAATACCTGTGCCGCGTTAACGGTCGCGCTCGGTAAAAAGCCGTAGCCTGGCTTCCACGCAAAGCGTGCGTGTGCTCCGCCGAGCGGCGCGGCATAGCTGTGGCGTATGTCAATCAGGCGGCTGTAACTGGTCTGCGGGCTCTCAGCCTGGAACGCGCCCTCGCGCTCGCCAAGCACGGGCACATGCAGCGGCTGGCCTCCCAGCACCAGCAGGTTGCCGCCGCCGTCAAGGTAGTGCATGATTGCCGGCCAGGCGGCCGCCGGAAAGGACGAGCCGTAAGGCAGCACGAGGAGCGTGGCATCCTTTAGAACGTCTCCGGCGCGAAGCTTCGCCACATCAGCAATCAATGGGGTGCCTGGCAGCGCAGCAGCGAGCGCTGCGTGCGGAAGTGGCTCGCTATCCACTGTTGGAAAGCGGGCCTGCTCAAACAACACAAGCTTTTGCGCTTTGGCCTGGAAGACCGATGCAGAAAGGAAAGTAAGCGACAGGGCCAGGGTCCTGTGGAGAGCAGGCATGCGAGTTCCTCGTGATGATGGTTGGTGTAGCGGGTTAGAAGCGGCGCAGCGCAACGGGTTTGCCCGGGAGATGCAGGGCGTACTGCATGTCGCATAAGGTAGCATCAGTTTGTCGCACGGCGGGGCGTGCTGCGCCAGGCCGCATATGCTCATGAGGAGACCTTCGTCGATGAATGCTCGTTGGATGGCTCTGCTAATTACGCTTCTGTTTGCTGGATCCGGGTATGCGCAGCAGGGTGAACCGGTCACCGCGGAAGTGGCGGGCTGGAGCCTTCAGGATGCGTCGAAGCTCACGATTACGCCCGCCGAAGCCTCGCTCGCGGGCTACACCCCGCAAGGTTGGTATCCCGCCACGGTGCCGGGCACTGTGCTGACGACGCTCGTTGCGAACAAGGTGTACCCGGAGCCGCTCTACGGCGAGAATATGCGCGCAATCCCAGAAAGCCTGAACAAGGCGACCTACTGGTACCGCGCCACGCTGAAGATTCCGGCCAGTGATAAGGGACGCGTCACTTGGCTGCATTTCGGCGGTATCAATTATGCGTCGCAGATATGGGTCAATGGCAAGCAGGTGGGTACAACGCGAGGCGCGTTCATCCGCGGCGACTTCGACATCACAGGCTATGTGAAGCCAGGGAAGCAGGCGGGTCTGCTCGTTCTCGTGAGCCCGCAACCTCATCCAGGCAACCCGCATGAACATAACCTTGCGAATGGTGTCGGCAAAAACGGTGGCGAGACGGCGCTTGATGGCCCAACCTTTCTCTCGACGATCGGATGGGACTGGCTGCCTGCTGTTCGCGATCGGGACACCGGTATCTGGCAGCCGGTCACCCTTGATTCGACAGGCCCGGTGCAGATCAAGGACCCGGTCGTCGTCAGCGATCTCGATCTTGCGGCGCACACAGCTGATCTATCTGTAACAAGCACAGTCGTAAACTCGTCGTCGGCGCCTGTGACAGGCGTTCTGATGGGCACGGTGAGCGGACCGGCTGGCGAGCCCATTGTTTTCGAAAAGCAGGTAAGCGTGGACGCGAAGAGTACAGCCGCTGTCACCTTCGACGGCAAGGCCACGCCTTCGCTCCACCTTGCTGACCCGAAGCTTTGGTGGCCGAACGGTTATGGACCGCAGAACCTCTACCGGCTCAAGCTGACGTTTACAGTCGGCAAGCGCGTGTCGGACGTGCAGACGACAAGCTTCGGCATTCGCAAGATCGAGTACCAGGTGCCAGACTCCGAGAACCTGACCATCTCAGTCAACGGTGTCAGGGTGATGGTGCGCGGCGGCAACTGGGGACTCGATGAGGCGATGAAACGCGTCTCGCGCGAGCGGCTGGACGCGCAGTTCCACATGCACGCGCTCGCTAACCTGAACATGATTCGGAACTGGGTTGGCCAAAGCACCAGCCCTGAGTTCTACGAGATGGCCGACAAGTACGGCATTCTCTTGTGGGATGAATTCTTCCAGCCGAATCCCAGCGACGGGCCGGATCCGGCAGATATCCCGACCTATCTCGCAAATGTAACTGACAAGGTGACACGCTTTCGCAATCATCCTGCCATCGCAGTCTGGTGCGCCCGCAATGAAGGGTATCCGCCAGCCGCCCTGGACGCAACGCTGAAGCAGATGATGACGAAGCTCGACCCGACACGCCTCTACCAATCCAACTCCGCCGATGGACGCGGTGTCTCTTCGCACGGCCCCTACTACTGGCGTTCGCCGCGCTTTTTCTATCGCCTGAATGAGAGCTTTAAGACGGAGACAGGGTCTGTGTCTGTGCCTACCATGGAGTCGATCCAGGGCATGATGCCCGAGAAAGACTGGGAGACAATCAACGACGACTGGGCTCAGCATGATATGGCCAAAGGGGCGCAGCGTGGCAGCGAGTACCCTTTTGACCTGGCTAAGCGTTACGGGCACATCCGCAATCTTGCTGACTTTGTGCGGAAAGCGCAGCTTGCAAACTACGAGGCTTTCCGCGCGATGTATGAAGGCCGCAACGCGCAGATGTTCAAGGCGACCACGGGCGTGATCACGTGGATGAGCCATCCCGCGCAGCCAAGCTTTGTCTGGCAGCTGTACCATTATGATCTGGAGCCAAACGCCGCGCTTTATGGTGCCAAGAAGGCGGCTGAAACCACCCACGTGCAACTCAATGAGGCCGACGGCTCGATCCAGGTGGTGAACAATACGCCGGATGCTCTCACGTCCCTGACGGTGCATGCGAGTGTTTACGGCATGGATGGCAAGCTGGAAGGTGAGCAGACCTATCCGGTGGCGCAGGTTCCCGGCAGTACGACGATCAAGGCTGCGCAGGTAGATGTAAGTAATGCTATCTCGCAGGTGTACTTTCTTAAGCTCGACCTTGTTGGTGCCACTGGCAAGCTCCTGTCGACCAATCTGTACTGGCAGAACGTAGCGCAGGACGATTTTACCGAGCTTGCGAAGATGCCCACTGCGATGCTGGATGTGAGTGCCACGCCCCACACCGAGGGTGAGAATACCCTGCTTGATGTCACAGTCCGTAATACGGGAACAGCTGTGGCCCTGATGACGCACCTGCAACTGCATCAGAAACAATCGGGAAAGCGAGTGCTACCTGTCTTCTACTCGGATAACTATTTGAGTCTTGTGCCTGGAGAGACGCGCACCATAACCATTGAGGCCGCGACGAAGAATCTTGACAGCCAGGCTCCTGCTTTGCTGATCGACGGTTTTAATGTGGACGTGACACCGACAGACAGTCCGGTAACAGTCGGGCTGAACGTGAACGCGCAACCGATGCACTGGCCCGCATCGGAAATCGTTCCTGGTCTGCCGCGCTAGTGTCTGGGCGGTGCTTGCGGCCTACCCAACGTTGCATAGCTCAGCGCTCCAAGCATCGTCACAACACTGCAGGCCTCCAGCGCGAGCGTGAAGGAATGCGTACGATCAAGCAGCCACCCGGTCAGCACGGGCGCAACGGATGCGATGGTAAAGCTTGCAAAGTTTTGCAGCGCACTCAAGGGAGCAGCGTAGTCGCGTCCACCTATTGCCTGGGCGTAACCCCAGCCGGAAGTTCCTGCGAAGTGGATGAAGAACAATGCGGCGCTGATCGCTGCAACTGCGCTACCTGTGGACTGGCTGCGAACCACCATCAGCGTGCCAACAGAGGACAGCATCATGCCACCTACCAGGTTGCGGCGATGCACTGTGATGGTAGAGGCACCGCGACGCACGAGTAGGTCACTCACCACCCCGCTGGTCGCCATACCTGCCGCACCAAAGAGAAACGGCACCGCGGCCACCCATCCCATCTGTGCCAGGCGCAAGTGCCGCGCGGTTTCTAGATAGCCCGGGATCCACGCGGTGTAGAGCCAGTTCGTGTAGTTAATGCCTCCAAAACCAAGCATCATCCCCCACACGGTTCGCTGGCGAAGCAACACCTGCCAGGCGTGGCGTCGTGGCAGGAGGCTATCTGCGGCGCCTGCGATGCGCGCCTCTTGGTTTGGCCGATACAGCGCGCACCACAGAATGGAAACAAGCAGCCCGAGCACGCCCAGAAGGCTGAACATGACGCGCCATCCGAGGTGCAGCATGATGGCTGTGAGCGCCGGCGGCGCGGCAGCAAGAGCTATCGTTTGTGACATGCTCATGAATGCAGTGGCGCGCCCGCGACTGCGCTCGGCAAACCAGTCCCGCACGCTCTGCACGCCTGAGGGATAGAACGGCGCCTCGCCTGCGCCAAGTAGCACTCGCAGCAGCAGGAAGGA
The DNA here is from genome assembly GCA_964658255.1 of Candidatus Babeliales bacterium. GTDB lineage: Bacteria > Acidobacteriota > Terriglobia > Terriglobales > Acidobacteriaceae > EB88. The sequence goes on from CAZZYO010000036.1 coordinate 20,970, forward strand.
AGGCAGTCCGCGAACAAACCCGGTAAGCAGCTGAGCGGTTGACCACAGCCCCAGCCCTAGTCCCAGCACCCACCGTACACTGATGCGCTCCAGAAGGCTGATCAGCGGCAACTGGCTAAAGCCGTAAGCGAGGGAGAAGGCAGAAAGCAGCCATCCCATCTCCGTTGCGCTCAAGTGCATTTCAGCCCGGATCGAGGTATTTGCTACGGAAAGCGAGGCGCGATCGAAAAAGTTGACGACGCCAGCAAGAAAGAGGAGCGAGAGCGTAATCGTCTGGCGAGCGCGCACGCTTCCGGCATTGCTCAATGGTTGACTCATGCAGGTTAGCAAGATTGTATTCCGCCAAACGTGACGGAGGCTTTGAAAGGTGCCCCTCGAAGCGGTTATGATCACCGCGTTGCAGAGGGTAGCAGATGAATCGGCGGGAACTACTAGGCACCGGGGCTGGTCTTGCCCTGGCTGCCACGGCGAAGAGCTACGGCCGCATCCTGGGCGCAAACGATCGATTGAACTTTGCGATCATTGGATTGAATAGCCGGGCCTATGCGCACCTTTCGTCGCTCAAGGCGAGCCAGGCGCAGGCCCGCATCTCGCACGTGTGCGATGTTGATCGCCTCATCCTGGCGAAGTTTGCGGCCAGCACGCAGCAGGAGATGGGCGACGCGCCTGCTACCGACACCGACTTTCGCCGTATCCTGCAGTTTCGGGACGTGGATGCTGTAACCATTGCCACGCCAGACCACTGGCATACGCCTATGGCGATCGCTGCTCTGCAGGCTGGCAAGCACGTGTATGTTGAAAAACCATGCAGCCACAACCCCGCCGAAGGTGCAATGCTGGTTCAAGCCCAGCGCAAGTACGGCAAGCTGGTGCAGATGGGAACGCAGCAGCGCTCGTCTCCGCACACGATCGAGATTGTCGAGAAGATACACGGTGGCCTTATCGGCACACCATATCTGGGTAAAGCCTGGTACAGCAATGTGCGCAAGTCGATTGGTGTAGGCAAGCCTGCGCCTGTGCCGGTGCATTTTGACTGGGAGTTATTCCAGGGACCGGCGCCCAGGCGTGAGTACACTGATAACATCCAGCCGTATAACTGGCACTGGTTCAAGACCTATGGCACAGGCGAGGCGCTCAACAACGGGACGCACGAGGTGGATGTGTGTCGGTGGGCGCTCGGGGTTGACTATCCGGAGCGTGTGACCGCGTCAGGCGGTAGATATCAGTTCAAGGATGACTGGCAGTTCTATGACACCCTGACGACAAGCTTTACCTACCCCGATCGACTTATCTGCTGGGAAGGAAAGAGTTGCAGCGGGATGAAGTATTTCAATCGCGACCGGGGCGCAATCATCACCGGTACGGCTGGGTCCGTGCTGGTGGATCGTGACGGATACGAAGTGTATGACATGCAAGGCGCGAAGACGAGTGAGCTTAAAGTAGGGCAGAAGACATCATCTGCCGACCTTGTCGGGCGCGACTCGATGACAGACGCTCATTTTGCTAACTTCATCGCGGCGATCCGCACCGGCGATCGCTTGCATTCGGCTGTGGAGGTTGGCAATGTAACGGTCACTATACTGCAGCTATCGAACATAGCTTGGGAAGTAAACCGCGAGCTTCGTCTTGCTGCTGCAAACGGCCGGATACTGGATGACGCAGATGCTATGCAAAGGTGGGGACGAACCTACGAGCCTGGGTGGGAGCCACGTGTTTGAGCAAGCGTGCAGGTGAAAGGAGTTGCATGGGCTTGGTAAGCAGACGCAGTTTCAGTGCAGGTGCTGCAGCACTCACCGCGCTAGCAGCCTTTGGGCGGGGCGTGCGCGCATTCGCTCTAAACTCTCCGTTTAAGGTGGCCGTAATTTCGGATGAGATCTCGCAGGACTTCGACCATGCCTGTTCTGTTATCTCGAAAGATTTTGGTTTGCATCACGTAGAGCTGCGCGAGATGTGGGGCAAAAACCTACAGGCATCGTCCGACGCCGAGATAAGACAAGCGCAGCACATCCTGACCAAGTACAGCCTGCAGGTGACCGACATTGCCAGTCCGCTTTACAAAGTCGACTGGCCAGAAGCTCCTCCATCAAAGTATGGGTCGCCACAGGATCTGCACGGCGCGAGCCAGTCCACCCTAAGTCAGCAGGAGGAAGTACTGGAGCGATCCATCTCCCTTGCCAGGCAGTTGAAAACGGATAAGGTCCGCTGTTTTGACTTCTGGCGTATTGATGATGCCAGGCCTTATCGCGCGGCAATAAACCAGACACTGTACAAGGCCGCGGAAAAAGCAGCTCGCGAACGCGTTATGCTGGTACTTGAAAATGAGTTCGCCTGCAACACAGCAACCGGTCGCGAAGCAGCGGAAACACTTGCCGGCGTGCCCTCAGGCAACCTGATGCTTAACTGGGACCCGGGCAACGCCGTGATGCGCGGTGAGATGGATGCCTGGCCCAACGGTTGGGACGCTCTGCCCAAGCACCGCATCCACCACTGTCACGTCAAGAATGCAGTGAAAGATGCTGCGGGAAAGATTGTCTGGTCGCCGGTAGATATCGGCTATGTCGACTGGACCGCGCAGTTCCGTGCGCTGGCGCAGGCGGGGTATCACGATGCAGTAAGTCTTGAGACGCACTGGAAGGAAGGCGGCACACCCGAGGCCTGCTCACGTATGAGTTGGCAGGGGATGAGAAAAGACCTGCAGCAAGCCGGGGCTATCTAGACCAGCCCTGGCTCGCTGCAATCCTCTACGCTTGCAAAGCCTTCATGTAATCGGCGTCGAGCTTCAGCGCTTCAAACATCGGCATGTCATAGCCTTCCTGCTCGACGAAGTAGTGCTTGATGTTTGCTCTCTTTGCCGTAGCAAACACTGGCTTGTAGTCGAGCATGCCGTGCCCAAGCTCAGCAGCGTCAGGCGGCTCGGTCACCGACATCGGCTTGTTGGTAGGCTTAAAGTCCTTTACATGCAGCATCGATATACGGGTTGGATACCGCTTCAGGTAATCGACAGGATCGGCGCCTCCCACCCTGACCCACCCGCAATCCATCTCGAAGGTTACAAGCTTGGGATCTGTCAGGCGAATCATCTCATCAAGAGGGGTGACACCATCCTGTGCCTTGAACTCCATGGTGTGATTGTGGTAACCGAACTGCATACCTGCAGCCTTCACCTTCTCTCCAAAGTGGTTGAACTGCTCTGCATTCCAGCGGTAGTCTTCAAGCGTAAACGACTCGACCATGCTTTTATGCGAGCTATCCTTCAGGCGATCCGGATTCTTGATGCCGGGAAACGAGCAGATAACATAACGAACGCCTAAGTCCTTGTTAAATGCGATGATCTGGTCGAGATCAGGACTAAGAGCAGAGTAGGAGTAATGAGCGCTCACGCAGCGCAGGCCGGCTGCGTCCATCGCCTGCTTTACCTCTTGCGGCGAGTGCTTGAAAAATCCGGCGGCCTCTACCTCCTGGTACCCTGTCGCGGCTACCTGCTTAAGCGTGCCAGCGTAATCTTTCGCCAGTGCTTCGCGTACTGAGTAAAGCTGTAGCCCGATCGGTAGACCAAACGGCGAAGCAAATGCGCTGCGGGATTGCGTCAATGCAACACCTCCCACCAAAGCGGCTGAGGCAGTTTGCAAAAATTCTCTACGTGTACTTTGCGGCATGTTGCTGCTCCCAAGTGGTTGGAGGTGCTTCGGTGCCGGGTTCTGCCCTCGCAACGTCGCTGAGTATACCCTCTTAGACGCACGATCGTTTTCGTGCCTCCACTTAGGGCGGCGACTCAGCCAGGTTTCTTTGCTTGGTCGGCCGCGGCTTCTACCAGCGGCGGCACGGGGGTATCGGGCGAAAGCGGCGGCTTGCGCTTGTGCCAGTCTGTGGCTTGCTCAAAAGCGTAGGCTAGCGCCAGCACCTTGCCTTCTGAAAAGTGAGGTCCGGCAATCATTAAGCCAATCGGCAGGCCGCTCTTTGAAAACCCGCACGTCAGGCTCAGCGCCGGCACCCCGTACACATCAAAGGGGAAAGTATTGGCGCACCCGGACGTAGGATCAAAAAAGTCATAAGCCTTTTTTGGTTTGCGCTCCGCCATCTCCTTTGCGAGTGACTCGTTGATCGTTTTTGGCAGGCTGGTGGTTGTGGGCAGAACAATCAGGTCGACCCCTTGATCCTTAAATGCGCCATCGATGGTGCGCCGCACCCGCGCCAGCGTCGCATGCGAGACCGAACTGTCGACCGCGCTTCGAGGCGCGACGATCTCCTGCATATCGATCACCGTCGGTGGCATGTAATACATCCCGGAATCCTTGATGAGCGGCTGGTGGTACGCCGCTGTGTCGCCCAGCCCGGAAAAGAAGTTATCGCCCAGCGGTAAGTCAGGCAAAGTAGCTCGCGAAGTGATGCCCCTGGTCAATCGCGTGAGTACGTCGCAGGCAGCACTGACTGCTTCTGCCACCTCGGGCTCCAGGTGATCGTAGTACTCCACCGGCGCGCCGAGGCGAAAGCCGGAGACCGGCTGCTTCATCAGACTGACGTAATCTTCCTTCTGGCTCTCGACGCTGTAGATATCAAGGTTGTCGTAGCCAGCCATCTGGGTGAGCATGATCGCGACGTCTTCCACGGTTCGCGCCATCGGGCCGCAGTGGTCCAGTGAGGCAAGGCAGGGAACGATGCCGCGGATCGACACCAGGCCAGTGGTAGGCTTGAGCCCGACAACGCCGCACCACGATGCTGGCACGCGGATGCTGCCGCCGGTATCTGTACCGAGCGCCGCGTAGCACAGGTCGGCCGCAATGGCTGCGCCTGAGCCTGACGACGAACCACCGGTGAGATTTGCCAGTGCCCACGGGTTGCGCGCCGGGCCAAAGTAACTCACGTCGCCAGTGCACCCCAGTGCGAACTCATGCAGGTTGAGCTTGCCCAGGATGACTGCCCCTGCTGCATCCAGGCGTCGTACGATCTCGGCATCTTCAGCAGGGACGCGGGTCCGGAACATGGGACTTGCGGCAGTCGTACGCACACCCGCGGTGTCGATGTTGTCCTTGAGCGCGATAGGAATGCCGTGCAGCGGGCTGCGAAACTTGCCCGACTTTGCTTCCTCGTCAAGCTGCGCCGCCTGCTTGAGCGCCTGTGTCGCCATGATGGTGATGTAGGCGTTGACCTTTGGATTGTAGGTGGCCATGCGCGCCAGCATGGCCTTGGTGAGCTCGGCTGAGGTGACCTTGCGCGCGTGGATCAGCGCTGACGCTTCCGCCAGTGTCATGCTCGTCTGTGTGTCGCCTGCTTCGTCGTTTGCGGCAGCCGTTATCGGCCACGCGTGCGAAAGGCTCTGCCACGTGATGGCAGTGCCACAGAGCGCTGCAAAACTTCGTCGCGATAGGTATGCCAAGCCGTTCTCCTCGTATGTTGGTGCTCTTCGGCGAGGGTCGTTGGTCTGTGGCGAAGATGCAAGCAAAAAAATCCGCCTGCCAGCATCGCCCTAAAAGACAGCGACCTGCCTGTACACGTAGCATAGCGAGCGTGGACCTTGCCGTTAGCCCGCCCTTACTGCCAATGCTCGCCAAGCGCGTTGCCGCCGTGCCGCGTGATGCCGGCTGGATCTTTGAGCCAAAGTGGGATGGCTTTCGCACGTTGATCTTTCGTGATGGCGACGAGATCCTCATCCAGAGCCGTGATGCAAAATCGCTCAACCGCTACTTTCCTGAGCTCGAGACCAACCTTCTTGAACAGTTGCCTGCCCGCTGCGTGCTTGATGGCGAGATTGTCATCGCTGCCGGAGGCCGGCTGGACTTTGATGCGCTGCAGTTGCGCGTCCACCCCGCAGCTTCGCGCGTCAAGCTGCTGGCTGCGCAGACTCCCGCCTCCGCCGTCTTCTTTGACCTGCTATGCCTGGGCGAGAACGACCTGAGGGCACAGCCATTCGAGACACGCTCCAGGATGCTCGGCGAGGTGCTTGCCCATGCGCGGCCGCCAGTCCATCTCACCCCCTCTACGCGTAGTCACGCGATGGCCGAAGACTGGTTCCGTCGATTTGAAGGCGCAGGTCTTGATGGCGTCATGGCCAAGCGGGTGGAATCAACCTACGAGGCCAACAAGCGCGTCATGCTGAAGGTGAAGCATGAGCGTGACTGCGACTGCGTTGTGGCTGGCTTTCGTTGGCACAAGGAGGGTGAGGGTGAGGCTGTCGGCTCGCTGCTGCTCGGTTTGTATGACGCAGCAGGCGGGCTGCAGCACGTAGGCGTGTGCGCCAGCTTTCCTATGGCCGAGCGCCGGGCGCTGGTCAGCTTTCTCGCTCCCTACCGCGAGGGCGCGGCCGCCAACCATCCATGGGCTGCCTGGGGCGCCGGCGCCGGGGACCAGCGCATGCCTGGCGGCGTAAGCCGGTGGAACAGCGGCAAGGATTTATCCTGGCAGCCGCTGCGACCGGAGTTGGTGCTTGAGGTGGCCTACGAGCACATGCAGGGCGATCGGTTTCGGCACATGGCGCAGTTTCGGCGGTGGCGCGTCGACAAGCCACCTGCTGACTGCACGTATGCGCAGTTAGAGGTGGTGCCACCTGAAGAGCTGGCCAGCGTATTTGCGCACGGCTCCTGAAATCGATAGGCAACGCTACGAGTTACGAACGCACCCGGGTAGGGTCATCGTCCGGGTCGGGGTTCTGCTGTTCGGGTCGTAATGTCTCCGGCACGTTGCGCAGGTTCACGCGAATCCTGTACCAGATGTACGACGAGCCACGCATCCGGTCGACTAGCACGTCGTCCTCGGCCAGCAGCGCTGCAGCCTCGACATGGCTCGCCTTCCAGCGTTCAAATCCTTGGAGCGCTGCGGCTTTGTCAGGCGATTGAGCGATGGTGAGCATCGGCATGCGGGAGCGGGCCGCCTTGGCCGGTGCTTTGGATGTAGCTTGGCGCGCTCGCGATGGCGCCACCCTTGGCGCCTCTCCTGCAGCCTTGGCGAAGTGCGGCGGCCACGGTGCGTCGCCCAGGCCCTCTGCCTCGTCCCTTGCGGCCAGGTCCAGCAAGGCATCCAGGCTGCCCCGGTTCTGCCCAAAGCCCGCATGCGGGTCGCCTGCCTGGGCAAACCGCGCCGGCACGGTCAACACGGTGAATGCAGACGGGTCGCACGCCGACACCTCAGACCACTCAAGCGGCATGGAGACGCGCGCATCAGGCAGAGGGCGGACGGAGTAAGCCGAAGCGGTAGTGCGGTCCTTTGCATTCTGGTTGTAGTCCAGGAAAACCCCATGCCGCTCTTCCTTCCACCATTTTGAACTGGCCAGCGCCGGCACCTGCCGCTCGACTGCACGGGCCAGCGCGAGCGCGGCACGGCGAACCTCGGTAAAGCTCCAGTGCGGATGGATAGGCACATTGATGTGCATGCCGCGAGAGCCGCTGGTCTTGGCGAATGCTTCCAGCCCGAGCGTATCGAGCAGCGCCTTGGTCTCAAGCGCGACCGTGCGAACGTCGTCAAAGCTGACCCCTGGACCAGGGTCGAGATCGACCCGTAGCTGGTCAGGATGGTCAAGGTCGCTGGCCTGCACCGGGTGCGGGTGCAGCTCCATGCAGCCCAGATTGACGACCCAGGCCAGGCCTGCCGAGGAGTCGACTACGACCTCCTCGGCCGTGCGGCCGGAAGGGAACGAAAGCGTCGCGGTTCGCAAATATGGCGGAAGCCCTGAGGGTGCGCGCTTCTGGTAGAACGGCTCCTCCTCAGCCCCATTTACAAAGCGCTTGAGGACTATCGGCCGATTGCGGATGCCGGTAAGTGCGCCCGGAGCGACAGCAAGAAAGTAGTGCACCAGGTCGAGCTTGGTAAGTTGAATCTCGCGCGAAAAGTAGAGCTTCTCCGGATGCGAAATGCGAACTTGATGCCCGTCAATCGTGAGAGTTTCGGCGTCGTCGAGTGTTGCCACCGGTCCAGCCTACTCCTTTTGCCGGCTCAGCGAAGACCTGGTCGTTGCTCTGGATTCGCCTCTCCTTTGCACAATCGAGCAAAGCAGCTGATTTCCTGCCCTCACCTGGGCGGAATGTTTTTGCTCTTTTGTTTTGAGCAACATACCAGTAGGCTGCCCTAACTTTAGTGCTCAAGACGTTGACACACCCTGTAGTACGTAGGCGAAGATAAGGCGAATGAAGAACGCAGCCGCAGCCCAGGTCCGCGCACAGATTGAAGGCGCACTCGCCACCAGGATCCCTTCTGCCCTGACGCCGATGGCGCGACTGCAGCGCGACCTTGCGCCTGTAGGCATCGCAGAGGTGGATGCGATGCTGGGCGGTGGCTTTCCGGTAGGGGCGATCACCGAAATTGTAGGCACACTCGGTAGCGGACGCGCCTCCTACGCCCAGGCGTTCGTGTCGCAGAGCACTGGCAAGGGCAACGTGTGTGCGTGGGTCGACGTCGCAGATAGCTTTGATCCAGAGTCTGCGGCGGCTAACCAGGTTGACCTGGAGCGGTTGCTTTGGGTGCGGTGTGGAGACGAGGCGCCAGCTGCGCAGCTACCTGCTCGTGTGCACGCGCGGCCCAACTGTGAGGATAGTCCGGCGATCGGAGGAGGCTGTGGGAGCCCCCACCCGAGGGGAGAAACGCGTGGACTATCAACCGCGGTCGTCTCGTTTCTGGACTCTGACATGGAAGCGATGGCACGCGTACCAGCGCGCCGCCGTGATAAGAGCATTGGCACGCCAGGAGTTGCCAATCGAAAGCTGGACGAGGCTTCAAAGGCGCAGGCCGATCGTGTGGAGCAGGTAGCCTATGACCGGCTCCCGGCGCGACGCGGACCATATGTGCTTAGTCATCGTGCTGCGGTTGGTGAAGCGAATAAGCCACACCAGGCAGGGGCCTTGGTCAAGACGGCTCCCGGCCAGGCAACTGCTGCTGCCCCCCAGAGCTCTCCAAAGGCGCGCCAGCCAAACAACTGGAAGCGCTTAGATCAGGCAATCCGTGCAGCCGACCTACTGCTGCAGACAGGTGGATTTGCAGTGCTGGTGCTCGACCTTGGCACGCTCGCGCCATCGGTGGTCAACCGGGTTCCACTTGCGACATGGTTTCGATTCCGAGCGGCAGCCGAGCGTACGCGTACCTCGGTCGTCCTGCTTACACAGCATCCTTCAGCACAAACCAGTGCAGAGCTGGTGTTGCGCACCGCAGCGCATCTTCCTGAGGCAGGCACTGTACTAACCGGGCTAAGGTACTCGGCTGAGATTCTCCGCCAGCGGTTTGAGCCTGAAAGCAAAGTTGTATCCATGCGTAAGGGGCCGCAACGTGTGTCGAGCGCGCAGTGGCAGGCAACCTCAGCGTGGGTTGGCGCCCGGTAGAGTTACTACTTCAACCAGCTACAAGTAGTTTGTAACGTCAACTTATGAAACCTGTATCCGTGCCAACCTACGCCTGTATCTATGTGCCGGAGTTTCCGGCGCAGGCATTGCTGCGGCTGCGGCCTCATCTAGGCAACCAGCCTCTCGGTGTATTAGACGGGGAGCGTCCGTTCGACACAATCTGCAGCCAAAACAAACAGGCAGCACGGCTTGGCATGACGCCTGGTATGCCGCGCGCAGAGGCAGAGTTGTTTGGCATTTTGCTGGTGCAGCGTTCGCTGGTGGAGGAAGAGTCTGCACGCTCAGCCCTGCTTCACTGCCTGGGAGCATTTACCCCGGCGATTGAACCTGTCCATAAGAATGCCTGCGCTTATGTTCTTGATCTAACTGGTACAACGAAGTTACTTGGTCCGCTTGCTACCGCTGTCGAAACCATCTCTGCCAGGATTGGCGAGCTAAAGTTCTCTGCTCGAGTCACCACAGGCAGCAACTTTCATGCAGTCGCCGCCATGGCGCCTGTGCAGCGCTGCCGAATCACGCACATACCGTTTGGCGAGGAGCGGCAGGCATTGGCACCACTGCCTGTGTCTGTGCTTCCGCTTCGCGCTGAGCACGCCGAACTATTTGCAAATTGGGGAGTGACAAGCTTAGGTGACCTGGCTGCGCTACCAGAGGTCGAGTTAATCGCACGCATGGGCCAGGAAGGCAAGCGGCTGCGTGCACTTGCCCGTGGGGAAAACACGCACTACTTCCATGCCATTGCTGATCCCAGGTCCTTTGAGGAATACCTGGAGTTCGATTCTCCTGTCGACTCCCTTGACTCACTTCTATTTGCTTTGAATGTGATGCTCGACCAGCTACTTGTAAGGGTGCGAGCCCATGCCTGCGCACTGGCTTCTGTCACCCTGCAGTGCGACGTCGAGGGAAGACCAGTGCATTGCAGAGAAGTGCGTCCGGCGCTGCCCACAGAAGATCGCCAGGTGCTGCTTAAGTTGCTGCAGTTAGACCTGGAAGCACATGCTCCTGCAGGAGGCATCCTTGGTCTCCGGCTTATCGGCGAAACAGGACCAGTAAGCAAGGTGCAGATCGGTCTCTTCTCTCCGCAGTTACCAGAACCTATGCGGCTTGAGGTAACCATGGCACGCATCCACGCGATTGTAGGTCAGCAGAGAGCCGGTAGAGCAATGCTCACTGACACACATACGAGCGATGCTTTTTCCATCCGAAAGTTTACTGCGGCTCCTGCAGGCTGCGTGCAAAGTACACGGCAGGCCAGGCCTCGAGTCACACACACTTTACGACGGTTTCGACCGCCGCAGACAGTCCTTGTCGAGCAGCGGGCCAGGGGCATTCGTGTCTTCTGGCACAATGCTGTTCGATACACGATTGAAAGGCTTTATGGCCCATGGCGCGGCAGTGGATGCTGGTGGAGCGACCAGGCCTGGGCGTCCACGCGGTGGGATTTTGCTGCACATGCTGACGATGGTGCACTTATAGTCGGCGTGCTGCTCGTAGACCAAGCCAGTAAAGACTGGATGCTGGAAGGCGTCTATGACTAAGAGCGCCGAAAGCTCTTACGTCGAGCTGCATGCGGCCAGCGCCTTTAGTTTTCTTCAGGCCGCATCCCTTCCCGAATCGCTGCTGGAGCGAGCCTCTGAGTTAGGCATGCCCGCCATGGCGCTCCTCGATCGCAATGGGCTGTATGGTTCTGCACGTATGCACACCATGGCCAAGAAACAGGCTATGCGTGCGCACGTTGGGGCTG
>CAZZYO010000037.1:0-31838 GCA_964658255.1 Candidatus Babeliales bacterium
CGAGCTCATCAGCCGCCCGTTGATCTCTTCCTGCCGCTTGCGCTCGCTCACGCCAGCGCCGTTGGCCGGCGCGCTGGCGAGGCCCTTCGCGTACTTGAGCGCGTTCGGCCCGGCCATAAACCCGCCGAAGATGCAGGAGACTAGCGAGTTCGCGCCCAGGCGATTGGCGCCGTGGTAGTTATACTCAGCCTCGCCGGCGGCGAAGATGCCGGGAATATTGGTCATCTGGTCGAAGTCCACCCACAGCCCGCCCATGGTGTAGTGCATGCCCGGGAAGATCTTCATCGGGACCTTGCGCGGGTCGTCGCCGACAAATTTCTCGTAGATTTCGAGGATGCCTTCCAGCTTACGGTCCAAAGTCGCGGCGTCGATGTGAGTGAGGTCAAGATAGACCATGGGCTGCCCATCGATCCCGAGCCCATGCTCGTAGACGACCTTGTGGATGGCACGCGTGGCTACATCGCGGGGGACCAGGTTGCCGTACTTCGGGTACCACTCCTCGAGGAAGTACCAGCGGTCGGCCTCGGGAATCGAGTTCGCCTCGCGCGCATCGTTCAGCTTGCGTGGCACCCAGACGCGGCCACCCTCGCCGCGCGCGGACTCAGACATCAGCCGCAGCTTGTCCTCGCCCGGGATCGAGGTAGGGTGCACCTGGATAAACTCGCCATTGGCGTAATACGCGCCCTGCTGGTACACCGCCGACTGCGCCGAGCCCGTACAGACAACAGAATTGGTGCTCTTGCCGAAGATTGCGCCGATCCCGCCGGTGGCTAGAATGATCGCGTCCGAATCAAAGGTCCGCACTTCCATCGTGCGCAGGTTCATCGCGCAGATGCCGCGGCAGACGCCTTGCCCATCGAGCACCGACGAGAGAAACTCCCAACCTTCGTACTTGGTGACCTTGCCTTCGGACTCATATCGCCGCACCTGCTCGTCGAGCGCGTAGAGTAGCTGCTGGCCCGTGGTGGCGCCGGCGAAGGCGGTGCGATGAAAGAGTGTCCCGCCAAAGCGACGAAAATCGAGCAGGCCCTCGGGCGTGCGATTGAAGGGCACGCCCATGCGATCGAGCAGGTCGATGATCGCCGGCGCCGCATCGCACATGTTTTTGACCGGCGTCTGGTTGGCGAGGAAGTCCCCGCCGTAGATGGTGTCGTCAAAGTGCGCGGCAGTCGAGTCGCCTTCGCCCTTGAGGTTCTTGGCCGCGTTGATGCCGCCCTGCGCGCAGACCGAATGCGAGCGCTTGACCGGGACTATTGAGAACAGGTCAACCTTGCCGCCGGCCTCGGCGATCTTGATCACGGCTGCGAGCCCTGCGAGTCCGCCGCCTACCACAATGATTCTCGGTGATGCTGCTGCCATGGAGACCGTGCCTCTCTCTAGTTCGACGCGGGCGTCTGGCCGCCGGCGGGTGCTGGAGCAAGTGGCCCCTGCTCTATTTGCGTGGGACTTAAATCGGCCGGCGCGTTGCGATACTGCGGGCCTACAAACGCGTACATGCTGGCAAGGCCTACGGCGGCCAGCGCTATCCCGGCCGTGCCGCAGATGTAGCCGAAGTTGCGCCGCGCACGATCACCGGGCGTGATGCCCCACTTGGCCGCGAACAACCACACGCCATAGGCAAAGTGCCAGCAGGTCGCAAGCATCGCGACCACGTAAAAGGCCAGCATCCAGGGGTGCAGCAACTCGACCTGAACCTTGTGGAAGGCCGCGCCTGGATGCTCAGGCAGGCTGACCCCGGAGAACCTCTGCCGCCACACGTGCTGCACGATATAGACCAGAGCAATGCCGCCGGTCCAACGCTGCGCGGCATACATCCAGTTCCCGGCCCAGGGATAGTAGACGACGTTCGACTTACCCCGCAGCCAGATGTACATGCCATAGCCGGCGTGGTAGGCGAGGGGCAGGAAGATGAAGGCCCACTCGAGCACGCGCACAAAGGGCAGCGCGTTGAGAAATTTGACCTGCGCAGCGTAGGCGGCCGGCCCCTTGAGCGCCTCAAAGTTGGAGACAAGATGCTCGATCAGGAAGGCGCCGATCGGCACGATGCCCGAAAGCGAATGCAGCTTGCGCAACAAGAACGAGTGGCCCTGGCCTGCGCGCAGGGGCGGTACGCCAAGCTTCCTGCCGCCGGTATCAGCAGGCGCGGCGCTGGCGGGTGCGGCGGCGGTCACCATGGATGGACAACTCCTTCAGCGCTCAGTGTCAACGCTCCCAACCTCCATTATTCGGCGCGGCGAGGCGAGCGTCAAGAAAGGTTGCCTCTCTCGTTATGACCTGGCACTGTCTGCCTGCTCGGCCTCGAGCACGGCGAGCAGTGCACGGAGCGCGCGCCCACGATGGCTCACGGTGAGCCGGCTCTCTGGCCCGATCTCTGCCATTGTCCGCCCCAGCGAAGGCAAGTAGAACAGGGGATCGTAGCCAAAGCCGAGGGTGCCTCGTGGCGCCAGAAGAATCTCGCCCTCAACCACGCCCTCTGCAGTTGCAACCACTTTGCCGTCGCGTGCCGCTACCAGCACGCAGCGGTAGCGTGCCTGCCGTTCAGCCGAAGCTCCAAGTTGCGTGAGCAGGTGCTGATTGTTCCGCGCATCGGTCGAGCCCCCGCGGGCGAACCCGCCCAGCGTGGCGTAGCGCGCGGAGTGCACGCCCGGCGCCCCGCCTAGCGTGTCCACCTCCAGCCCCGAATCATCAGCGATGACCAGCGATTGAGCCTCGGCAAACCTGCTGTAGTAGACAGCCTTGAGGCGAGCATTGCCTTCAAAGGTGGGCTGATCCTCCTCTGGCGGCGCTATCGCCGACAAGCCGGGCAGCGGCTCGAGCTGCCAGCGCCCGGCTCCTGCGGCAGCCACAGCAAAGTCACGCAGCTTGCCCGGGTTGCTCGTCGCCACGTACAGCGTCATGTACAGCGTCACAGCGCTACCTGCTTTTGTTTTCGGCGCATGCGGGGGATCCGCGCAGCCGTGGCCGGCACTGCTGGTGGCGTAAACCGCTCCTCGTTGAGCGGGCAGCCTGCGCACCGTGGAACGCCGCCGCAGTGCTCCTTGCCTACCTCAACGATCAGCGCATGAAACTCGTTGTAGTGCGCGAGCAGCGTTGTCTCTTGATCGCCTTGAAACGCATCGAGCGAAAGGTGCTGCACCTCCGCATAGCGCGCTCGCTCATCGATCAACCCATGCCGGGTGACGACACGCCGCAGATACTCATCGACGACCATCACGGGTTGATCAAGCGCGTACAGCAGGATCGCGTCGGCGGTCTCGGGGCCGACGCCGGGTAGGGCGAGGAGGGCCTCGCGAGCAGCCGCGATAGGGGTAGCGGCCAGCACCGCGAGCGAGCCCTGGTACCTGCTGTCCAGCAACGCCACGAAAGCCTTCAGCGCAGCGGCCTTGCGCACCATGTAGCCCGAGGGCCGGATGAGCAGACGTAACTTCTCTGTGTCGACCGCACGCAGACCGTCGACGCTCAGCACCGCAGCCTGACGCAGGTTTGTGATGGATCGCTCAACGTTGCGCCACGCTGTGTTCTGTGTCAGGTAAGCGCCGACAACTGTCTCGAACGCCGTCTGCGAGGGCCACCATTGCTGCGGCCCGTAGCTGCCCGCAAGCCTGTCGTACATCGCGCGCAGTCGCTCTGCTGCCGATGCGGCTATGTCGTCTTCGCGCTCAATGAGAGTCAGGCTGCTCATGCGCGCTCAGCCTGCTTGCCCGCGCAGCTGCTGCTTCCAGCCAAGCAGCTTGCCCTTGAGCGCTGCTGCCTCTGCATCCTCGATGCGGCCCTGATGCTGGTAGAGAATCGACAGACTCGTGTAGGCGAGTACGTCCTCCGGATCGCGTGCAAGAAGCTCCTGCGCGATGGCAATGCCGCGGTCAAAGTGCCCGGCGTCCTGGTACGCGCGGATGAGCGCATGCATCGCGTCCAGCAGCCCTGGGTCAAGCGCCAGCGCCTGGTGGCACTGCTCGATGGCAACAGCAGGCTCTCCTGCCGCAATCGAATCGAGCGCTGCATAGTACAACGCCTCGGCCATAGCTCGATCACCGTTCTGCATCTTGCCTCAATAGGATTGACGCGGCCAGAAGCTCAAGGACTAACTCGTAACCGCGAGCTCTTCTTCGAGCATCTGCTTTTCGAAAAGGCTCGCATAGTAGCCGCCCTGTTCCAGCAGCGACTCATGCGTGCCCAGCTCCGTGATGCGTCCGCCAAGCAGCACCGCGATCTGGTCTGCGTGGCGAATAGTCGAGACACGGTGCGAGATCAGCACAGTGGTTCTTCCTTGCATGACGCGGCGCAGCCCATTCAGTATCTGCTCCTCGGTGTAGGTGTCCACGCTTGCCAGCGCGTCATCAAGGATAAGGATGCGCGGCTCGCGGATCAGCGCACGCGCCAGCGCCGAGCGCTGCTTCTGACCGCCCGAAAGCGTGAGTCCGCGCTCGCCTATTTTCGTGTCAAAGCCAGCCGGAAACTCTTCAAACTCGCGCCGGATGTGCGCTGCTTCTGCTGCCGCGACGAGCTCGCTCTCACCGGCTCCAGGGCGTCCGAGCACAATGTTTTCTCGCACCGTGGTCGAAAACAGGAAGGTCTCTTGCGGCACGTAGCCAAGGTTGGCGCGAAGCGTGTCCAGGGGGTACGCCGACACTGGCTTGCCATCGATGCGCACGCTTCCGTTTGGTGCTTCATAGAGCCGGGCGAGCAGGCTGGCGAGCGTTGATTTCCCGGCGCCGGTCGGGCCGACCAGCGCGAGGCTGGTGCCTGCCGGTACATGCAGCGAGATGCCGCGCAACACCTGCGCAGCTAACCCGTTTTCGCTTGGATAAGCGAAGTGAAGGTTGTCAAAATCAATTGTGCCGGCGACTGTGACATCTGCAAGCGACGGGTCGGCTGCACGATCGTCAATGGCGGGGACCGCACTTAACAGCTCGTGAATACGCACCAGCGATGCCTTGCCCCGCTGGACCAGGTTCACCACCCAGCCAAATGCAATCATTGGCCAGGTCAACATCACTGTATAAGTGGAGAAGGCGACGAAGTCTCCGACCGAAATGCGGTGCGATAAGACTTCATGTCCGCCAACCAGCAGCACGATTACCATGGCCAGGCCAAGCAGGAACTCGAGCGTTGGCCAAAGCATCGCCATGAGCTGGACAAGACGAAGGCCGCGGCGAATGTACTCGCGATTGGACTGCTGGAAGGCGGCAATCTGCGCTTCTTCCTGCGCAAAGGCTCGCACAAGTCGTGCGCCGGCGAAGTTCTCCTGCGCTTGAGCGGAAATGTCAGAGAACATAGCCTGGATGCGCTCGAAACGATCGTGAATCTTGCGGCCCAGTGCCTGCACCAGGATGCTGGCAATCGGCAGCGGAGCAAGCGCCACCAGCGTGAGAAAAGGCGAAATGCGCAACAGGAAATAGAGCGACCCCAGGGTAAACAGCACAGTGTTGGCGCTGTACATGATCGCGGGCCCAAGCAGCATGCGCACCGCGTTAAGGTCGTTGGTCATGCGAGCCATGATGTCGCCGGTGCGGTGCTGCTGGTAGTAGGAGGCCGGCTGCTTCTCAAGCACGCTGAACAGATCGTTGCGCAGGTTGAACTCGATGTCGCGCGAGATGCCGATGATGATCCAGCGATTCCAGAAGAGGAAGAAACCCTTCGCGATGCTGATGCCGACCAGCACGGAGGCGTAAAGCAGAATCTTGTGGTGGGTGATGCCATGGTTCAGATCATCGATCGCGAGCCGGATCACCTGCGGGAAAAAGATCCAGACCGCGTTGCTGCAGATGGTCGCGAGCCCGCCCCAGACAAATGCCCGGCGGTAGCGTCGCAGGTACGGCACAAGCGGCTTGAACTCGTTGAACAGGGTCGTGCTCCTCTCTGGATTTCGAACTTCGAACTTGGCTGTCGCTCTAAGTAGGCGTTCGCAGCAGAAGATAACTGCCAGCGAGCGCGAATAAGAGGTCGGGCGACCAGGCAGCGAGCAGCGCGGGGAGCATGTTTACGTCGCCCATCGCCTCGAATGTGCCTGCCACTACCCAGTAAAGTATGGCTACCCCGATGGCGACAGCAATGCCAGCGAGTGAGCCGCTGCGGCCCATCGACAGCGCAAAGGGCACGGCGAGTATCGCCATCACCAGCGTGATGAGCGGATAGGCAAGCTTGTGGTTGAGCTGCACACGTAGACGCATGGTGTCAAAGCCGCTCTGGCGCAGGTCGCCAATATAGCGCCGCAGCTCGACAAAGCTCATCTCCGACGACTGCCTGGTCTCTTTCTTGAAGTACTGCGGTGACTCATGCACCTGGTCGAGCGTCGCTACCTGAAAGGCTGCGTAGCTCTTGACCTCACTGCCGGAGAACTGCCGCTGCCAGCCGTGCTCAAAAACCCAGGTGTGCAGTTCCGGCTCCCAGTGTGCGGAGGTGGCGAAGAGCCGCCGTTGCAGGGTAAAGCTGCCGGGCTCGAACTCGAAGACGCTGATGTTGGCAAAACTGTCTTTGTCCGGGTCGAAGAACTGGTAGTAAAAGATGTGATTCGGCGAGCCGGGTTTCTCCATGCCGAAGATCCACTTCTGGTCCGGCCGCTCAAAGGTCTGCGCAGGACGGCCCTTGATGATTGCGCGCAGGGCCTCCTGCCTGCGGTTCGCCTGCGGTATGTAGAGCTCGTCAAAGCTGAACAGCGCCAGAGCAAGGATTGAAGCGATCGCAAGCACAGGCACCACGATCCGGTAGAGGCTGATGCCGGTAGCCTTCATCGCGGTCAGTTCGTTTGAGCGATTGAGCCCGCCGAAGACCACCAGCACCGAGATCAGCACGCTGAGCGGCGCGATGTTGTAGACCATGCTCGGGGTCAGGTTGGCAAGGTAGGCGCCTACCGTAATGAACGCCGTGCGGTTGCGGATGATGTCGCCGAGCAGCTCAAAGAAGGTAAAGACAAGCATCAGCATCACGAATGTAACCAGCACGAGCACAAATGTCTTGAGGAACTCGCGAATGACATACTCGTCGAGGATGAGAGGAAAGTGGCTGCGCGTATGCCGCTCGCGTGGCGCAACCACCGACTCCACTGTCAGACGCGCCGGAGCGGCATCCACCTCTGCGCGCGGCCGTGAGAGCCAGGCCAGGCCGGGCAGCGCGGGCAGGTTGCCACCCACGCGACTCATGCGCTGCAGCAGCAGCAACCCGCAAGCGCCGAAGAGCAGGTTGGCTCCCCATACACCTAGCTCGACCGGGATTTTGCCTTGCCGCGCCAGTGCTACGCCGGCCGACGACAGGAAGTAGTACACAAACACGAGCGCGATGGTGAGCACGAAGCCGGTGCTTTTACCACCCCGCCGCGAGCTCATGCCGAGCGGCACGCCGACCAGCATCAGCACCAGGCACGCGGCAGGGTAGGAGTAGCGCTTGCCAAGCTCGATCTGGTACCAGCGACCGCTTGGCCCCTGCGCCCGCTTGCGCAGCTCACTGTTTGAGAGGGAAAGCACGGGCGATGCGCTTCGCCCGGTACGGGCATCTTCGTCTGTACTGGTAACCAGCGGTAGATCAGTCTGCACAAAGGTCGATACGTCATACTGGTTCGGCTTGTTGGCCTCCACCTGGTGCTGCTCGCCGTCGCGCAGACGCATCATGACGGTATCGCCTCCAGAGTTGACCACCACTGCCTGCGCCGCAGTCGTAATGCGCGGCGTGGTCGGGTCAGCCAGGTCGGCCAGGAAAACCTTCCGCCACTGAGCCGCACCCGTGCCAGATCGCACATCGTCCACGTACAGAACAAAGTTCTTGAAGTCTTCGTAAAAGACGCGTGGCTGTACTTCAAAGGAGGCCTGCGCGTTGGTCAGCTCATCCTCAAGCGCCAGCATCGCAGACCAGGCATGCGGAGCCAGGTAGAGGGTATTTGCAAGGCCAATCCCCCAACCCGTCACTGCAATGAGCGCCGCGATCCGCACAAAGCTCCACACCCCGATGCCTGACGCACGCATGGCGGTGATCTCGGAGTCCGCCGCGAGCCGGCTAAGCCCCAGCAGCACGCCCACCAGCACCGCCATGGGTATGGTGACGGTGAACATGTTCGGCATCATGAACAGGAAGATCTTGAACACTGCGCCAGCCGAGCTGGTGTTGCGCAGGATCAACTCAAGCAGGTGGCCCAGGTCGCGCGTAAACAGGACAAAGGTGAACAGGGCGCCGCCGAGCAGCGCGTGCGAGAGAATCTCCCGCAAGATGTACCGAGTCAGGATGCGCATGGGATGGTTTGCCTGCTCTCCAGTCTACCGCGCCCGGGCAGCGGGGCTGACCGCCTCGACTACAGGCTGGGAGTGTAGCTGCGCAGGCGAAGGCTGTTCGCAAGCACGCTCACCGAGCTGAGCGCCATAGCTGCGCTCGCAATCGCTGGGCTCAGCAGCAGGCCGGTCCAGGGGTACAGCACGCCGGCCGCGAGCGGGATGCCAAGCAGGTTGTAGGCAAGCGCCCAGGCCAGGTTCTGGCGCATGGCTGCGCGCGTGCGACGGGCAAGCGCAATGGCCTTGACCACCTCGGAAGGCTCGCCACGCAACAGGATCGCATCGCCTGCTTCGCGCGCCAGGTCAGTCCCTGTGCCAATGGCCAGACCCGCGTCGGCCTGCACCAGGGCCGCGGCGTCGTTGATGCCATCGCCCACCATGGCGACGCGACGGCCAGAGGCTTGCAGGGCCGCGATGCGCGCTACCTTGTCAGCGGGCAACAATTCGGCTTCAAACGCCTGGACGCCCGCGCCGGTCGAGGCAGCCTGCGCCGCGGCTTTGCTGTCTCCGGTCAGCATAAGCGTGCGCAGGCCCATGCCGTGCAACGCTGCAACAGCAGCGCTTGCGCCGGGGCGCAGCGTATCTTCCGCTATCAGGGTTCCCAGGTACGTACCATCGCTGGCCACGTGCAGCAGGGTTCCGGCACTCTGGTGGTTAAAGACAAACGGCACGCGAAGCTCGGCCAGCAAGGCCGCGTTCCCGGCGGCTGCAGAGAGGCCATCGACGCGGCCAACCACTCCGCGACCAGGCCGCGCCTTCACTTCAGTTGCGGTCGCAGCGGCGACACCCTGCTCACCCGCATAGGCGAGCACCGCGGCAGCCAGCGGGTGCTCTGACCCTTGCTCGAGCGCTGCCGCGATACGGAGCAGCTCTGCCGGGTCAACGCCAGCTGCCGCGGCCACGCGCGTCACGCGCGGCTTGCCAACGGTGAGCGTGCCTGTTTTGTCAAAGACGACGGTATCCACACCAGCCAGACGTTCCACCTCTTCGCCACCCTTGAAGAGCACGCCCAGCTGGGCAGCGCGTCCAATCGCGACGGTAAGCGCAGCCGGCACTGCAAGGCCCATGGCGCAAGGGCACGCAATGACCAGTACAGCAATTGAGACGGCAAGCGCGCGGCCAGGCGCATGCGCCATCAATGTCCACGCAGCAAAAGTGACGATGGCGATGCCCAGCACCGCGGGCACGAAGATCCGGCTCACCCGGTCAGCCAGCTGTTGCATGGGTGCCTTTGAGCCCTGCGCGGTCTCCATCAACGTAATCATTTGCCCAAGCATGCTGCCCGTGCCCACCGCCGTTGCCTGGTAGCGCAGCAGGCCATCATGGTTAAGCGACCCGCCAATGACCCGGTCGCCGACGCCCCGCATCACAGGCAGGCTCTCGCCGGTCATCAGCGACTCATCGACGCTGCTGACGCCGCTCAGCACCACGCCATCCACCGGCAAGCGCTCGCCCGGGCGCACGATCACGATGTCGCCGGTGACCAGCTCGCCTGCCGGTACCCGGGTCTCCCCGCCTGCGTGCTCCACGCTTGCCATCTCTGGCCGCAGCGCCGCGAAGCCGCGCAGTGCGTCCAGCGTCCGCCGCTTTGCCCGCGCGTCCAGCCAGTTGCCCACCAGCAGGAAACCGATGATCAGCAACACCGACTCGTAGTACACCGCAGGCGCGAGGCCATGCGCGACAAACCAGCGCGGGCCAAGCGTCGCCGCGGCCGAGTAGCCAAAAGCCGCTAACGTTCCGAGCGCGACCAAGGTATGCATGTTGCTGGTTCCATGTCGCGCCGCTGCCCAGGCCCGTCGGTAGATAAAGCCGCCCGCCCACACCATGCCGAAGAGCGTGACCGCGAGCATGCCCAGGCCAAGCGCCAGGCGTGGAGCCTGGAAGAGCCATGGCATCGCGCGGGCGGCCACGCTCGCCATCCCATCGAGGCGCATGCCCCATACCTGGAACCGACCACCCGCGAGCGCTGGCGGAGGCATGCTCATCGGCATGCTGGTCAGCATCAACACTGCCCCCGCGCTGAGTGCAAAGACTGCGCGCAGTCCGAGACCGTCCTCAGCGGCCCCTGCTCTGGCCGACGACGTTGCAGCTGAGTCCGACGCAGCTGAGTCCGAAGCACCCGCCCCCGGCGACTGCGGCAGTGCAGACTCGTAGCCTGCTTCGCGGATCGCCTCCACCACCATGGCCGGAGACCCACCCGGCCCCAGGCGCACCCTTGCGCTATGGGTCAGCAGATTGACCGCGGCCTCTTCGACGCCAGGCGTCTCGCGCAGCACCCGCTCGACGTACACCTGGCAGGCAGCGCAGGTCATCCCGGTCACTGGCAGCGTCAGCGTTTTGTCCGGCGACGCTGCGAGCGGCCGCTCGTCTTGTAAAGCGCTCACGTGGCTAGGCCCGGACCCGCGCCGTAAAGCCAGCCTTCTCAAGCGCGGCCAACAGCGCGGGCGCAGCCTCGTGCGGCGCGTTCACCTCGGCAGATCCGACGCGCACCTGAGCCACTACGCCCACTGCGGCCCGGGTCAACGCCGCTGTCGCTCGCCGCACGCAGGCATCGCAGTGCATCCCGTCAATCGCAAGCTCGAGCTTTTCTTCCGCCATCGTCTCTATCCTCCGGCGCTTGGGCGCCTCTTTGATAGGACGTGCCAGGGCGGCCAACGATGCAGATGCAGGCGAGACCGCCCCGGTAATGGCCAGCGAATCTACTCGCCGTTCGGGAGGAACCGGTAGCCGACCCCGCGTACCGTCTTGAGGTAGGCCGGGTTGGCGGGCTCATCCTCCAGGTAGCGGCGCAGGCGGACAACGAAGTTGTCGATCGCGCGCGTGTCTGTGTCTTCCCGCACTCGCCACACCTGCTCCAGCAGCTCCTTTCGCGGGATGATCCGTAAAGGGTTCTGCGACAGATAACGCAGGAAGTCAGCTTCCATCAGCGTCAGCCGTATGACAGAACCCTTCGCCGAGAGCTCCAGCAGGCTGAAGTCGATGCTTCCCCCGGCAAAGGAGTAGGTGTCGGGCTGCTCCGCGTCGGAGACATCGGCACCCGGCGAGGGCTGCTCTCCGGCAACGCGCTGCCAGCGCATCCGGCGTAGTAGCACCCGCAGACGGGCAAGCAGGATGTGCAGGTCAAAGGGCTTGGCCAGGTAGTCGTCCGCGCCTGCTTCGAGGCCATGCAGCACATCCTCAGGCCGCGATCGCGCCGTAAGCATCAGCACCGGGACGAAGAGGTGTGCGGCGCGCAGGGCTGCCACCACATCGAAACCGCTCTTGCCGGGCAGCATCACGTCGAGCAGCACGACGTCGTAGCCGCCCGGCTCGTTTGGCCCGAGCAGCCGCGCCAGGGCAGCTTCCCCATCGTGGGCCAGGTCAACCTCGTACCCCTCGGCCTGCAGGTTATACAGGAGCCCCTCGGCCAGGTGCACCTCGTCTTCGACGACCAGGATCCTCGGCTCGGAAGTGAAAGCGTTCCTCAGTGAAGCTTGCGGCAAGGATTTAGGCTGCGGTGTTCCGCTCATTCGCCTATCACCCGCAGGCGTGGCAGCTTCAGCGTCACCGTGGTGCCCATCCCTTCGCCGGCGCTGTGCGCCCGCGCATCGCCGCCATGCTCGCGCGCGATGCTTCGCACCAGGAAGAGGCCCAGTCCGGTCCCTTTCGTGCTGAGCACCTTGCGGCTCGGCACGCGGTAGAACCGCTTGAAGACGCTCTTGAGGTGCGCGCGGGCGATGCCGATCCCATGATCTGACACCTCAATGCCTACCCAGTTGGGATCGGGAGTCGTCAGGCGCACCGTCGCCCGCACACCTTCTGGCGAGTATTTGACGGCGTTGCCCAACACATTCAGGAGTGCTGTCTCAAGCTCTTCCGGGTTTCCGGCGACTTGCACCGGCGTCTCGCCCGCTTCAAGAACAATGGCCTCTGCCGGCAGGTTGTGGCGGGTCAGGGTAGCAGCGATGCACTGGCGGGTGAGCGCGGCCAGGTCCAGCTCTTCATGCGCGTTGCGGTTTGCGCGTTGCGAGATTTCACCGGCCTTGAGGACCTGCTCGACCGTCGAGAGCAGCCGCTCGGAATCGGCCAGCATGATCCCGTAAAACTCCTGCCGCTTGGCCTCAGGAACGTTGTGCCGCTGCAGCGTCTCCAGGTACAGGTGGATCGAGGCTATGGGCGTTTTCAGCTCGTGCGTGACCGCGTTGAGGAAGTTGTTTTGCCGCTCATTGCGACGTATTTCGCGCACCAGGAAGACAGTGTTGAGCACCACGCCCGCGATCAGCACCAGGAAGACCGGGATGCCCAGCCATAAAAGTAGAAGCCGGCGCCAGTTCAGGATGATCCACCCGACGTTCAGCGTGACGATGAGCCCAACCAGGCAGATGCCGAGCAGGATAAAGATGGCGATGGCCGGGCGGCGGGTAACTCGCATGATTTTTCAGGGGTGATCGCAACTGGAGTATAGCGCCGGCAGATGCAGATAGGGCAACGAGGAACAGGCATACGCCTCAAGGACGTATGCCTGTTGTCTGCCGCGAGTGCGGGCTTGCAGGTTAGGCGGTGCCAGCGGGACGGGGGTTGGCCGGGTCGTACTGGGCGATTTTGACGTCGCGGGCCAGGCCTAGCATCTTGAGCACCCAGATGCCGTAGTAGTTCGGGTCGAATTCGTACCACTTGAGCCCGTGACGTGCCGAGACGGGGTGCGCGTGGTGGTTGTTGTGCCAGCCTTCGCCCCCGGTCAGGAGCGCGACCCACCAGCTGTTGCGTGAGTCGTCGCGTGTCTCAAACCGGCGCGAGCCCCAGATGTGCGTGGCTGAGTTGACCAGCCAGGTCGCGTGCAGACCGAGCGTTACCCGCAGGAAGATGCCCCACATGACGACCGGCCAGCCGCCCCATGCCAGCAGCCCCAGGCCAACCACGGTGAGCGGGACCCAGTGGTACTTGCTCAGCAGGACGTGGAACTTGTCTCGGGAGAGGTCAGGCGCATAACGCGAGAGCACCGAAGTTTCTGCGTGCAGCGACTGGCCTGTGACGATCCAGCCCATGTGCGACCACCAGGTCCCTTCGTTCGGGGAGTGAGGATCACCTTCGCGGTCAGAGTGCTGGTGGTGGACCCGATGCGTGGCTACCCAGAAGATTGGCCCACCTTCCAGTGAAAGTGTCGCGCAGGTGGCGATCACGTACTCAAGCCAGCGCGGAACTTTGTAGCCCCGGTGCGTAAGCAGGCGGTGGTAGCCCATGCCAATGCCAACGTTGATCGAAAGGATGTACAGGACGACAGCAGCAGCAAGGCCCTTCCACGTAAACATGAACAGGGCAGCAACCGCGAGCACATGGAAGATCACCATCGCGATGGCAGTAATCCAGTTGACCCCGCGCGGCTTTTTCACAGGCGAGGCGGCGCCATCGGTCACGGGTAGCTCAACCCGCGCGGCGGCTGCGGCAGGAGCCGCCGTCTCGGCGCGAAAGGGCTGGGCGCCGGTAAGTTCTTCATCCGTTAGTGTTGCGGCTGGATGACCTTCCAAGAGTTCAACTGACATCGAGTAACACCTGCTCAGGTTGGGGTGGTTAAGTCTTAGGCTCAGCCTAGCAGTCAGGCTCCGCACCAGCGTGTAACAGTTGTGTAACCGCCGCCAGTTCTTTGATGGGAGTTCCAGACTGGGCAAAACTAGGGCCGGGCAAACCCCAGGGGCCGGGCAAATCTAAGTCATGTGCAGTCTCACCCATCGGCTGATGGATGCACCAGGAAATTACCTGCAACGGTTAGGTAAGCTTCGAAACAGAAGCGAGGTTTTTCCCAAGAACAGGCGAGTTTCCTCGTGACAGGACAAAGGTAACTAGCCTATAGTCACCTTAATTTGAAGCTGAGGGATAAGCCGGCGATCGTGGCCTCACGATCATGCTCTCTTATCCTCCCAGACACTGACAACAAACCCCTGCCGATTGATGACGTACCAGTGCTGTGTTCCAGCTGAACTGCTCCATCTGGAGCGGAACGCTAGTCGACAGACCTGGGTGATCACTTCATTCTTTCCCCGATTTAAGGAGAATGAGCCATGATTACCACGACTCACGCCAAACCCATGACCTCCGCTCTGGCAGCCGCCGGGCTGCTCTCCGCAAGGGTCTCCTTTTGTAGCCGCTGCTCACGGCTACTGGGTGTGACCATCACCGAGCCTCAACGCCTCGCCCTGCTCCAGAAGCATCGCTGTGCTCAGCCTTTAACAGCCCGCCAACCCTCGATCGCGGTACCTTTCAGCTAACCTGACAGGTGCTTGCGTGTTTCAGCAGGGTGGAAACGCGCCTCTCCACGGGGCGCGTTTCTCTGAGCGCTTCCGACTCCAGGACGTGCGCGTCTCTCTCTCTCTTCACGACGCAAGCGTTTCAAGCACCTGCTTCGACAAACATTGCTGGCGTGTCTCATCGAGCTTTGCGCCATCGTGCGTCAGATAGAAGACGTCGATCGCGCTCTCGCCTTCCGTATCGACAAGGGCTACTTCCACGTTGCAGCCGCAGCCCGCAATGGCGACGGCGATCTCTCGCAACAGCCCGGGCGAGTCCTGGGCCACGACCTGCAACAGAGTGCTGTGCTGTGACGACGTGTTGTCAAACAGGAAGCGGGTGCCAGTCTGCCGTCCAACCTTGGTACGGCGACGAGCCTGCTGCCGCGCAGCCAGCATCCTGTCCAGCGAAGACTCGCCGGTGAGCGAAGCCTGGATGCTGGCCAGGAAGCGTTCCGTCTCCCCTGGATTAAGCTCCAAGGTGCGGAAGGGGTCAGAGAACTGGAAGCTGTCCAGAATAATTCCGGCAGCGTTTGAGAAGGCGTCTGCCTTGACGATGTTCATGCCCCAGGCCGAGAGCGCGCCAGCCATGTCAGCGAACAGGAGCGGCCGATCCCGGGCGATGAGCGTTACTTCGGCATACTGACGCAAGGTGCGGAAGGCGAGCTGGACGCTGGAGGCAGCCTTCGGTGCCGGCTCCTCGGGCAGAGCCTTCTTCGCCTCCTTGCGCACACCCTTTCCACCTGGCCGGGTTTGCTCCAGGACGGGCGCGGTATGAGCGGTAACCGTGGACTTCTCTTCTGCCAACCCGGTCACCGGTTCGGCGAGAGCAAGCGAAAGCTCAAAGTGCTGGCGTATCTGCTCCGGTAGACGGGTTTGCAGGTAACGCTGGGGCAGGCCTTCCAGGAACTGCCGGAGCTCCTCGGTATGGTGGGGCGCGATCGCCAGGATGCGGCTCAGCACGCTCGAGTCTTCCTCCACGTGGTAGCGCCGCTCGTCGACCGACCGGTCCAGGAAGCTCGCCGTCGCGATGTACAGCTGCCAGATGTTTTCAGCCTTCCAGGGCGTGAGCGCGTCTGGATTTACGGCCTTGATGTCCGCATAGGTGAGCAGCGTGAGCATTTTGAGCTGCTGCTGTGAGGGGGTGTGTTCGGCGAAGATGCGCACACTATCCGGGTCAAAGATGTCGCGCCGCAGGGCAAGCGACATCTCCAGGTGATTGCGGATCAGCTTGCGCACCAGGTCGCACTCTTCGGGGTCAAGCTCCAGCCGGGAAAAGACCCGTTCAGCCAGGGCAACACTCTGGGACGCGTGATCCCCCGTGCGGCGTGCCTTGCCCGTATCGTGCATCAGCAAGGCCAGAAAGAACAGGTCCAGGCGCTCCACTTCGGGCAGCAGCGTGCCAAAGCGCTTCTCGCCTTCGGTGCGAGGCTGCCGTAGCAGGTGAACGTTCTCGATGACCAGGAAGGTGTGTTCATCAACGGTGTAGCGGTGGTACGCATCGCGAATCACAAGCGAGTCAATGCCATGGAACTCTGGCAGCAGCTGCTCCAGCAGGCCAAGCGCGTGCATGTTGCGCAGGGCATGGGCCGCAAACGGGGCCAGGAGTATGTTGCGCAGGCAGTTCCAAAGGAACGGTCCCTCGGGCATCTGCATGGCAAGGGCCGGCAGCGCGTCCGAGATGCGCGACTCTGCGTTCTGCGAGAAGCGATCACCGTGCTCAGCGACGTGCATGCAAACCTTCAGGATGGCATCCGCGTCGGTCAACAGCACGCTCTCGCCGAGCAGCACGCGGCCCTCTTCGACGAAGAAGCCCGTATCAGCGATCGGGGATCGCCGCCGCCGCAGCTTGGTGAGCAACGCCGGCTTGCGGTCGCGCGGCAGGTTGTCCATCAGCAGGCAGGCCCGGCGGGAGACGGTGCGCGCGTGGCGATAGTAGGTGCGCATCCAGTAGGCGGGGTCGGCCGAGCCGGCGGTCTCAAGACCGATCGAGGCAGCGGCGGCTTCATCCTGGGCATTCCAGTCGAGCAGGTTGTTGTCGCGGCCGCTGCGGTAGTGCAAAAAGCAGCGCGCAGCCGCGAGGAAGTCGAAGGCCGCCTCGTACTCCTCATTGCCGGAACGGGCAGCGCCAGCCTGCGGCCACGCGCGGGTCGCCTGCAGCTCGGTCAGCAGGAGCAGCCAGTCGGCCAGGTTGTGGTCACGCAGGCCCCCCGGACACTCCTTGATGTTCGGTTCCAGGTGAAAGATGGTGCCCGAGTACTTGGCGTGGCGGTCCTGCGCGAGCGTCGTGACGTTCTCGAGCAGCAGGTTGACCTCGCGCAGGATTGCTGCCGGTAGCAGTTCCGTTTCCAGCCGAGCGTAGAGCGCCTGGTCGCCGGTGAGGAAGCGCCGCTCCAGCAGGGAGACGGTGAACTCCAGGTTCTGCGGGTCGACCCGGTCGCACTCCTTGAGGGTGCGCGTGGCCGGCGAGGCCCGCAGGCCCACATCCCACATCGCCTGCGTCATCGAGCGGACAGCGTCGTGGTAGTCGCGTTCTGCCGCGTCATTCGCGCACAGGAACAGCAGGTCAATGTCGGAGTAGGGAAAGAGTTCGCGTCGCCCGAAGCCGCCCGTGGCAACGAGGGCGACCGGCGCAGGCGAGGCCGTCGAGCTCGTTGTGAACTCCTGCCAGAGCAGGCGCAGGATGGCTTCGATCTGCTGGGTACGCGAACGGATCGCGGCCAGGCCGTCGCCCGTGCGCTCGAAGGTGGAGCGGAGCTCAACACCCTGCTGGGTATGCTGTTGGCGAAGCCGTTGCAGATGAGCTATATCGAGTTTCATGGGGTCTCTGCGCGGGCCAGGATTTGGGTACCTGGGGAGCGGTATCAATCAGAATGGAGTAGAAGGCCTGGTTCTGGAAGCAATCGAGCACTGCTCGAGCAGAAGAAACGGACTGTAAAGAAAGCACGGCAAAGCGTCGCTCACCAGGGAGAAGAGCGGCCAAAGAGTTGTCCTTCCAACGGGTGACTTTGCACAGAGGACAAGCCAGCTAGCCTGCGACCATGCCGATCCCGGGGAACGCCAGGGCCGCACACTCTTCAGCCTTACCGTTGAAGCTAGAGCGCAGTTGACCCGCGTTCATCATTGCGGATACGGATCGCCTCGTCGATCTTGGAGACGAAGATCTTGCCGTCACCGATCTTGCCGGTACGCGCCGCGCCGACGATGGCGGCGACCGCCTTCTCGGCCAGTTCCTCCGGGACCACCAATTCGAGCTTGATCTTCGGCAGCAGGTCAACGGTGTACTCGCGGCCGCGGTAAAACTCGGTGTGGCCCTTCTGGCGGCCATGGCCTCGCGCCTCGAGAATGGTCATACCTTCTACGCCCACCTCGAGCAGGGCGTCCTTGACTGCGTCCAGCTTCGAGGGCTGGATGATGGCTTCAATCTTCTGCATCGTTCTCTTTCCTCGCGGGCAAAGTAGCCTGCTGTCGATTCAGGGCCTTCAGGATAGCGCGCCTGAGCGGAAACCGCGTCGGTGAGGCCCGGGGTACCGCCACCTCATAGATCAGCGACTCGTTCAGGCAGCGTAGTCGTACCCTTCTTCGCCGTGCTGGGTGATGTCGAGCCCCTCGCGCTCCTGCTCCGTCGTCACGCGCAGGCCAACCAGCAGGTCAACCACCTTCAACAGGATGAGCGTGCCAACGATCGAGATGACCCAGGCCAGCGCGACGCCGACAAGCTGGTTGCCAACCTGGTGCCAATTCCCCTCGATCGCGCCCGAGGGCAGGGGATTGCCCTTGGCATCCTTGAAGATAGGGTTGATGGTGCTCGAAGCAAACAGGCCGGTAAGAATCGCGCCCAGCGTGCCACCTGCGCCGTGTACCCCAAAGGCGTCCAGCGAGTCGTCATAACCAAAGCGTGCCTTGACGATGACGACCATAAAGTAGCAGAAGACACCCGCAAGCAGTCCGATCGCGAGAGCCGACATCGGCTGGACAAAGCCGGCAGCCGGAGTAATGGCAACCAGCCCCGCCACCGCGCCTGAGATGGCGCCGAGGGCAGACGGCTTGCCGTTGCGGATCCATTCGGCCATCGACCAGCCGATCGCCGCCGCTGCCGCGCCAAAGTGCGTGTTCACAAAAGCGCTGGTGGCCAGGGGGCCAGCCGAAAGCGCCGAGCCAGCATTGAAGCCAAACCAGCCGACCCACAGCAGGCACGCGCCTACCAGCGACAGCACCACCGAGTGCGGCATCATCGCTTCTTTCGGATAGCCGACGCGCTTGCCGAGGTACAGCGCGCAGACCAGCGCCGAGACGCCTGAGGTGATGTGCACCACCGTGCCCCCGGCGAAGTCGAGCGTGGGGAATCGGCCGCCGAGTGAGGCGTTGAGCAGGCCGCCCTTGCCCCAGACCATATGCGCCATAGGCGAGTAGACCAGGATCGACCACAGGACCAGGAACAGTGCCATGGCGCTGAACTTCATCCGCTCGGCAAAGGCGCCGGTGATCAGGGCCGGGGTAATGATGGCAAACATGAGCTGGTAGATCATCCAGGTTTGCAGCGGGAGCGTGGCGGCATAGTCCGGATCAGGGGCCAGGCCCACGCCCTTCAGAAACACGTGGTGCAGGCCGCCCAGGAAGCCGGTGCCCGAGTCAAAGGCCAGCGAGTAGCTGACCAGAGCCCACAGGACAGTGATGATCGCCATCATGGCGAAGCTCTGCATCATGGTGGCCAGCACATTCTTCTTGCGTACCAGCCCTGAGTAGAAGAGCGCCAGCCCCGGGCCGGTCATCATCAGAACCAGCGCGGAGGAGGTGAGCATCCAGCTGTTATCCGCTGAGGACTTGGCGTCGGCTACCGCTGCCTCAAGCTTGGTCAGCCGGTCGGCTGTAGAGGGTGTGGCGGCAGTGGCTGTTGCAGCAGAAGGCGTTGACTGGCTGGATGGGCCTTGCGCATGGAGTGGCAGGTGTCCGAGGGTGAGGAAGAGGAGCAGGGCGGAGGCGATCCAACAGGCAGAGCGTGCGCGCATATGTCTCCGTGCTAAAGGGAAAGGTCTGGTGCAACTCGTGCGTGATCCTCGACCCTCACGCCTGCTGTCACAGCCCACGTGTGAGGGTTGTAGGCCACGGTGCGAGTACTTTTACATACTTTTTGAGAAACACCTAGAACCGTTCGCAGGCGATGGCGAGGGGAGCCGCAGCCCTCGCCTGGCCAAAGAAGTGTTCGTCCCAACAATTGCGCGGCCGCGATGCGCTGAGAACCGGTGCGATCGTGAGCCAGGGGCGTATAGACTATCGATATGAGTACTCAGCCTCAGCAGGACCGCTACTTCTTCGGCGCGCTCGACTCGAGCGCAAAGAACCGCGAAAAGCTACGTGAGGTCTCCTACGGCGAGCAGCAGCCGGAAGGCATCCTGCTGGCATCGCTGGATTCAGCTCTGAATTGGGCGCGCAAGAGCTCGGTCTGGCCGATGACCTTCGGGTTGGCCTGCTGCGCGATCGAGATGATGTCAATGGGTGCGTCGCGCTATGACGTGGCACGCTTTGGCATGGAGGTCTTTCGCCCCTCGCCGCGCCAGGCAGACCTGATGGTGATCGCCGGGCGAGTCTCGCAGAAGATGGCTCCCGTCATCCGCCGGCTCTACGACCAGATGCCCGAGCCGAAGTGGGTCATCTCGATGGGGGCCTGCGCCACCTCCGGGGGCGTCTTCAACAACTACGCGATCGTGCAGGGGGTCAACCAAATCGTTCCTGTAGATATTTACGTGCCGGGCTGCCCGCCTCGCCCGGAGCAGTTGATCTATGCCTTGACCCTGCTGCAGGAAAAGATCCAGGCAGAGAAAGGTACCACGCGTCGCACGCTCAACCTCCAGTAAGTCGAGGCCCGGCGCGCTCTACTGACCGAGTGTTGGCAAGCCTGGGGATCAGGGTCGCGCTCCCTCGACATGATCCCCGATCAAGGCGGCTCCAAAAACCTCCCATCGCCGGCCCGGCAGCGATCATTTCTGCGCAGATGGCGAGGAACCCTCTGTACGCGAAACCCCCTATCACAATCGTCCATGATCTTTGTACGATTGTGGAACATGTTATCGAGGAGAGAGAGCAGGTTCGATGAGGACACCGGGGGGCGTCGTCTTCCCGTTTTGTTCTCTACGTAACTTGCCGGGTACTAGACAAAAACTACTGCATTCAGGCAACTTGTCTGCTTCAAGATGCACTAAGGTAGTAAACGTGTGTTACGTTCATCACCACTGCGGAATCAGGCATCTGGGCACAACCAGGAACCGAATCCCTAGTCGGGCAACTTTTGTAAGACTTTCTAAGTAGTTTGCGGAGGATAGACGCATGTATCGTGCTCCATTGACATCTCTGAGCCGAATCCTGATGGTGAGTTGTGCTGTAGGGCTCGGGGCAACGAGCCTCTACGGCCAGGATTCGGCCGCGAAGCCGGCTACGCCCATGGCACCCATGGCGCCCCCGGTCTCTCGAATCGACATCTTCACTGGCTACTCGTACCTGGCTCCTCATGGCACGGTAACGACAACTCTTGGCACCGGAGGCACGGAGCCGCTTAGCTATCGGTCCGCCGATTATGGCGCCATCGGCAGTGTCGCTTATTTCGCCAACAAGTACGTAGGCGGCGTGGTGGAGTATGCCGACCATTCCCTGGGCAAGAACGACACCTTTCAGGACGCAATGGCTGGTATCGTCTTCCGCTATCCGAGCGCGATGGGCGTGACGCCGTTTGCGCATGGTTTAGCGGGCGCTTCGCGCGTCGGTGGCCCCAATGCAGAGCCTCTTGTCTACCATCCGTGGACCTGGGGACCGGCACTGAAGGCAGGCGGCGGTCTGGACTATGACACGCCCTTGTTTAATCACCACCTTGGCATCCGGCTCTTCCAGGCTGACTTCCTCTACGTGCATGCTGACTTCGGTCCGCAGGCGATTACCGGTGGTCGCGCCAACGTCAAGTCCGCTGAGCTGAGTTCCGGCCTGCTCTTCAAGTTTGGCAACATTATCCCGCCGCCGCCGGTCACCTACACCTGCGCTGTAAACCCGATGTCTGTTTTCCCGGGTGATCCGGTCACCATCACCGGCACGGCAATAAACCTGAACCCGAAGAAGACTGCGACCTACACCTGGGCTGGACAGGGCGTCACCGTCAAGGGTGATAACTCGACCGCCACGGTAGACACGACCACCCTGCAGCCGGGTCAGTACACCGTTACCGGTCACGTCTCTGAAGGCGCAAAGCCTGGTCAGTTTGCTGATTGCACAGCGAACTTCACCGTCAAGCAGTTCGAGCCGCCAACACTCTCCTGCTCGGCTAACCCGACCACTGTGAACCCGGGCGACAGCTCGACCATCACGGCGATGGGTGTCAGCCCGCAGAACCGTCCGCTCACCTACAGCTACTCGGCCTCCGCTGGTCAGATCAGTGGCACGTCGAACACGGCGACCCTGGCAACCGCAGGCGCCCCGGCTGGCACCATCACCGTCACCTGCAACGTGGCTGATGACAAGGGTCAGACTGCCTCGTCAACAACCACCGTTACCGTAAGCGCACCGCCTGCCCCGGCACCGAAGACCTCGACGCTCTGCTCGATCACCTTCGACCGCGACAAGAAGCGCCCGGCACGCGTGGACAACGAAGCCAAGGCCTGCCTTGACGACGTGACCCTCAACGCACAACGCTCCGCTGACGCATCGTTGGTCGTGGTTGGCAACGCCGCAACCTCTGACATGGCCATGCCGATGGGCAAGGGCAAGCACAAGAAGGCCGCGATGATGGATCCTGCGAAGCTTGCAGCCCAGCGCGCTGTCAACACGAAGGACTACCTGGTCAAGGAGAAGGGCATTGATGCATCGCGCATCTCGGTCCGCACCGGTACCAAGGGAGCCAACGAGGTGGACAACTACCTGGTACCTGCAGGCGCGAACTTCGACACGGACAACCCAGGCACGACGGCTGTAAGTGATGCAGTCACTGCCCAGCCCCGTACCGCAGTCGCCGCCAAGCACCACCATCGCAAGAAGAGCAAGTAAGCGAACCGCCCGGGTGGGCGTACCACCCAGGTTTTGAAAAAAAGGGCTGGCCAGAACATCGGCCAGCCCTTTTTCCTGCCGATAGTTGAAGTAGAGATAAGACCGGGCAAAGAGGGAAGCAGGCCAGGCAGCACAGGCTTGTCTCTCCAGTCTCCGGCGAGGATAGCAATGCACATCAAGGATGGACAGCAGGTACGGCGCTGGGTGCAGATGGCGGCGCTTGGTTTGGGATTGATACATACGGGGCACGCATGGGCAGCCCGTTGGAATGCAGTGGGTCCATATGGAGGCGACGCCCGCAGCCTGGCGGCCGAGCCTGGTAATCCGCGTCACCTGTACATGGGTACAACCAGCAGCTGGATCTACCAGACTGCAGATGGCGGCTCGAGCTGGCAGCGGCTGGCCAAGCTTGGCACCGGAGATAACCTGGTCGTTGATAACATCCTGGTCGACACAGCGGATTCAAAGACCGTCCTCGCGGGAGCATTTCAGGTCGACGAGCGCGGCGGCGGCATCTTCTTCTCTCATGACGGCGGGCAGCACTGGGCCGAGAATAAGGACATGGCGGGCCAGTCTGTTCGGGCCCTGGCGCAGGCTACATCAAACGCCAAGGTCTGGGTTGCGGGCACGGTCGAGGGTGTCTTCCGCTCCCAGGACGGCGGTGAGCATTGGACGAAGATCTCACCCGCAGGCTCAAACGAGCTGCACGAGGTCGAGTCGGTGGCTATTGACCCGACCGACCCGAATACGATGTATGCCGGCACCTGGCATCTGCCCTGGAAGACGACCGACGGTGGACAACACTGGGCCAATGTCAAGGAAGGCCTGATCGATGACTCGGACGTTTTCTCCATCATCATCGATCCGGGCGCTCCGTCGATCATCTATGCGAGCGCCTGCTCAGGGATCTACAAGAGTGAGAACGGCGGCGGCCTGTTCCACAAGGTGCAGGGAATCCCATCCACTGCGCGTCGCACACGGGTGCTGATGCAGGATCCGGCCGAGCGCAAGATTGTCTACGCCGGTACGACAGAGGGCCTATACAAGACGGCAGATGGCGGGACAGCCTGGACCCGGCTTACGGGACCGGACGTCATCATCAACGACGTCTATGTCGACCCCAAGAATGACCAGCACCTGCTGCTTGCAACCGACCGCAGCGGTGTGCTTGAAAGCGAAGATGGCGGTAAGACCTTCCAGGGTTCGAACACGGGCTTTTCGCAACGCCTGGTCCAGACGCTGCTACTGGACAACAAGGCGCCCGCAACCATCTATGCCGGCGTGCTGAACGACAAGATCTATGGCGGCGTCTTTGTCTCGGAAGACGGCGGGACCAACTGGAAGCAGCGCGCCGACGGTCTGGAGGGCCGCGACGTCTTCACACTCGCGCAGGCTGAGGATGGAACCGTGCTCGCCGGTACCGCTCACGGCATCTTCCGCTGGAGCGGAACGAGCTGGGCGCCGGACAACGACACCATCACCCGGACAGAGAAACAGGTGCGGGTGCGTACGGCCGGCAAGCGCCCGGCCAAGGCTCCTGGACACAGGACGAGGACTGAGATAGCTACCAGGGAGCAGATTGGCAAGGGCACGCCCGTGGATGGACGGGTCAATGCCCTATCACTCGCCGGGCCGGCCTGGTACGCAGCCACGTCAGGCGGTGTCTACCGAAGCGAGGACTTGGGTAAAAGCTGGGAGATGGCGGCGGTTGCCCCAGGCGACTACCAGTTCGTCAACGCGCATGATGCGGTCGTCATCGCCTCACGCAGAGATGGCCTGATGGTCTCAGAAGACGCAGGCAAGGCCTGGAAGCAGGTGCCGCTGCCAGAGAAGCTGACCGGGATACGCGCCCTGGTCGTCTCAGCAAACCACACGCTCTGGGTAGGCGGACGCGAAGGCCTCTTTTACAGTGAGGACCTGGGCGGAAGCTGGAAGCAGATCGAAAAGCTTCCCCTTGGCGAGATCAGCGGGTTGAACTACGATGCAGACCTGAAGCGGGTTCTGGTGACCTCGCGGAGCTCGACCATGATCTTTGGCGTCGATGGCACCGACAGCCAGTGGAAGTGGTGGGACGCCGGCTGGAAGGTGCACGAGGTGCACTCCAAGAACGGGCGGCTGGTCGGAGCCTCGCTGTTTGACGGCGTGGTGGTAGAGCCCGAAGCGGCAGCCGGTACCCCTGTCGGAGGCGCCCAGTAGCTGCATTGTTGCGAGAGCGCGAGTGGCAGGCGGCGGGGTCGGCAGGGGATGCAGACCTCGACCGCCTGTTCGCGCTTGACCAGGAATGTTTTCATCCGGGCGTGGCCTACACGCGTGCGGAGCTGGCAGCGTTTCTCGAACACCCGAGCGGCTTCTCCGTGATGGTCGAGAGCGCCCCCACCCGGTTCAGCCGCACCCGCGAGCTCTTCGGCTTTGCCATCGGGCGCTCCCTGCGTCATCGTGGGCGGCCCACGTTTCACCTTGTCACGATTGATGTGTCACCCGCAGCCCGGCGGCAAGGCGTCGGCACACGCCTGATGCGCTGGATGATCGCCAAAGCCAAAGAGCTTCGAGCCGAAGCGCTGCGGCTTGAAGTAGCAGTGGACAATGCAGATGCGATCGGATTTTACGTTCGCTTCGGCTTCAGGGAGGTCGGTCGCATTCCTGGCTACTACCTTGGCCGAATCGACGCGCTTACCATGGAACTAAGCCTTAGCAGCTCGCCTCGCGTTCATGCGGAAGCGGAGACCGGAAGCGAGCGTTGAGCCAACCGCTGTAGCCGATCCAACACTGTCAGGGAGCGCACTCTGTCGAGCTCCGGTAGCTTTAGCGTGCTGCCGCACTGACGGCCACGGCAAGCCCGGCGCGCGATTCAGCATTCGAGACCCCCGTTGCCCTCCAGAGCACGCGCCCGGTCTTGTCGACCAGCAACGCGACCACGCTCTTCTCGTCGGCGATGCCCAGGTGGGCGAGAAAGCCAGGCTTGTCGACAAAGATCGGTACTACCCAGTGCCAGGCTTCCGGATCTGTCTCTTCCGAACGAATGGAAGCAGTCAGCCACCAGCGGAACAGTGCGTTCTCCTGGTCGGCGACGGGCAGCCGATAGGCGCGGAAGCCGGGCCTGGTGTGCTGAAGCGCCTGCGCTGTCGCGCTCCAGGTCTCCAGCTGATTCTGTTGGTCGGCCGCAAACGAGAGGAGTAAAAGATTCACCTGGCCCTCAAGCTGCAAAGGAAGAGTGATCCTGGTTTTGTCGAGCGAGTAGGCGCTTAAGGTGGGAAAGCTGGCTGCCTGGTTTCCTGCAAACAGTGACGGCAACACGGCAAGCGCTACCAGGCAAAGCAAAGACGTATGAAGCGAGCTTCGGCGATGAGCCTTACACTGGGTTCGCAGGATGTATCTCCGCAAGCGTACCTCTTTCACACCGCTACTTGACGAATGTACCAGCCTCAATGTCTCCGGAGGTTCTCTATCGCCAGTTACGATCGATTGTTGATCCGCCTGTAGCGGGTCGCTTCGCGACGCACCTGCGGCCGAAAGCAAGGCCGGCGCTCGCGTATCATACAAGGTGATGCTTGCGATGACAGAACTACGACGTCCCTTTGCTACCGACGATGCCGCGCTCGAGCCCATTGCGGACAAGGTGCTGCGGGGTGAGCGGCTGAGCTTCGATGACGGGGTGGCGCTTTATCGTTCGCCCGACATCCTCGCCATAGGCTGGCTGGCCAATTACGTGCGTGAGCGCCTGCACGGCGACCTGACCTACTTTAACGTGAACCGCCACATCAACCCGACCAACGTCTGTGTCGCCTCCTGCCGGCTTTGCGCCTTTGGCCGCAAGAAGGATGCGCCGGGCACCTACACCATGGCGCTTGAAGAGGCCTGGGCGACGGCTGCTTCAGGGTACTCCGAAGCAGTGACCGAGTTTCACATCGTTGGCGGCCTACACCCTGACCTGCCGCTCGAGTATTTTCTAGATCTGGTCGCCGGCCTCAAGGTGCGTTTTCCGCAGGTACATATCAAGGCTTTCACCATGGTCGAGATAGCTTTTCTGGCCAAACGTGCCAAGCTCTCGATACGCGAGACCATAGAGCGGATGATCGCAGCAGGCGTAGACTCGATGCCCGGCGGCGGCGCGGAGATCTTTGCTGATCGCGTGCGGCATATCATCTGCGACCACAAGATAGATGGCTCCGAGTGGCTTGAAACGGCAGAGCTCGCCCACTCGCTCGGACTCAAGAGCAATGCGACGATGCTTTACGGGCACGTGGAGAACGAGGAAGATCGCATCGACCACATGGTGCGCCTGCGCGCGGTGCAGGATCGCACGCGCGGCTTCCAGACCTTTATTCCGCTGGCCTTTCATCCAGACAACACGGCGTTGGGGCATCTGCCCCGCACCACCGGGATGGCGGATATCAAGCAGATTGCCATTGGTCGCCTGATGCTTGATAACTTCCCACATATCAAGAGTTACTGGCAGATGGTCTCAGCCAAGATGGCGCAGATCGCGCTGCGCTTTGGCGCTGATGATATTGATGGCACCGTGATCGAGGAGAAGATCTATCACGATGCCGGCGCGACGACACCGCAGGGGATGCGGCGTGAAGAGCTGGTGCGGTTGATCACGGCTGCCGGACGCGTGCCGTTCGAGCGGGATACGATGTACCGGGCAGTCACGCGCTCGGAAGACACGTTTACAGTCGCCGTCTGAGCGTGAGCGTCGAATTGCCGGCGCCAGAGTTGGTCCTGCTGCCCGTGGGTTGCCATCCCGAGCGAAACGAAGGATCTGCGGTTGCCCTTGCTAGGAGAGAGGCCAAGCGTAGATCCGCTAC
This sequence comes from Candidatus Babeliales bacterium, assembly GCA_964658255.1. Taxonomy (GTDB): domain Bacteria; phylum Acidobacteriota; class Terriglobia; order Terriglobales; family Acidobacteriaceae; genus EB88. The sequence goes on from CAZZYO010000037.1 coordinate 27,349, forward strand.
CGCGTTCAAGATGACGATACCGTTTGCAAGCTTGATGGCGGGCCTTGACTATCCCAGTGGCGGACGGTGTGCCGCGGTCAAATACTTGCGGCAGCCCTTGCGCGGGCGTCTTGACTGTCCTGCGCCGGCTGAGACGCCCGATTGTTCTGCAGTTTATCGCGAGTACGTTTGCGTACTTCATTTGCTGCAATCAGGAAGAGTCCCGAAAAGGTAACCGCAAGCAGCACAAATGCCGTGATCCCGTGCAACTGCTCAACATCGTTATAAAGCAGCGCAAGCCCGATGAAGACGAAGATGATGTGCGCGCAAAAGACTTCAAGCGAAGCTTTGCCGAGGGTGAGGAATGGCTCGACCGCGACCAGCGGCAAAAGGATGCGGCGCAGCCAGTAGAAGACGACGGAAAACGCGACGAGGTTGACGGCACGCAGCGGGCCGATATGCCACTTGTCGAGCGCAAAGGCGAGCGTCTGCTGCGTGAGCGTTGACCCCAGCCAGTCATGCCGAATCCCGAGAAAAAAGATGCAGGTGGCGGCCGAGAGCGCCACCGCCCAGGTGGGTAGGCGCTTGAGGGGCACGTCTCCCTCGGCCGACTTGGCGCCGATCCACAGGCCGGCCATCCACACCGCCTGCCAGGCCAGCAGGTTGAAAGCGCCGGCTTCCTGCTGCGGGATGTTCAGGTGCGTCAATCGAACAACCTGGGCATGGAGGTACTCGCGCCCACCGAGCTGCGCGGCCAGCCACATCGCACCGCTTGCCGCAAGCAGCTTCCGCCACCCAAACCGCACACCCGTTGAGAGAACCACCGGGCTTGCTGCGAGAAAGATGACGTACATCGGCAGGATGTCGAGCAGCGGCGGGCAGTAGAGCAGAAGCACCGATCCGGCGATCGCTGTCCATGGATGCGCGAGATAGAAATCCAGCAGGTTGTAGATGGCCGCCCGGTGTGTCATCACTGCCAGCCCTGCGGCTAAGGTGAATGCAAACGCCAGCATGAGCAGATGAATCCCGTAGATCTTGAGTGCCCGCTTCCAGAGCTTGGCTCGCAAACCAGCCTCGTCGAGCGCAGCCTGCCGCGCATAGATGCGCGCGACCAGGAGCGCCGAGAGAAACACAAAGCCCTCGGCGGAGGAGACGAAGCCGAGCGGCTGATTCACAAAGTCGCTCATGCGCGTGGGCAGGTGCGTCAGCGTCATCCAGACGAGGAAAAGGCCGCGGAGGGCGTCCAGCTCTGGTCGTCGCTGCAGTTTAGGAAAGTGCATAGGCAAGTTACCGACTTAGACGCGCTGCCAGGAGACAAGTTGCAAGGAGCTCCCCGGGCTAATGCTCGCAGCTTCAGGCTGGCTTCAACTCCGGGTAGCGCTTGTAGATGAGCCGCTGATCATTCGCCGCAAGCGAGCCTAGGCGCATTGGCTTGTCCTCGGGACGCGTGCCTTTCTGGTTCAGCACGTTCATCAGGCTCCACTCGCGCTCGAGCCCTGCCGGTTCGTGCGCCGGCAGATCGTAGCGGGTAAAGTCGATCACCATGGCTGGACCATGCGTCGTCCAGTCGTTGAGCAGGGCAAGGCGAAACTCCTGGTTCATGAACCAGCGAAGCTCAAGGTTCTTCTCCGAGCCGGGCGCTCCGGTACCTTTCGCGTCAAAGCGATAGTTGAGCGACGTGTTGTTGGCCGTGTGCCTGCGCCACTCGAGGCCAAACGCGCCCTCGGTCATCACCTGCGTATCAGGCCAGCGATCCCGCGCGGCCTGCAGCCACCAGGCCAGGTCGGCGTCGTGGCCAACCGAGACCTCCCAGATACCCGTCACCCAGCCGAAGCCATTCAGTGCGTGCCCCTGGTCAAAGTGCATCGCGCTGGTGGCCATCATCTCGGCGCGGCCTGCGTGTTCGCCCAGGTTGCCGACAGTCTCGATGGGACCCACGCCCATGCGACTGTTAAAGCCGCCTGCAAAGCCTTCGCGTCGCGCCGCGAGGAAGTCGCACGTCCATCCATCCAGGCACACGCAGTCGATGCGGTCTGGCTCGCTCTGCGCCGGTTTGAGGTAGTGTTGGCGGCTCGGATAGTAGGGGTAACAGATACCGCCATCGCCATCCCCGTGATCGATGCCATGCTGACTCCAGATCTGTCCCTGGCAGACGTGAATGCCTTCATCCTTGGCGAGATGGTCCTGGTTTCCGGCATCCATGAATCCCGCGACCAGGCACTCGGGACGATAGCGGTCGCCAACCATGTCAGAGATCAGGGCAAGCGCCTTGTGGATCGTCACGCGGTTATGCTCGCGCGTGTCATACATGGGCGCGAAGTAGCCGCCCGGGATGAAGCTGATCTCGTCCCCATACTGATCGTGATAGGAAGCGAGCAGGCGCCGCGCATCCTTGTATTGCCGTCGCGGATCGTTGAGCGCCAGCCAACTGATCGCCCACGTCATCCGGCCGCCAGGGCAGCCGCGCGCAAACGCCTCGCGCCGTGAGCGGATGTGCGCCGTGGTGTTGTCGGGCGACTCGTCTTCGCCGATCGAGCGGGTGGGTGTGACCTCGATCTGGTTGACCCGCACGAGCGAGACATGGGTGATGAACCGGCCCTGCAGTCCGGGCTTGCCTGCCCCGATGCACGGCACACCAGAAGCGGCGGCCAGAGCGGCCGCTGACTCTGCCGCTCGATGGATAAACTTCCGCCTGGTCCAGGGCTGCGCCATCTGCCACACCTTTGCGGATGCAGTGTGAACGGCTGCGATCCTCAAGAAGCATACGCGATCGTGCCGCCCGGCACGCAGCCGAGAGGGTGTGCAGGCGGCGAACTAGCTCAGGTACTCCTGGATAAAAGGGTCGTCCGAGTGGACCAGGTCGTGCGTTGAGCCATTAAACACGAGCTTCTTCTCATGGAGAACAAGGAACGTCGTCGACTCCTCAATCGCGCCATCTGGTAGCTTCTTCATCTTGCCTGCCTCCTGGTTGTAGTGGTGCGTGGCCAGGGTAAAGGCATCCTGCAGCCGATGCGAGACCAGCAGGGAACTGGTGCGATACACATCGCGCTGCTTGACGATCAGCTCAATGATCGTGGTTGAGGTGATCGGGTCCAGGCCGCCAGTGGGCGAGTCGTAAAGCAGCAGCTCAGGCCGGCTGATGATGGCACGCGCGATTGACACGCGTCTCCGCATGCCGCCTGAGAGCTCCGAGGGGAGCTTGGTGACCGTCTTCTCGAGTTCGACAAATTTGAGCGCCTCAAGCACGCGCTCCTCGACTTCGGAGGCGTCCACGCGCTCTTCGTTAAGCCGGTAGCCGACGTTATCGCGCACGTTCATTGAGTCGAAGAGCGCGCCCTCCTGGAATACGGAGCCGATGCCGCTTCGCAGGGCAAACAGGTCCCGCTCGCTCATGGTGTCGACCCGCTGGCCGAAGACGGTCACTTTGCCCGCGGTCGGCTTGATCAGCCCGTTGACGAGCTTGAGCAGGACAGACTTGCCGACACCAGCCGGTCCGAGCAGGATGCGAGTCTCGCCCGCCGCGATCTCGAATGAGATGTCCTCCAGCACCGAGTTTCCGCCGAAGGCAAGGAAAACATTTTCAAAGCGCACCACTGGCTCGTTTGGGTGTTGCGCGGACCAGGACTGTGACTGGTCCGAGGCGCGCGTATCAGCAGGCTGCGTGGCGGCGGTCATCGGCCGAAGATGCCAATCATGAACTTCGAGATGATGAAGTCAGAGAAGATGATCAACACGGAGGAGACCACCACGGCCTGGGTCGTCGCTCTGCCTACGCCCTGGGTGCCACCCTTGGTATTCATCCCGTAGAAGCAGCCGATGGTCGCGATGACAAAGCCGAAGATAATTGGCTTGAAGAGCCCCTGGAAGACGTCGCCGAACTGCAGCGACTGGTAGGCGCTGTGGAAGTACTGGCCCGCATCCTGGCCGAGCATCAGGATCGAGGTTGCGGCGCCGCCGAGCGTGCCAACTGTATCGGACAGGACGGTAAGAAAGAACAGCATGAAGACGGTCGCGACGATCCGGGGCATGACGAGTTTCTTGAGCGGGTCTGTGCCGAGTGCGCGCATGGCGTCAATCTGCTCGGTGACCACCATCGAACCCAGCTCGGAGGCCATGCCGGAGGCGTTGCGACCCGAAACCATCAGGCTGGTGAGCACTGGCCCGAGCTCCTTGATCATCGAAAAGCTGACCAGCTGCCCGGTAAGCGCAGTCGCGCCGAAGGTTGCGAGCGAGGCAGAGGACTGGAGCGCGAGTACGGCGCCCGTAAAGAAGCCGGTCAGCAGCACGATAGGGATTGATCCAACGCCGATCGAGTCGGCCTGGGTGATGATATCTGCAACGTAGAGCGGCCGGCGGAAGAGGTTCGAGAGAGCACGGCCTGAGAGGAGCGCGTACTCCTGGACGGAGACGACCATGCTCTTCAAGGTGCGGTCAATGGCGCTATCGCTCATGCATTGTCTCTCGGGTTAGCCTCGCGTGCGGTATTGGGATATCGCGGTACGTCGATCGCG
>CAZZYO010000038.1:0-31151 GCA_964658255.1 Candidatus Babeliales bacterium
AGTCTATCGCCGTTGCCGGCAGCCGCTTCGTGCAGCCGGCGCAAATAGGCAGCCGCCAGGTCGTCCATCGGGATGACCAGGGTGGGATCAGCGGCCAGGAGCGCGCGACGCAGCGACGCTTCCGGACGGAAGGCCTGGAATGGATACCTGCGGCGCAGCGCGCTTGTCAGCCCCATCGGATGGCTGGAAGGGCACACTGCGTCCACTGTCCAGCCGAGCTCGGCGAAGGCCAGCGCAAGCTGCGCGGCCGAGACCCAGCGGATGGTGGTGACAATCAGGACGTGTTTGGTCACTGGCCCTCGCCTCGTAATATCGGTCGCTTTACCCTTGCACGGTGACGAGCAATCATCGGGCCACATAGAGGGGTTGTACCTCGCGAGCAATTGGAAGCCAACATGCATCACTGGCTTGCAAAGACAGGAGCAGGATGCAGACATACGATGTCGTAATCGTGGGCGCGGGCCCTTACGGACTTTCCGTTGCGGCGCACCTGAAGGAGCTGGGCCTGAGCCTGCGCCTCTTTGGAACGCCGATGCAGACCTGGCGCGAGCACATGCCCTCGGGCATGCTGCTCAAGTCCGACGGTTTCGCGTCGAATCTCTCTGACCCACGCGCTGCACTCACGCTGGCTCACTTCTGCCGTGCCGAGGGCATGCCCTATGACGATCGCCGCATCCCCGTTCATCTGGACACATTCGTCGCCTACGGCGAGGCCTTCCAGAAGCGCTTTCTACCTGAGCTTGATACCCGCAACGTGACGCGCATCGACCGCGCGCCGGGCGGTGCCTTTGTGGTAGAAGTTGCGGGCGAGGAACGTGTCGCCGCCCGTCGCGTTGTGCTCGCCGTCGGCATCAGCCACTTTGCCTATATGCCTCCAGAGCTTGCTGACCTGCCGGCCGACCTTGTCTCGCACGCCTCCGCACACCGCAGCCTGGAACGGTTCCGCGGCGAGGAGGTAACCATCCTCGGCGGTGGCGCTTCGGCCATTGACGTGGCCGCGCTGCTGCAGGAAGCAGGTGCAAACGTTTGCGTACTCACGCGCCGTTCCGCGCTCGAGTTTCACCGCCCGCCCACCCCCCGCCCACCTTCGCTTCGCGAGAGGCTGCGACGCCCTTCCTCCGGTTTAGGCCCGGGCTGGCCATCGTGGGTCTACTCAAATGCGCCGCAGCTCTTCAGGCACCTTCCCAGCAAGCGCCGCCTCAGCATCGTGCGCACGCACCTGGGGCCGGCAGGCGGCTGGGCGATGCGCGGACGCTTCGAAGGAAAGATTGCAGTCACGGCCGGCCTGCGCGGACTCACCGGCACGCGGGAAGGCAACCGCATCCGCCTGGCCCTTACGACCACGACCGGATCGAAAAGCCACCAGACGAGCCACCTGATCGCGGCCACAGGCTATCGCCCCAACCTAGCGCACCTGCGCTTCCTTTCTCAGGAGCTGCGCGACCGGGTCCGCGTCCAGGCCGGAAGCCCAACTCTCTCGCCGGACTTCGAGTCGTCTGTGCCCGGCCTTTACTTTGTTGGCCTGGCCGCGGCCAACAGCTTTGGGCCCCTCATGCGCTTTGCCTTCGGCGCTACCTACACCGCACGTCGCCTGGCAGGCCACATGCGCCACGCGGCCCGGCCTGGCGGCCAGTGTGTGCAGGTGCCTGCGCCCATCCATGCCGAGGCAGGACGCTAGATGCCTGCAGCCGTGACCCGCGAAGTGGAAGCGGCTCCGCCTCCTGTTACCTTGCCGCCACGCACGCGCGCTGAGCTGCATGCCTGGATGCAGCAGGACCTCGCCGCGTACCAGCGCGAGGGCATCTTTCCGGCGCCGCGCTGGCGCTGGTGGCACCGCCTGCACTATCCCCTGATCGCCTGGCAGCGCACGCTGCGTCGCACCGAGTACGTTGCCAGCATCCGTCGAGGCCGCGGCTGGCAGCTCTGGGTCTTTTTCTGGAAGTGGCAGCTGATGCGGGCCAGTATCCGGCTCAATCTCGAGATTCCTATCCACGTCTTCGGCCCAGGCCTTGTGGTGGTGCACTTTGGCAGCATCGTCATCAACCCACGTGTGCGAGTGGGCGCGAACTGCCGGTTGCACCCAGGTGTCTGCCTCGGCGAGTACCGCGACCAGAACCCGGTGCTTGGCAACGATGTCTATCTCGGCAATGGAGCCATCGTGATCGGCGCAGTGACAGTCGGCGACCGCGCCAGGATCGGCCCACATGCGCTGGTACGCGAGTCTGTGCCCGAAGATGCAGTAGCAGTGAGCCAGCAGGCCTGGCGCGCGCGATAGAGAAGGAACAACCGGGCTGGCACGTCTTCGGCGAACCGCTCCTGTAGGAAACAGAAACTGTTACAAATCTAGGAAGCCCGCCGCCACGTAACCCTCGTGCACCAGGAAGCGGTGTGCCCGCCGCCGCATCTAGACGAGCTTCGACGCCTCCGCAATGTAATGCCCCGGCGTGCCCTCCGGCAGCGGTGTCGCGGCGCCTTTTGGCAGCTCCACCTCCTCCAGCGGGCGGCGCGGGTTCTCGGTCGCCTGCTCGAGCACGCTTACGAACTGCTCGATCAACAGCTGCACAGTCTGCGGCTTGTATAGCTCGCGATCGTACTCGCAGGAAAACCGCCAGCCCTCAGCGCGCTCAACCATGAAGAAGTTCAAGTCATAGATAGCGCCGGGCGACCGCGAAGGCAGCGCTGCGATCGTTATGCCTGCCCCCTGCCACGGTTTCACGAAATCGCGCTGGAAGATGAAGTTGATGCTGTAGAAGTGCGAGCAGCCGCGCTGCGGCTTCAAGCGCAGCTGGGTCATCAACTGCGAGAAGGGCAGCGACTGGTGCGTGATGGCCTCCGCCACAGTCTCCTGCACCGCATCGAGCAGGGTCAAAAAGGACGAGCCCGCCTGGACGTGGGTCCGCAGCACGAGGGTGTTGACGAAGACGCCGACCAGCGGCTCAAGCTCAACGCGGTCCCGTCCGGCAACCAGCGTGCCGACGTACAGGTCCTTGCACCCCGAGACACGGTAGAGCAGTAGCTTGAGCACGGCAAGGGAGGCGGCAAAGAGCGTGCATCCGTGTTCGCGCGCACGCACTGCCAACCGGGTGGTGACGGCTTCCGGCAACAGCGTCGACAGAATGTGCCCCTTGTGTGCCGACGACGCTGGCCGAGGATAGTCAAGGGCGATCTCGCACTTGCTTAACTTCGCAAGCTTGGACTGCCAGTACTGCCGGTCAACCTCGGCGCCTGGACCGTTGCCATGGTCCTGCTTCCACACCGCATAGTCAGCAAACTGGATGGAAAGCGGCCCCAGGCGTGGCGCGGCTTTCAGCGCAAACCCCTCGTACAGCGCAGCCAGGTCGCCGGCCAGCACGCCGATCGACCATCCGTCGGCGATGATGTGGTGCACAGCCAGCAGCAGGATATGTTCCTCGCTGCCCAGGGCGAGCAGCGCCACCCGTAGCAGGGGCCCGCACTCTAGCGCAAAGGCCCGCTCGGCATGCTCCATCGTCAACGCATGTTCGCGCGCGGCTTTCGCATCGCCGATCAGACGCGTCAGGTCATGCCGCTCCATTGTGACCAGCGTGGAGGCGTGCACCACCTGCACCGGGGTGTCCCCTGGCGGCGAATCTTCATCAATGGCGAAGGTGGTGCGCAGTGCGTCCTGTCGCGCAACGAGCGCATCAAGCGCGGACTGCAGCAGGCTTGGTGACACCGGGCCCGCGACGCGAAAGCGGACCGCGATGTTCCACGCAGGGTTCCCGCGCTGGACCCGGTCCAGGTACCAGAAGGCCTGCTGGATCGGCGTCATCGGAAAGCGGTAATCGCCATCGGCTGCCTGGTCATGCGTCTGCTCAGTCGGGAGGGAGGCCATCGGGCGCCTCCTTGCTGCCGACCGCCACCCGGTACTGTTCACGAGGAACCCGCCGGATGGTGGGGTGCGAGGGTGGCGCTCCAGCAGGCTGAAGGACCGGCGTGAGAACGCCCGGCACCATGACCAGCTCTTCGATCTGTGGGTGGTCCAGGGCTGCGGCAATCGCCTGGATCGTCTTCAGGCGTAGAACCGTCTCAAGCCCGAGGTCAAGCCCGGCGGCACGCGCCCGCGCCAGGATCTGAAACAGGTGGATGGAATCGGCGCCCAGCGCAAACAGGCTTTCTGCCGTGTCGATCGGATCGATCGCAAGCACTTCGGCGGCGATCCCCGCCAGCATGCTCTCGGTTGCGGTGCTGGGGGCAACGACGGCACGGCGCCGCAGCAGGCGGGCCTCGGGTGCCGGCAGCTTGGCGCGATCCACCTTGCCGTTGGGCGTCAGCGGCAGCTCAGGCAGCAAGACATACAGCGTTGGCACCATGAACTCGGGAAGTGCCTGGCGAAGCGCCGTACGCAGCTCGCCGACCGTTGGCGGCTCTCCGGCCGCAACGAGGTAGGCGACCAGCCGCTTGTCGCCGGGCCGATCTTCCCGCGCCACCACGATGGACGCGCGCACTCCTGGCTGCCGCCCAAGTGCGGCCTCAATCTCCCCCAATTCAATGCGGAAGCCGTTTACCTTCACCTGGTGGTCGAGCCGTCCCAGGAACTCGATCGATTGGTCGGGCAGCCGGCGCACCAGGTCGCCGGTACGGTACATGCGGCCGATGCCTGCAAACGGATCAGGAACAAAGCGCTCCGCCGTTAGGTCGGCCCTCTTGTAGTACCCCCGCGCTACGCCGGCTCCCGCAATACAAAGCTCCCCGGGAACACCAGTAGGCTGCAGTTGCGTCGGCTCAGAAGGGGCGACGACATAGAGCTGCGTGTTCGCGATGGGCGCGCCCAGGCGGATGATTTGAGTCTCCGCATGCACCCTGCCGACTGCAGACCACACCGTCGTCTCAGTTGGCCCGTACATGTTCCACAGCGCACTGCCACCCGCGACGAGCGCTGCGGCAAGCTCGTGCGGCAGGGCTTCGCCCCCGCACAGCATGGTTAGTTGGCGATCTCCGCTCCAGCCTGCGTCCAGCAGCATCCGCCAGGTGGCAGGTGTCGCCTGCATGCGCGTAAACGCGTGTTGCTCCAGCGTGCGCCGCAACAGGCGAGCGTCCGAGGCGACCTCGCGGCTCGCAAGGTAGACCGTTGCGCCCGAGATCAGCGGCAGGTACAGCTCGAGCGCCGCAATGTCAAAGGAGAGTGTCGTGACAGCAAGCAGGGTGTCCGACGCCTCGATGCCGGGCTCCTGCTGCATGGAGACAAGCAGGTTCGCCAGGTTGCGCTGGGTCACCTCGACACCCTTCGGCCGGCCCGTGCTGCCCGAGGTGAAGATCACATAGGCGAGCCGGTCGAGCGCCTCTGCCTGGTCGAGCACCGCGGCCCTCCGCTCCCGCGTGGCCAGCTCCATCTCGTCCCTGTCGCGGTCGAGCAGCACCAGGTGGGTAGCGGTCTCGCGAAATTTATCTACGCTTGCCGTATCTGTAATCAGCACCGGCACACATGTTTCAGCCAGGATCATGTTGAGCCGAGCCTGCGGGTAGCCCGGGTCAAGCGGCACGTAAGCCGCGCCCACCTTCCAGATGCCGAGCAGCGCCTCGACCATGGGCACGCCGCGCTCGGTCGCAATGCCAACCAGGTCGCCCGCACGGACCCCGAGGCTCTCAAGATACGCAGCCACCTGCTCCGCGCCCCGGTCAAGCTCGGCATAGCTCGCGCTGCGAGTCGCCGTGGTGACCGCGGTTGCGTCAGGCCTGTGCCGGCACTGTGCCTCAAACAACGCGCACGCCGTCTGCGTTGGCAGGTCGGCGAGCCCTGTGCGGCAAGAGGCAGCAAGCAGCGTCCGGCGCTCGTCCTCCCGGAGCAGAGGCAGGCACTTGAGCGTGGTCACAGGGCTTGCCGCGGCCGCATGCAGCAGGGTCTTCAAGTGCCCAAGCCAGCGGGCAATGGTCGCCTCGTCAAACAGGTCGGTGTTGTAGTCGCAGTAAAGCGTGAGTCCCTGCGCGCTGTCGACGATATTCAGAAAGAGATCGAAATTGACGGCGGCCTTGGCGTTCGGTTCAACCTGGGCTTCGAGTCGCGCGTCAATTTGGGCGTCCACGCCGCCGAAGCCAGGCTTGCCGCCAATTTTTTCGAGGTTAAATTGCACCTCGAGCAGCGGCAGCCGACTGACATCCTTGGTGAGCTTAAGCGCACGCACCAGTGTGCCGTAGGTGTAGCCCGCATGCTCGTAGGCATCAAGCAGCGTGCGCTGGGTCTGCTTGAGCAGCGAGCCAAAATGCTCCTGCTCGGCCAAGCGCGTGCGAATGGGCAGAAAGTTGACCCCGTGGCCGACCAGCGCGCCATCCTCCAGCTGCGCCTGCGCGGCACTCGGGACGCCGACGACGATGTCTCCCTGGTTCGAGAGCCGCGCGAGCAGTGCGCTGAAGCCTGTGAGCAGCGTCACGAAAAGCGTGCAGCCCTGCGCCGCGCCTGCGCCGCGGAGCAGCCGCGCTGTCTCGGGCGACCACTGGGTGCGGTAGGTCGCACCGGCATACGACTTCAGCGCCGGCCGCGGGCGATCGAGTGGCAGGTCGAGCGGCGTGGCGGGTTCGGCAAACTGCCCCAGCCAGTAGCGCTCTGCCGCCTGGTGCGCGCCGGCCTGGTCATCGCTGTTCGCGCGCTCACTGCGCGCAAACTCGATAAAGGAAGGCGCCGGCGCGAGCGTTTCGCCTGCGTACAGGCGTGCCAGCTCATCCAGCAGCACATTGACGCTCCAGCCATCGCAGATGATGTGGTGGGCTGTCACGATGAGCGCATGCTCGAGCGTGCCCAGGCGCACCAGTTGCATGCGGATCAGCGGCCCGCTCTCGAGCGAGAAGGGCGTATGCGCTTCATGAGCCAGCAGGTCTCCGAACTGCTGATCGCGGGCTTCGCCGCCCAGTGGCGCAAGGTCGACCAGCGGTACTCCAAGCGTGAGCGTCGGTGCCGAGGAGAGCGTCTCGCCCGAGGCCGCGATGGTGACCCGCAGACTCTGGTGGCGCGCGACCAGCTCGGCAATGGCAGCGCGTAGCCGTGGCTCGTCGAGCGCGCCCTTCAGGCGCAGGGTAAAGGATTCGTTGAAGGCAAGGGAGGCCTGCTTGCCATGCTGCGCAGCAAGCCACACCTCGCGCTGCGCCTCGGTAAGCGGCGCCGTCAGAGCAGCAGGTGCGACCCGGTGAGGTGATGCCGGTGCATCGGTAACAGACGCTGCTACATTCATGCCGGAGACTGCGGGAGTGCGCGGAACATCGTGCGCCGGCAACAGCTCACCTGCCTGCATCTCCTCGATGGCCTCGGTAAACGCGCGCACAATCCAGGCGATATCTGCCTCGGCATGAGCCGTGGTCAGAAAGCAGGGGAAGCCCTCAAGCAGATGCACACCCTTGCCACGCAGCGAGTAGTAGAACAGGCTGGCGAACCGGCACTCGGGCGAGAAGGCGAGATAAAAGATGCTCGCAAACTGCTCGACACGCGCCGGCACACCGCGCTCGGCAAAAAGCGCGTTCAGCGTCGCGGCAAGCTCGGCCGTGGTTGCCGACAGAGTCTCCTGCAGCGCCGGCCCGCTTTCCTCCAGGTGCTCAAGCACAGCCCGGCACGCAGCCATGGCCAGTGGGTGACGCACAAAGGTGCCGGCAAAAAACGTGACGCCGACCTCTGGGAAGGAGTCGTCACCATATGCCCACATGCCGCCGTCCAGCGCATCCATATACTGGCGCTTGCCTGCGAGCACGCCCACCGGCATGCCCCCGGCCAGCACCTTGCCATAGGTGGCCAGGTCTGCGCGGATGCCGAAGAGGGCCTGGCAGCCGCCGGGGTGCACGCGGAAGCCGGTGACCACCTCGTCAAAGATGAAGCAGGTACCGGCCTGCTCGGTGATCGCGCGGACCTCGCGCAGGAAGGCGACCGGCTGCAGCGCCGGATGACGGCTCTGCACCGGCTCGACCATGACTGCCGCGAGCTCTTCGGCATGCGTGCGGATCCAGGCCAGCGACTCGTCCGTGCCGTACTCAAGCACCAGGATGTTCTCGGTCTTTGCGCGCGGGATCCCGGGCGCGGCAGGGAGCGCGTGCGGCTGGCCGCCCTTCCAGATCCCCTTGACCAGCACCTCGTCAAACATGCCGTGGTAGTCGCCCGCGAAGATGACGACCTTGTCCCGGCCCGTCACCGTGCGCGCGATCCGCAACGCGGCGGTCACCGCCTCGGAGCCGGTGTTGCAGAAAGTGACGCGCTCGTTGCCGGTCATCGCAGCAATCTTCTGCGCAACCTCGCCAGCCAGCAGCGTCTGCGGCCCGGTCTCAAAGCCGAGGCGAAGCTGCGCCTCCACCGCGCGCTGTACAAAAAGCGGCCGGTGCCCCAGCATGATGGGCCCAAAGCCGTTCAGGATATCGACATACTGGTTGCCATCCACGTCCCACAGGTGCGCGCCCTTTGAGCGCACGACAACCGTGGGGTAGATAAGCTCCTTCCACTGCGTGCGGAAGCCGGCCACCACGCGCGGGTCGGCAAGCACGGCGCGCTGCTCCTGGGTAACGCGCTTGGACCCGGCCGTGCGCTGGCAGTAGCTCTCGATCAGCTTCGCGATCGCCGCCTGCTGGGTGGGGGTAAGCGGCGCTTCTGGAGCTCTCCGACTGCCCCCGAGCCGCGCGCTTACAGCGAGTTCTTTGTCGGGAAGAGCGCCGGGCCGCGGCGCACTGGACTCCTCAGGCGCCGCCGAGCGAGCCAGAGGCTGCGGCACGGCGCTGGCCAGAGGATCCGCTGCGGGCGAAGCCACCGCCTGGCCGGAGGCCGGGTGGAGCGCAGCCATCTGCTGGGCAAAGAGCTGCTGCATTGCGCTCGCCTGCTGGGCAAAGAGCTGCTGCAGCGGGTTGGCGCTGCCCTCATCAGGCGCGGGCACCGCGGGCAACGTTACCGCGGCGGGTCGGGCTGCAGGCGCAGGTGAAGGCGCAGTCTCCGGCGGCAGTGCGCTGTCCACGTGCGCGGCAAGCGCCGCGACCGAGTCGAGCCCGCTCATCAACTCGCGAAAGGTAATCCGCACCCGGTAACGCTTCTGCACCGCCTGTGCCATCTGGGTCAGGAAGAGCGAATCGAGGCCAAGCTCAAGAAACGTGCTGCTCGCGTCCTCGGTGGCAAGCGCCAGCCCGGAGAGCTCTTCGATGGCAGCGGTAAGTTCGTTCTTGAGACGCGACAAGCGGTCTTGGCCGGTTGGGGAAGCGGTAGGCATCAGGGGCATCTCCTCGATGGCGGATGGCGCGATAGCGGGGACCGGCAAGCTCGGCTGCGCGGTCGGTAGATCGATCCAGAAGCGCTTGCGCTCGAAAGGGTAAGTCGGCAGGGGAATGCGTTTGCGCCGCGCATGCGGGTGGCAGCCGGGCCAGTCCGGCGTGACACCGGCAACCCACATTTCGCCGAGCCCTCGCTGCATCGCCGCCGGCTCTTCCAGGGTGCCTGTCGCCGGGCCAAGCGAGCTGACGATCGTCCACGCGCCTGCCGGCCCTGCCGCCTGGCGTTGCTGACGTGCCAGCGTCACGAGCGTGGTCCCGGGCGCGGCCTCAAGCAGGATGCGGGGCGTCTCTCCTAGCCGTGCGAGCGCCGCGCTGAAGCGCACCGGCGCGCGAAAATGCTCTGCCCAGTACGTCGGGTCGGTGGCCTGCGCATCACTGATCCAGTCGCCGGACACGGTCGAGACAAACGGGACGCGCGGCGGGTGCAGCGCGATTCCACCCACCACCTGGGCAAACGGCGCGAGGATCGGGTCCATCATCGCCGAGTGGAATGCGTGCGAGGTGTGCAAGCGCTTGTGCGGAATGCCGGCAGCGGTAAGCCTGGCTTCAAGGCGCGCAGTCTGTTCCTGGTCCCCTGCGGCAACGCAGAGCGATGGCCCATTGACCGCGGCAAGTGACGCGCCGTCGAGCAGGGGCAGCAGTTCTCGCTCTGGCAGCCGCACGCTCAGCATCGCGCCCGAGGGTAGCGCCTGCATCATCCGGCCGCGAGTCGCGATCAGGTGCAGCGCATCTTCTAGCGAGAAGACGCCGGCCAGCGTCGCGGCTACGTACTCACCGACGCTGTGGCCGATCATGGCCGCCGGGCGTATGCCCCACGAGGCCCACAGCATGGCGAGCGCGTACTCAGTCGCGAAGATGGCCGGCTGGGCAAGCGACGTTGCGAGCAGCCGGAGATCCGCAGCTTCGTCGCGTACCCCGGGGTAAAGAACCTCCCGCAGGTCGAGGCCGAGCGCGGGCGTGAGGATCGCTGCCGCAGCGTCGATCGCCTCGCGGTAGACCGGTTCTGCCGCATAGAGCGCCTGGCCCATGGCAGGCTGCTGTGCGCCTTGCCCGGCAAAGAGCATGCAGACTGTCGGCGGGTCGCCGGCAGACGCCACCCCGGTCATGGACGAGGGCTGATCGAGTGCCTCCAGCGCCTCGATCGCTCCGGGTATGCTGGCCGCGACGAAGGCCGCGCGATGCCTGAAGCTTCGGCGTCCTGCCTGCAGCGTCCAGGCGGCATCCGGCAGGCTGGTCCCTGGCAGGCGACGCAGAGACGTAGCTAGATTCGCGCGGATCGCCGCCAGCGCCCCAGGGCTCCGCGCCGACAGCACCAGGAGTTGCGCCTGGCGGCACGGCTGTTCCTCTGCAGAACCAGTGCTGACCGGCGGCTGCTCGATGACTACATGCGCGTTCGTGCCCCCGACGCCAAAGGCGCTTACCCCGGCGCGCCGCGGGCCCTCGGTTGTCTCCCAGCACGCGCACCCTGTGTTGACCCGGAATGGGCTCGCAGCCCAGTCGAACCGAGGTGTTGGCTGCCTGAAGTGGAGCGTCGGTGGCAGCATGCCGTCGCGCACGACATGCGCCGCATGGATCAGCCCGGTAATTCCGGCTGCTACGTCCAGGTGCCCGACGTTGGTCTTGGCTGTGCCCAGCACGCAGGTCTTTGCCCGCTCGCCGTCGCGAGCCACCGCCACATCGTCAGCAGGCGCAAAGGCGCGCGCTAGGGCTGCCAGCTCAATCGGATCGCCAAGCGGCGTGGCCGTCCCATGCGCCTCTACGTAGCCGATGCTCGCCGCCTGGACCCCGGCATGGCGGTGGGCGGCCGCGATCACCCGGGCCTGGCCTTCGACGCTCGGCGCAGTGTAGCCAATCTTGGTCGCACCATCATTGTTGAGCGCAAACCCGCGCAGCACCGCGTGGACCGTGTCCCCATCGCGCTCTGCATCGGCCAGCCGCTTCAGGAGCACGACCGCTACCCCACTGCCGAAGACCGTGCCAGCGGCCTCTGCGTCAAAGGTCCGGCAGTGCCCGTCGGCCGAGCCCATCGCGCCCGGCTGGTACAGGTACCCGCGCTTCTGCGGCAACGTAATTGACGCGGCCCCGGCGAGCGCCATATCGCTCTCCCCGGCGAGCAGGCTCTGCGCCGCCTGGCATACAGCGATCAGCGAGGTCGAGCAGCCGGCGGCCAGCGTGTACGCCGGCCCGCGCAGGTCGAGCTTGTACGCCACCCGGGTGGCGACGAAATCCGGGTGGTTGCCCATCATTTCGGTGTAGTTGCCCGTCTGGAACTGGCTCGTGTAGCGCTCGCGAAAGTTGGTCTGCTCGCACACGCGAGAGAGGAAGTAAGAGGAGTAGCTCGTCCCGGCAAAGACCCCTACCGCGCCCGGATACGCCGCAGGATCATAGCCCGCGCTCTCGAGCGTCTCCCAGCAGCACTCAAGGAAAAGCCGCTGCTGCGGGTCGGTCTGCTCAGCCTCTTTCGGCAACATGGAGAAGAACTCGGCGTCAAACTGGTCCACATCGGCGATCACGCCACGCGCGCGGACGTACCCGGGCTGCGCGGCATCGGCCGGGGTCTCGAGCTCCTCGACCGTGAAGTGCGAGATTGCCTCGACGCCGTGAAGCTGGTTCTGCCAGAACTCTGCAACCGAGTTCGCGCCGGGAAACCGCCCGGCCATGCCGATGATGGCGATCTCTGGCATCAGGCGCGCCCGGCTCCGACTGCGGTCAGGTCAGCCGACTGAGCCCCTCCCGCTTCGCCCGACTTACGCGCACCGGTGGCCGGCAGCAGGATCTCTCTCTCTCCAAACAGCCGCTCCGCGGTAATACCACGCTCGCGGCACAGGGCGAGGAGCCGGTTTGAGTCGACAATCGGCCGCGATTCGTCCGAGTACTTGATGCTCATCACGTAGTTCAGCCATGGCTCCTGGCCCATCGCGTACACGTAGACGTCCTTGCACCCGAAGCGCTCGACCATATCGCGGGCGCGCTCGTAGTTCGACCCTGCCAGGCGTCGCGACCGGTCCTTCTTTCGGTCCATCTTCACGGTCAGCAGCGGCCCGTAGATCCAGCTCATGGGCGCCCCATCGCACTCCATGCCCACAAACAGCACCTCCACATCCCCGGTGATGGCATGTACATGCTCGTAGAGTTCAGGCGAAACATTGCAGGAATCAGCAGCGAACAGGAACGAGTGTTCGCCCATCCGCACCAGCCAGGCCGCTTTGGTGTGCACGTTCAGGTCGCCATGCTCGCCAAAGAAGGGGAGCGATTGGATCGATCCATTGCTGCCATCGGCAAACGGCAGCACATCCATCTCGTCGACTTCGATGACGCGCTCGAAGCCGCAAGCCTTCAGGATCAGACGCAGCGAAGGATCCTGCAGCGCCCCCCCTCCGGAGCGCGGCACCACGATCGTGCCGATGCGGTGACGCAGCTGCAGCAGCGTCTCGAACAGGATATGGTCCTGGTGGTTATGGGTGATCAGGACGTAGTCAATCGTCGGCGGCAGGTCGTCATAGGTGTACCGCGAGATGTCGGACTCAAAGGTGTAGCTCAGCACCGGATCGAGCAGCACGCTGACCGTCGCGGTCTCAAGCAGGATGCAGGCGTGGCCGAAGTAGCGCCAGCGGGCGCCCTCCCCGCGGTAGGACTGGTAGGCAGGCGGCGGCTCCGGCGTCATAAAGGTAGCCAGCAGCGCTGATTTGCGCTCGTCCAGATGCAAAAGTCTGCAGATGTGCGCAAACGAGCCCGGGAAAGAGCGCATCTGGTAGAGCGCTTCGAGCTCCCTGCTGTTGAACGGGAATTGGAGCTCGAGGCCATGCTCGTGGCCCAGCCGCGGTGTTGAAAGCACAAACGGCCGGTCGTCCTTGTCAATCAGCGAAACGGCGACGCTCTGGCGCGCATCGTCATAGAAGCGGCTATGGTAGAGCAGAGGCTCCAGCAGCCGGAACGACGGCTGATGGTTCAGGTCGTACACCAGCTCCACGTAGCCCTTCAGCACCCCGGGCACCTCCTCGTAGAGCGGCTCCAGGCTGGCGCCATCTGCCTTCTCGCGCAGCAGCTGGTCGAGTTCGGCGATGGCCCGGGAAAGCTCGAGTGCAGCGGCATTGTGCTCGACGGTATGATCGCGCAGGCGCTTGACCTGGTCGACGCGGCCTCCGCTGAAGTCCATAAACGGACCCCCGAGCAGCGCCGGGTTAGCTATCGCAGCGGCGTGTGCGGATGGGTTCTCAAGGTAGGAATCCATGATGCGCAGGTGCCGTTCAGTGAGGTTGCGCGCTGCCGTTGCCGGAGGGATCAGGTGCGCCCACGCGTACCATCCGTCGACCAAAGGCTCGAGCATCACGTCGCGACGCAGATAACACATGTCCTGGCTCATGACCACGTATATGCAAGCGGTGTGCCAGACAGGCTGTACGGCATCGGCACAGCGGCAGGTGTCGTTCAAGCCGGCACCCGGCATCTAGTTGTAGGACCGACGAGCCCGATGCAGAGGCATTGCGCAAACTAATGCACCTCACCTGAGTGCAACAGAAGCGGTGACCTCCGCCAACGTTGGAACGCACCAGGCAGAATGCACAAGCGCTTCTACAACTTTTACTCAGCACAGGCACTTGCGTTGCCACGGGCAGTGGAGCCGCCACTGCCGCATATTGGTACTGCGATTGCTCCCTGCTGTCTATCGAGATGACCACGCTGCCTACAATCAGTGATCTTGAGTTCGGCCACGAGTTCCCTGCCTCCCGCGCGCAGCAGCAGATGCTCGAGGATCGGAGCGCCCTGGCGCGTGTTCGCGTGGTCAGGTTTGACGGCGAGATGGACCGCGAGGCGTTTACCCGCGGCATCGAGTTGCTGGTCGATCGCCATGAAGCCTTGCGCACTCTTCTGCGGAAGCAGGATGGAGCACCCGGGCGCGGGGCATGGCGCCAGCTTGTGCTGGAGCAGTCTTCCGCAGTGCTCGAGTTTGTCGATGATCGAAGCAGCGTGCCGACCGCGCAGGCCGGCACGCTCGACAGGATCCTCGAGCGCGAACGGAACGGGGCGCTCATCGACGCCGGTGCCCAGGGCTCGTCCGCCCTGTTCCGGGCCATCCTGATCGCGCAGCACGACACTCAACATGTATGTGTGCTCACCGCGAACGCTGCTGTCCTGGACATATTCTCCTTCGAAATACTTCTCGAGGACCTGCGCCACCTGTATGCCACGGAGGTAAGCGGCAGTACAGGTCCAGTGCGTGAACCCGGACTGCAGTATGCAGACTGGACCCTCTGGGAGGCGGCCACGCGTCAGCAACAACGTGCCTTGCCTTCCAGCCGGGCTCGCCAGGTTTCGGTCGCCGCAGACCAGGGCCGCCCGGCTGGCTACGCCGAGCGGCTCCTCTCACGCGAGCTCGAAGAGCGGCTTCTACAAGCGGGCAGCCAGGAGAGTCTCGCCATCCCGTTAACTGCCGCGATGGCCGTGTACTGCCGCAGAGCAGGCCTTGCCGCCCCGGCAGTGCTGACGAGCGGCCGCCGTCTCAGTGAGCTGAAACAAGCCATCGGGCCCTTTCAGCTGTCGCTTGACACAGTACCTGCGAATCCGTCCGGCGACCTCACGTTCGCGGCCGCGGCCGCGGCGGTCCGGGCCGCTATGGACACCCATGCCGCGCGTCCGGACGCGGCTTCGCCCCTCGGTTCGCTTGCGCCAGCCCTCGTGATCGCCGATCCTCTCTTGCTCGTCCAACCGTTCGCGCCTGGCCTTCAAGTCTGCTGGGCAGAGCTTGCAACCCAGGCTCTCGCGGAAGGCGAACCCGGCGCGATCCTCACCGTGCGCCTGCTGACGATTGACGGGCACATGGGCCTGGGTTTTTGGTCGCGCAGCCTGTCGCCGGCGCAGCTGGACCACTCGGCCAACGCCTACTTGTCTCTGCTGCAGCAGCTCTGTGATGGCGATCCGATGCCGGCTCCTCCTGAGGGAGAATCCTCGTCGGCTCCGAGCGACGATCCGGAGGCAGCGCCCCGGCTGTATGCAGCCGCCTACCAGCCACCACAAGGAGAGACTGAGTCCAGGCTCGCCGAGATATGGTCGGCCGTTCTGCAGGTTTCGCAGGTGGGCCGCAATGAGAACTTCTTCGATCTCGGCGGACACTCGCTGCTTGCCGTGCGCATTGGCACAAGGATTGAGCGAGCTTTCGGCAAGGAGGTGCCGCTCAATGCCGTTCTTGAGCTGCCGACCATCGCCGAGTTCGCTACCCTCCTGGCTCCTTCAACCGAGCAGGCCAAAGCCCCCGAAGATGGGCCCGAGTCGCAGCACCGCCTGGTCACACTGCAGGAGCCCGCGGAAGGCACGCAGGCGCGCACCGCTTTCTTCTGGATCCCCGGGGGACGGGCCATCAGCGTCCTTGCCCTGCGCGAGGTCTCGCTGCTGCTTGGAGCCGACCGCCCCGTGTATGGCGTTGAGTCGCGCCTGCCCCAGCATGGGCAGAGCTTTCTCTCGGTCCCCGAGCGTGCCCGGCTCTATCTTGAGGTGATTCGCCGCCGCCAGCCACGCGGCCCCTACCTCCTGGCCGGCTTCTGCGTGGGTGGCATGGTCGCCTTTGAAATGGCACAGCAACTCCGCCATCAGGGCGAAGAGGTTGCATTTCTAGGACTCCTGCAGGCCTCGGTTCCCGGCTTCCCCGGCACACCCGCTCAGCGCCGCTACATGGAGCGGCAGCGAATGTCCTACCTTGGCCGCACCATGCTTGACTTCCTCCTCATGCGCCTGAGTCCGCTGCATCAACGCCGACCGCGCGAGCAGCGCCAGCAGGTGCTGGATCGGTTTGCCAAGCTGCTTACCGGCTGGGTCGGCACCTCCTCGCATCTGCCTGAGCTTACCCAGGAGACCAACGGCCGCGCCATGCAGGTCTATCGGCCCGCGATGTATGACGGCGCCCTGCACATCTTCCTCGCCGAGGACTGTTTTGAGTCCGCAGGCATCACCCCAGCGCTTGACCCCCGACGCGCCTGGGCTTCGCTCGCACGGGGCGGCGCGGTGACGACCGTGGTTCCCGGCGACCATGTCACGATGCTCACGCAGGCGCCGGCGCGCAGCCTGGCAGAAGCGATCCGGGCTGCCCTGCCTCTCTAGGCCGCACCATTGACTGCTTGCGCACGTTAAAGCAGTGCTGTTTCAAGGTCAGTCATTTGCAACAGAACGGGTGCAAGATCGCCTGACATCGCCACGGCACCGGCCACTCCTTCTCCAGGCGAGAAGGTGGAAAGCCGCCAGGGCCGCGTGAATCTCGCTTCCTGGCGATGCGCCATCAAGGCGGCAGGTTCCTGGGGCAGCAGTGTCACGTCAAAAGAATCAAGCGGCACCTGCAGCCCAACGCCTTCTGCCTTCAACAGGGCCTCCTTCGAGGTCCAGCAGCGGAAAAAAGCACGTGTCCACGCGTCGCCGCTAAGCGTGGCAAGCTGCGCCTGCTCAGCCTGCGAGAAGTGGGACCGCGCCACCAGCGGCTCCATCGGTCGAATCCGCTCCACATCCACACCTACCTCGTCTTCCATGGCGCAGACCGCGAGCGCACATTGGCCCTCGGTATGGCTGAGATTGAAGTGAAGTTGGCGCCAGTGGCCGGCCAATTGAGGTTTACCGTGCGTGCCGCTCAAAAAGCCGAGCGCTGCCGGGGAACAGCCAAGATAGGCAGCCAGTACACGCCGCATTCCAGCGTGCGCCTGCACAAACGCGCTTCGATGCCGATCAAAGATAAAGCGATCCGCACGCGCGCGCTCCTCGGCGCTTAAGCATGCAACCTGTGCCTCGTAGGCGCGCGCCTTGATATCTGCGCTTGAGAGGCGCCATGCAATTACATGTACGGTTCCACGTCCTAGGAGAACAGACGCATCCCATCGTTGAAACATCGTGAGGCTCCTCGCCAGGCCCTGTATGAACACCATCGATCCTGTCTGCATGCGTAATGCCGCCAGGCTAGACTCCAAAGCTGGATCCCGTTGCATCAGCCCAAAAGCAAAATTTATTCTGACACTCATCTCGTTCTAATCTCTGCCCGCCTAGTGTAATTCCGTCGTTCGCTCGATGTATAAGTGCACCCTTCGAGAACATATTGCACATATATGATTAATCCCTGTTACTTAGGTACGAACATGTCGTGCTGCATTGTTTGACGTGCCCGAACATAGGTGTCGGCAGCCTGTATTATCCAAATAAGAAAAAACCAACAAGCTTTAGCGCTTATGGTTTGCAACCGGGACGTCAGTTGAGCGAGGCGTGCGGGATGCGGATGAGCAGTTCCGCCTCGTAGATAGCTCTGACATTCCCTCGCATCTCGTGAGTCGCGCGTCCCCTGTCTTTGACGAGTGGACATCGCCCCGCTGCGCCCACGCAGCCGCTGGTTTCATCCTGTTTTCATTTTGGTTCCGAAGCTGTCTGCAACACGGCAAGTCATCGCGCACATGAATATGTGCACTTAATCCGAGGATCTCAGATGAAACAAGAACCTAACCCGCAAACGTCGATCCGCTCTCATGCTCCCAGCCTCACGCGTCATGCGCGTATGTTCTCGATGCTGGTGCTGATGCTGAGCACTACGTCCGCGCTCCTGGCGCAGGTGACGCTAACTGGACTTTCGCCGAACGTGGGCTCCACCACGGCTTCGACAATGGTGCTCGTCACAGGCACGCATTTTTCAACCGGCATGACGGTATGGTTTGGCTCACAGCAGGCCCCCATTGTGAATTACACCGGGCCCAACGCCGTGTATGTCATGGTCCCGCCGCAGCCAGCCTCAGCCGTCCAGGTAGACGCCATTGAGTCGCCCACTGATCGTGCGTCGCTTGGCTACGCCTTCAGCTATGCAGCAACATCGACGGTTACGCTTTCCGCGGTACAACCGACAATCGCGGATGCAAGCACCACGCCCCAGGTCACACTCGCCGGTCAGAACTTCGTTGCCGGCTCCCAGGTAAAGGTGAACAACGCCCCTGCCATAGCGGTTTCCGTTGTCTCGCCCACGCAGATCAAGGCGACCCTGCCGGCACTCTCGCCTGGAAGCTATACTGTCGAAGTCGTCACTCCAAGCAACGCGGTAGGCTCCTTGCCCAATGGTTTCAGCTATGCAGCAGCTGTCAAGGTTGTAACAGCGACGCTCGCAGCCGCAACTGTGGGTCAACCGTATTCCGCCAGTGCGGAAGCTACCGGGGGCACGCCACCCTACACGTGGTCGATTACAAAGGGGAGCCTGCCTCCGGGTCTCACAGGTACAGCGCAGGGTAAGGTAAGTGGCGCACCCACAACAACAGGCACGTACAACTACACCGTCCAGGTAAGTGACAGCGAGGGTGCCAAAGCCAGCAGCTCCGGCGCCCTCACCGTGCAGCCTGCTTCAAAGAAAAGTAAGAACGCGCCTACAGGCACTGCCCTGTCGAAGTGTGAGGCAATTACTTCTTCTGGAAGTTATTACCTGGCCAACAATGTAACTTGTACAACTCAGGGATTTGCCTTCAACGCGAATAACATCACGCTTGACCTGAACGGCAATACGATTACATACGGCAACCCGTCAACGGTCGCCCCGGCAATCAGCATCTGCGACCAGTGGTATTCAAGCCTGCCGACGAGCGCGTGCGGCAATGGTCAACATGCTGCGCCTGTCATTAAGAACGGAACCATCACGCAGGCTGGTAACTCGGCGCCGTTCACCCACGCCATTTGGATCGGCCAGGCCAACGGACTCTCGGGCGGGACGATTCAGGATGTCACCATCAACATCCAGGCGGTTGGCACGGAGGCCATCTTCGGCGACTATCCTGGCGTCGGCTGGACCATCGAAGACAACACGATCAATGACAAGGTCACCAACATTCAGCATTCTGGCCAGATTCCCTTGAGCGCGCGTTCGCAGTTCCAGGGCGTCGCGATCAAGTTGAATAACGGCGACAATCCGGGCTCAGGAGACCTGATCACCGGCAACACCATCAATGGCAGCCCGCAGGGCGGCATCTTCGACTCCAACCAGAACACGCGTATCACTAACAACGTGATCACGCTCTCAAGCCTCTACTCAAACGATTACGGCGTCACGGTCCTGAGTAATGGTCAAGTCGTGAGCGGTAATGTGATCAACGGTCGCGGTCGCGGTATCGATGCCGAATCCTCTAACTTCACTGTCAGCGGCAACACCATCAACGTGCACGAGGAAGCCAACAACAGCGAGTATGGTGGCTGCGAGCTGCGCGGCTCGGATGGAATCCGCATTAAAAACTATGCCGGTCAGCCTGTCTCAACAGGCTGGACAGTGGAAAACAATAACGTCACGGTGGAAGCAACATATTGTGAAGCACATGGCCTGCGCTTCTCTGACCTTGGCAATACGGTGAAGGGAACAGTTGAAAAGAACAGTTTCACCACCAACGGAACCCAGGGTGACTACGCATTGAGCTTTAGTGGCTTCGACCAGTCGGCGATCACCTATGAGTCCAACGCGTTCAGTGGTTCCACTTGCGCCCAGATCGACAACGACGGCACCACGGACGGCGCTAACGCATCGATACAGGCTGGCCAGACATGGGCCTGTAAAGTACAGGCTGTGTTTGATAACGACCTGACTGCGGGCGGCGATGGAAGCTACCCCATTCGGCTTTCACTCGGCGATGTGCCGTCAAACCACACCGTCACTTGCGGAGGCTATGCAAAAGGGCTGATCAAGCTCGGCTCTTCTGTAACCAAGCAGTGCGAGCAGTAACTTTAACCAGCGCAGGGGGAAGGGCCGGAGCTCGCTCCGGCCCTTCCCCCCGTTTGCGCTACCAGGCCTTGAAGTGCGTGTCTGAATAATAGGAGCCGGCACTCAGCAGCGGCTCGTGTGTGCCCCGCAAAACGCTCGAGAAGAACGCAAGCGTGTACGCCCGTAGGATCGTCTCACCAGCTCCGGCATCTCTTGGCCCCGAACCAGTGAGTCTGCGCACCGGGGAATATAGTGGTCGATCGGTAAAGTCCATGTGCTCCATGCCGCTGATGGCAAGCATGTACCCGCCGGACCCCTGAAGCAAAGCCACCGTGGCGTCCAGGTCCGCTATATCGAGCCGGTCGCCCACCCTAGACGAGCGGCGCTCCCTGGCAACGTTCTGCGCATTAAACGGCCAATCCTCATTGCTGATGACAAACAGCGGCTTGGCTGGCGGTGGATCAAGTGCACCATACAGCCATCCGTCCATGTTAAGTGCTGCCTGGATGCGCGGATCGCGTGCGCATGCAGCCACCGCAACCGCCCCCCCGAACGAGTGCCCGAAAGCTCCGGCGCGGGTCAGATCCACATGCCGGTACCAGGGGGTTGCTGGATCCCGTGCCCAGGCCGCAAAGGCATCGAGCGTCCTGGAATTATCGGCTACCTGGGTGGCCAGCTCCTGATTTGCAAACCCAAGCACCTGGTCCATAGACACGTTTGTAAAGTCGTCGACCTCGTGCGGCTCCGAGGCGCGCACCACCTGGCCGTCTGGAAATGCCACCGGGCTTGAGTTATGGGTATGGTCGATCGCGGCAACAACAAAGCCATGGCTGGCCAGGTCTTCGACCAAAAAAGTGTTCTGGGTCCGCTGACCCTCCCAGGCAGGATTGAAGAGCAACAGCGGAAAGCGGCCGTCCGCGACCGGAGTGCCAAGCCGGCTGTGAGTTGCAAGCGCAGCCTGGTAGGACGAGAGCAGCGTGGTCTCGCTCCATCTTCGATAGGGCGCGGGACGCCCGCTGCTACCAGCCCGGGCCGGGTACCAGACCTGTACCATCCACTCCCGGTGACCACTGCGGAACGTTGCGTCTGCTCGACCAGGATCGACCAGGTGAACGATTGCAGTGCCCACAGCAAAGCTCCCGGTGGGTGCCGGCAGACGAAACATTGGAACTACCACCACGCTTATAGCCGAGAAGGCGATCAGGGCTCCTGCAGCCGCGGCCATCACCCTACGTTGCACGTCGGAAAGCCTCGCGACCCACAAGGGGACCATCAGCAGCAGCGGCCCGGCGTATGCCGGCAGCATCTGCCAGTACAGCAGCAATGCAGCAGTGTGCCAGGCAAGGCTGGTCACAACCATAGCGGCTGCCAGGAAGCTGGCCCAGCGCGGCCGCGCACGAAAGGCAACCAGCGTCGCTGCCGCGAGCCCGACCACCAGCACTGCTGCCTGAGGCGCACGAAACCAGACCGCCACGAACTCCCCCCACTTTGAAGCCATGAAATGCAGCGGAGTGTGCAGCCATCTGCACATACTCAACGCAGCCCCTTGATGTTTCTCCCACGCAGACAGCGGCAGGAGGCGGCCGCCTGCCAGCGCCCTCATCCAGCTTGGTCTTTTACATGCAGGTAGTCCTCCGTCAGAACACCACGCATTGCCAGTTCCGCAGAAAGCCCACACAGGAGCCATCCCAAGCAGGATGAAAGAACTTACCACCAGGAAGCTGTTGCTCGGCTCCGGCAGCCGCGTCGCACAGCTAGGCTTGTCTACCATCATCGGCTTTCTGCTAACACCGTTCATCGTGCGCTCATTAGGCGCCGAGCAGTACGGGATCTGGGCCTTGGCCTACGCCTGCATCGGCTACTACAGCCTGCTCGACCTCGGCATGTCTGCTGCCGTCTTCACGCACATCTCCTATGCGCTTGGCCGGGGAGAAAAGGCGGAAGTCGCCGAGATTTACTCGACCGGCCTCGCGGTCTTCGGCGCCAGCGGCGGCGTGCTTGCACTGGCCACCCTGGTCATTGCCGGGGCCCTCGCGCACTTCTACCCGGTACATGCAGCGCTGCTCGCGGGCGTGGTGCTCATCGTCGGGCTCATCACTGCCGCAAGCTTCCCCATGCGGGTGCTCTACGGCACCCTCAACGCCGGCTCCCACTTCGACCTTACTTCCGGCATCTCGATGCTCGGGCTGCTGCTACGCACCGCGGGCTCCGTCGCCGTGCTCAGGATGCACTACGGCGTGCTTGGCCTCGCTGCAGTAAACGGCCTGGCCACCATCCCAACCAACCTGCTCGCCTTCTGGGCAGTCAAGCACACCTACCCCTACATCCACGTCCTGCGTGCGCGGTTTTCAAGAACAGCCGGCGGCAAGCTGATGCGCTTTGGTCTCCCGGTCATCTTTGGCCAGCTTGCTGACCGCGTCCGTATGCAGACCGACACGATCACGGTCTCGGCCTTCCTCGGCCTGGTCCTGCTGGCGCACTACAACATCGCGACCACCCTCGTTATGTACTACATGGACGGCATCCTGGCCATCATCGGCGTGCTGGCTCCGGTACTCACCATGCAGCAGAGCCGGAACGACCAGCAGGGTGTGCGCCAGTCCATCCTCGCTGGCACGCGCGTGGGCGTGTGCACGGCCGGCTTCGTACTTTTTGCGATCATTGCCTGGGGCCACCCCTTCCTTGAGCGGTGGATGGGCCCGGCCTACCTCGATGCCTACCCGGTGCTGGTCGTCCTCGCCTCGGCAATCTTCCTCGACGTCTCGCAGGCGACCTCAGTCAGCGCGCTGTACGCGACGATGAACCAGGGTTACTACGCCATGCTGAACGGCGCAGAGGCGGCCGCAAACCTGGTGCTGAGCCTACTGCTGGTAAGGCGGTTCGGGATGATGGGCGTGGCATGGGGCACGCTGATCCCGGCGGTGATTATCCGCATCTTCGTGCAGCCTATTCTGGTCGAGCGCCGCCTTGGCCTGAGCGCGCGTGCTTACTGGACTATGAACCTGCGAACGGGAGCCCGGTGCCTGCTGGCGCTCGTCGTCCCCGCACTTATCACCCGCTGGCTCGTCCGGCCGACTTACCCATCGCTCTTCGTGGTGGGCGTGCTGTCGCTCTGCGCCTTTGCACTGCCGGTCTGGCGATTCGAGTTTCAGATGCGGGGAGCGCAGCAGCTCCGAGCGCTGCTGGCCCGTCGCCTCGGCCGACGCACCGGACCACATGAGCCGGTCACGCTCGCCGAATAGTTGCGCAATGCAGCAGGCGCCGGTTTAGGAGATCAGCCGCCGCGCTCCGGCCGCAAGGCTTCCGGCTGCAAGCTTCCAGGCGGAAGGCTGCGCCGGATAGTGGGCAAGAAACTGGCAGGAAGCCCGCACGGCCGCCGCCGGATGTTGTGCGCGCAGCTGGTAGGCCCGGGCAAACAAGCTTTGCGCAAGCCTGCGCTCGATGGTCGCGCGCTGCGAGGCGCTGAGCTGCCCATCAGCAAGCAGCCTGCGAAAGAGCGGGATGTGCGCCTCGTCCTCAGCCAGCAGGTGCGTCGTGAGGCTGTTTGGCTGGCGCTGGTAAAGCGTCAGCGCCTCCGGCAGCAAGGCAAACTGGGTGAGCCTGGCCAGCCGCAGACAAAGGTCATAGTCTTCCGCGTGGCGCATCGTTTCATTAAAGAGCCCAGCCTCGATCAGCAGCGAGCGCCTCGCCACCACCGTCGAGGGCAGCACGAAGAAGGATGACAGCAGCCGCTCAAAGGCCCAGCCGGTCACAGGGCCCTTATCCTCGAGAAAACGCCCCGTCGACCTTCCATCCAGACCGATCACCTCAGCGTCGGTATAAAGCAGCCCCGCCTCAGGTTGGCCTGCAGCAAGCGCCAGCACCCGCTCCACCTTCTCCGGCAGCCATCGATCATCAGCGTCGAGAAAGGCCATCCACTCGCTCGTCGCCGCCCGCACGCCGGCGTTGCGCGCCGACGCAGCCCCGCCATTCGGCTTGCTCACCAGGCGCACCGGCGCATCGTACCGCGCGACCACCTCTGCCGTGTTGTCAGACGAGCCGTCGTCGACTACCAGCACTTCGTCAACCGGGTGACTCTGGTCAAGCACACTCGCAATCGAGCGATCCAGCAGGTGCGCCGCGTTGTAGGCCGGGATCACGACACTGATCGTTGGGCTCATATGCGGCCTCCCGAGGCGAAGCGCCGCTGCGCCGCTGCGCGCACCCACACACTGGCAAGCCCTACCCAGGCTGCGACCGGCAGCCAGCGTAAGCCGCAGGCGAGGCGCAGCTTGGCCGAGGCTCTGGCCAGGTCGCCGGCGGCAAGATCCCTGCGGCCCCGCAGCATGCAGACCCGGTACCGCGCCTGCCGGATGAGGTGCGGCTTGCGCACAAACGGCGGCAGCCTCGCGATGCGGTCAAGAATCAGCATGAGCGAGGCGAACTGCGCGTCCGGGCGATCGGACATCAGGCTCACCTCGTGCACCCGGTAGCGAACCAGCGGCTCGCGCAAAAAGCGCACCCTGGCGAACGAGGCGATCCGCACCCACAGCAGCCAGTCCTCGCCAAACTGCCCTACGTCTTCGTCAAAGCCAACCACCTGCCGAAGCGCGTCTGCGCGTACCATCACCGTCGAGGTCTGGATCCAGTTAGCAAACAGCAGCCCCTCGACAGCCCACCCATCGCGGATCGTATACAGCGCAGCCTTGGCGCGAGCGGCAATCTCGCCCTTCTCGGAGAAGGAACAGATCTCGGTTGCAAACAGCGCTACCTCCGGCTCTGCGTCTGCAGCTTCAAGCTGGCGAGCTAGTTTGTCCGATAGCCAGAGATCGTCCGAATCAAGAAAGCAGATCAGCTCGCCTTGTGCGTGCGCGATGCCGGTGTTGCGGGCCCGTGCCACTCCACCGTTCGTTTGCCGCAGATATCTCACCTGCGAGCCGAACCCGCGAACCACGAGCTCCGTCTCGTCAGTCGAGCCGTCGTCGACGACCAGGATCTCGACCGTCAGACCCGCAGGTAGTCCGCGCTGGGCCAGCACGCTCTCGATGGCCTCGGCCAGCAGCGCGCTACGGTTGTAGGTTGGCAGGATCACCGACACGCACCGCGCCGGCAAGCTCCCAGGGTTGATCGTGGCAGGCATCCATTGGCTAGCCTTGCATCCGGCATGCCATCAGCGCGATAAGGAGGAAAGGCAGCCAGCGTGCAACCGGCAGAGGAGAGAAACGCCCGGAAAGGCTTCCTGCTCCATGGTCATTGCGCTGCTCTTGTTGATGGTGATCCTGGTCTTCGCCTGGAAGGGCATGTCGGAACCCTTTTTTGGCCTGCTGGCGCTGATCACCGTCTTTGAGGTCCAGCCCGGCGAGCTGTACCCGGTTCTCGCGCCACTGCACCTTGAGCGAACCCTGGCTGCTGTTGTCCTCATCGCGTTTCTGGCCAAGGGAGGCAGGTTTCGCTTCCCTCCCATCACCAAGTGGTTCCTCTCCTTCTTCGGCGCGATGATTCTGGCGGTGCCGCTTGCCTACTGGCCCTCGAACTCCGCCTGGGCCTGCGTCTCTTTTGCTTCTATCGTCTATTACCACCTGATGCTGGTGGTGACCTTGAAGACCGAGAGCGAGGTTCGCAAGGTCATCCTGCTCCTGATCGCCCTGACAACCTGGCTGGGTCTAAGCGCCGATTGGGCCTACCACCAGGGTCTCCGCCAGTTCGAGATGGGCATTGATCGGGCCGAGGGGCTGACCAGCTCCGGCGGCGATCCGAACACGCTTGCGAACACGATGATCCTTACCATGCCGCTGATGTGGATGATGATGTGGAAGCCAAATGGAAAGTGGACTCGCCTTTTTGCGGCCATCTGCTTCGCCGCCGGGCTGTACACCGTCATCATCACAGGTTCGCGCACCGCCTTCATGGGGTTCCTTTTAATGATGGTGCTCCTGGTCTTTCGCAGAAAGGCCAATATCAAGTTCCTGCCATTGCTCGTGTTGAGCCTGCCACTGCTCTGGATCGTGATCCCGCAGGAGTACAAGACCCGCTACGAATCGGTAAAGACCCGCGACGAAGACCAGTCCTACACAGACCGGCTGCTCTCCTGGCAGGGTGGTATGCGCATGTTTTTGCACAACCCGCTTACCGGGGTAGGACCCGAGAACTACACCGACGCCAATGGGGAGCTGTACTGGCCGGAGACGCCCAAGGTCTACCTGAACGCGCACTCACTCTACTTCAAGCTGTTAGGCGAGCTCGGAAGCCTGGGCGTGGTGACCTTTGTCGGGTATTTACTGATGTTGATGGCACTTAACCGCAGGCTGACGAAGCGCTTCCGCGAAGAGCATGCCGACGCCCTGCTACAGAACTTTCCCGGCTACTGCAATCTGATCCTTTACCTGCTGCTGTTTACCGGCTACTCCGGGCATAACCTCTACCGGCCAACGTGGTTCACCATGGGCGCGATAAGCGGCGCGATGAGCTTGATGGCGTGCGGGAAGGTGCCGCAAACAGCAGGCGAAGAACGACGCCGGCTTGCGCCCGCATGGATTCCGCAAGCCCTCCAGTCGCCACAGTCCGCGGCTCAGCCCGCCAAGGAGGCGGCGGCCGGCAAATCCACGGAGGTACTCTCAGGGCGGTGAGCCCTTCAAAGCGGACTCAGGCAATCCGCGAAGGCTGATCGTGCACCTCGGAGATCGTGATCCGGAACTTGCCTGAGCGTTCGCGGGGGACCTCCGGGAGGCGGTCTGCGGACCAGCGCATCGGCCTGCCAAGAGCCCGATCCATCTCGGCGCGAAGCCCGGCAAGGTCGGCATCAATCACCGAGGGATCGCCCTGCGCCGAGTAGCGCAGGTGCACGTGGTCGACCGACTTCTGGATGAGCTGCACCTGCTGGACTGCGCGGAAGGTCAGCGTGCCCAGCCGGGTGCTCAGGGTGATGCCCGTGACCAGGCTGCCGTCCGGGAGCACGAAGTTGTCATGCGCGCGTCCGTGGATGCCAAGCACCGAAGGGTAAGCCAGGCCGCATGGGCAGCGAGAGTCGTCGTGCACCACGCAGTCCCCCGTGTCATAGCGGATCAGCGGCATGCCGCTGTTGGTCAGATCGGTGACGATCAGTCGCGACAGGGTGCCATTTTCCGCCTGGGCGATCGGCAGAAGCTCAATCATCGAGCCCCAGGGGTGAAAGTGGAAGCGGCCAGCCTCGCACTGGGCGGCGATGATGCCGACATCGCGGCTGCCATAGTGCTCAGTCACCGGGCAGCCGAAGGCATGCTCAAGGGTCTCCCGGTCGCGAAGCGAAAGTGGCTCGGCGGTGACGATCAGCTGGCTTGGCCGGTGGTACGGCACGCGCACCTGCAGCAGGTACTCGGCGAAGCGGGCTGTGGTGCCGGAGTAGCCGTACAGGATCTTCGGCTTGCGCCGATTCAGCTGCTGGAGGAACCCATCCATGATGGCTGGGCTGAGCTCGGCGCCCGAGCACATCGTGCGGCGCAGGAGGCCCTGCTCGTAGAGGCGCCACCGCCAGCTTGGATGGAGCTCGAGGTCGCGGACTGCGCCCCAGATGTGCATCGACGAGGTGCCCTGGTCATAACCGGCAGCGCGGTTGAAGTAGAACTGCAGCGCCGTGCGGTTGCGCAGTCCTTCCAGGTCGCGCCACATGGCCACCGGGGTGGAGCTGGTGCCGCCACTGCGGGCGGTGCGGAGACTCTCCCTGGCGAATGCGCGCGAGCGCAGGTCCTCGCCGTTTGCGCGAAGCAGGTCGCGGGTCAGCAGCGGGAGCGGGATCGGTGTGCCGGGCTTCCAGTCAGCGGGGCGCATGTTCGTGTCGTCGAAGATGCGCCGATAGTAAGGCACATTGGCGTAGGCGTGGTCGAGCAAGGCGCGCACGCTGCTCGCCTGGCGGGCGGCCCACTCGTGCGCGGGCAACCGGTCGACAGCTTCAATCGCGCGCAGCCTGCGGCCAAGGCCTTTGTGCCGCTCCGGCTCGCACAGCGGCAGGAGCAGGTTGTTGTGTATCCACGACATGGGTCAGCTCCTCCTTTTACGCGGCTGGGTACGCTGCGGGCTCGCCGGCATCCTCGGCTGATTTCACATAGCGGAATTTGCCCGAAGCTTCGGAGGCAATCCGGTCTACTGCCACAATCGCGAGCTCGGTCGTGCCTCTGAGATATGGCTCCATGCGCCGCCTGAGCTCGACGAGCGTCCCGATCCCGTAGCCCTCTCCGGGCACAATCCGCAGCTGGATCATCTGCCTGTCGCGCTGGACAAACTGCATCTGCCGTACCTCCGGCATGTCGCCGGCAAGCAGCGCGAGCGAGATGCCGGAGATGCGGCGATCGTCCCCTGTAACCAGGAAGTCGGTCACGCGCCCCTGGATCTCAGCAATGCGCGGCAGCGCCCGCCCACACCTGCAGGTCTCGGTCTCAAGCGGACAGGCGAAGTCGCCTATCGCATAGCGGATCAGCGGCATGGAGCGGTTGCGCAGGTCGGTAACGAGGACGCGCCCGATACCCGGCTCCATGTCCGGCACCGGCTCCACTTCCACAATCAGGGAATCAGCATTGATGTGCATGCCGGCATGGGCTTCGCACTCGCTTGCAATGACGGAGAACTCGCGGCTGCCGTAACGATTGAAAACCTCGCCCCCAAAGACAGACTCGAGCAGCGTGCGCTGACCTGGCAGAAGCATCTCGGCGGTCGTAATCATCGACTCGAAGCGGATGTCCTTCACGCCTTGACTCTGGCAGTAACGTGCAAACATGACTGCCGACTGCGCATAGGCCAGCATGACGCGGGGGCGTACCGCGCGTACCAGGTTCACGTAGGCAGCCAGGTCCTCGTCCGAAATCAGCGAGGTATTCAGCGCGAGGTTGCGATAGAGCAGCCGCTGTCGCCAGGTGATGTGCGGCCGGGTGACCGTGCCCACATCAAAGCGCGAGCCCCACAGGTGAGCATGCCAGTCCCCGGGCTCCAGGCCCGCCCAGCTGTTGTGCCGGTCGGTCGAGGCCCGGCGCGAGTCGAACCGCTCACGGTCAACCCAGAACTGCAGTGGGGTGCCGGTCGAGCCACCAGTCTGGTTCTGCTCCCGCAAGGAAGCAGGTACATTATCGGCCAGGATCTCGGCGCCCGAGTCCTGGATATCGCGCTTGGTCAGGACGGGAAGCAGGCGCAGGTCGGCCACGGACTTCAGGTCCAGCGGCGTTACGCCGATCTGCTCAAAGCGCCTGCGGTAGAACGGAATATGCCGGAAGGCGTGCAGCAGCTGGTCGCGCAGCAGGCCGAACCGGTACTCCTCGAGCGCATCTGCGGAGAGAAACTGCGTACGGGCAAACTCGCTCGCGTACCGCGCATATGCGGGATGATCGCGCCGCGCCCATAGCGGGTACACCAGATTCCGTATGACGCGGGAGGCCACGCTCCGGTGAACCAGGGCTGTAGGCGCAAGCCGCCCGGCTGCGCTCAAAGTGCAGCCGCCATGGCGCTCTCAGCGTGCTCCTTTGAGCGCGCGGCCGCGTCTTCGCCCGCCAGGCAGGAGCCATATACCTCGCGAATGGGACCAAAAGGAGTGCTGCCAAGCAGGCGCGCGAGCTTGCTCTCCATGGTCGCCGTGCCCCAGGTCTGGCGCACGCGCGACTTCCATTCCTTCGGAACCAGAGGGCTGTAAGCGTCTATCTCCCAGGGATGCACATACAGCGTGGCCGGCTTGCGCTCGACGCTGTTGACCAGCGCAAGGCCGCCACGCAAATACCAGTACGGCAGAAGCCGCAGGTAAGCTCCACCGCCAATCGGCGCGCGCAGACGCGCGAACGAGCAGGTGGCGATCGGCAGTTCGAGCAGGCCGCTCGGGGCGAGCCGGTAGGGATGGCGCGGCGCATCTGGCTGCGCATAGGTGGTGTGCCAGATCGGGTTCACGCTCGAGTCATAGGTGAATCCCAGCGAGGCCAGCGTATCAAAGGCCCACTCGGTTCCTGGAGTAATTGAGAAACTCGGAGCGCGGTACCCGCAGACGCGCGCGCCTGACACATCTTCAATCGAGTGCTTGGCCCGCACAGTATCCTGCCAAAACTCGTCCTGCCCCATGCGATAAACCAGGCGATGCGCGTAGCTGTGGCAGGCAATCTCATGCCCACGTGCGGCGACCTCCCGCACCAGCGCCGGGTGCCTGTCCGCCACCCAGCCCAGCACGAATACGGTCGCGGTGACGCCGTGTTGGTCGAGCATATCGAGCAGTCGATGCGTGCTGGTTTCAACGCGCGCAGGCATGGTGTTCCATGCCTCCTGCGCTATGCTGCGCGAAGCTACCTGGGTGTGGAAGTAGTCCTCGAGATCGATAGTGAATGCATTGCGCGGGGTCTTGGCTTGTGTTCGGGAAAGCGCAGAGGGAGTGCGAGCAGAGGCATAGCAGACAACCGCATGCGGGGATGGCACGGCAGCAGCAGTCGGTGTCATGCGCAGGCTTATCAACAGGCACAGCATGGCGAAAGAGAGCAGCAAGAGTATCGGCGACTGCCCCTGGCGAAACAGCCACACGTGCCCGATAGAGGCAACTGCAATCGCGGCCGTCAGTAACGCACTCCGCCCTCGCTCAGTGAACATCTTGACCTCGTCTTTTTGCCGCTACGCAGGGGGATAGGGCAAGTGCGTAGCCAAAGCTGCGCGCCTGCGCCTCTCCTTGTCCTACTCGCAAATACTGCATAAACAGGGTGCGCGGCTTGTATGTCCTGGCTCCTGCTCATGCCTGGATCAGCTCAGGCAGCTTCACATTGACTTCCGGTGTGCAAGCGAGTGCACCCCGAAGCGACAAGCGCGGACTTTCACGCGCACGCAAAGCAAAGGCAGGCGTCTGGGAGCGCCTGCCTGGTTGCGATCGGATTGGGTCACGCAAGATCATCTTCTCTGCAAGCCACGACCGAACACGCGGTGCACTCCAGAGCGCAGGGGGCCGCTGCTAAATGGTTGCGGCCAAATCGTAGTAGCGGATCTTCTGCAGCAGGGATTTGTAACTGATCTGGAGACGTTCTGCGGCGATGCGCCGGTTCCACTTCGCTCCGTCCAGAACTTCCTGGATGATGCGGACTTCTGTTTCATCCTTGCTCGAGCGAACGAGGGACTTGAGCCCCGGCTCGGCAAGTTGTGCAGAGCTTTGCGCAACCGGCACCGAAGGCCGTGACACAAGGGGGGGACGGGTGCACAGCTTGGACTCAAGCTCGACCAGGGCAGCCGTCTCATCGCGCATGATCAGGAAGCGCTTGATGAAGTT
>CAZZYO010000039.1:0-31050 GCA_964658255.1 Candidatus Babeliales bacterium
CTCGGCATCTCGAAGATTCGCGCCACCCCTACCTGGAGCCTGTGGAGCGTCGGCGCGAGCGCTC
Organism: Candidatus Babeliales bacterium; assembly: GCA_964658255.1. GTDB lineage: Bacteria > Acidobacteriota > Terriglobia > Terriglobales > Acidobacteriaceae > EB88. The sequence goes on from CAZZYO010000039.1 coordinate 65, forward strand.
TGCTGTTCACAGCCATTTACTGGCTTTGCGACGTGCGCCGGCACACACGCTGGGCGGCACTGTTGCGACCCGCCGGTGCCAACACCCTGCTCACGTATCTGCTGCCGGACTTCTTCTTCTACGCGAGCGTGTTGTGGGGCTTTGAGGCGGTGCTGGGTCACTGGGATGCAGGCGCCCCAGGCATCCTTCGCGCCTTCCTCTTCACGGTAGCCATGCTCCTGCTAGCCGCTGCGCTCACCAGGCCGCGCGTGCGCCTCCAGCTCTAGCGACTCTCCTGTCCGGATTGACTTTCCGCGCGCGCCACTCTAGCGTGTGCTCACCGGCAGGCAACACTGTCCCACCACAAGGCCAACCGGCGGCCAGCCCTATCGACTGCATGAGCAAACGCGCCGGCCACGGGGCCGCACACCGTAACCACCCTGAGAGCGCCTCTGGAAACACCGTCGGCTGCCTGCTCTTCCTGTTCCTCCTCTTCTCAGCGCTGGCCTCCTCAGCCCAGCAGGCACAAGCGCCCCCGCTCGAGATCGCCCGCGCCGCCCGCCCGCCCGAGCTACTCTCTGTTCTTGGCACGCGCGCCGGCATTCTTGGCGCGGAGAGTGGGCACTTTGAGGCCTGGGCTTACCCACTCAAGATTCTGCGCGATTTTCACCTTGTCTTCCTCACCGGCGGCCAAAGCCTGCCTGCCGATGCCGTGGTCCGTAGCATCGTCATTCGCCCGGAATCAACGACGCTGATCTACGCAAGTGACAGCTTTTCCGTTGAGGAGACCATCTTCGTTCCGCGCGACAAGCCCGGCGCGGTCGTCACGCTTACGTCGGACACGGCGGTTCCGCTCGAAATCGAAGCAGCCTTTACGCGTGACTTGCAACTGGAGTGGCCGGCTCCGCTTGGTGCTGCCTCACTCGATTACCTGCCACGCAGGAACGCCTTTGCGCTCACCGAACTCAGTGGGCACTACACAGCGATCGTCGGCTCGCCGACCGGTCATCAGTATCAGGAAGAAGCCTCCACGCACGCGCTCGACGCGCCGCAAAGCACCTTCAAGCTGGGCGCTCTGAGCCGTGGCCGCGCAGTGCAGCAGATCGCCATCGCGGCCTCGCTCGCCGGCTCGCCTGCCAGCGCGAAGGAGGCCGAGTCGCTGTACACCGACCTGCTTACCCATGCGGGCGAATGGCAGGCGCGCGACAGCCAATTTTACGTGCAGGCGCTGGAGGCAAACCTGCGCCTCACCCTGCCGGACGCCACCCTGGAGCAGGCGTATCGGTGGGCCGAGGTGAGCATGCTCCAGGGAGTGGTTGACAACCCCTTCCTGGGAACAGGCCTGGTCGCCGGCTACGACCAGGCAGGCGACAGCACGCGGCCCGGATATGCCTGGTTCTTTGGCCGCGATGCGCTCTGGACCACCCTGGCCCTGACTGCCGAGGGCGATTACGCGACCGCGCGGATCGCACTTGCCTTCCTTGCAAGATACGAGCGCGCCGATGGCAAGCTGCCGCACGAAATCTCACAAGGAGCGACCTTTGTCCCGTGGTTTACTGAGCTGCCCTATGCTTGGGCGTCGGCGGATGCAACGCCGCTCTTTCTCATCGCGATCGACGACTATGTGACCCGTAGTGGCGATATCGCTTTCGCCTCCGACCTGTGGCCGAAGCTGCAAAACGCCTACAGCTTCCTCAACTCCACTCGCGACGCACAAGGCCTGCCGGCAAACGCGGGCATCGGCCATGGCTGGATCGAAGGCGGACCGCTGTTCCCGTTGAAAGCGGAGCTTTACCAGAGCGCCCTTGGTCTCCAGGCCACGCGCGCGATGGCCCACCTGGCCGCTCTGACCGGCCGGCCCTCGATGGCCCAGGAGTTTGCCGGGACATTTGCGCAGCGAGCCCACCAGCTCGACGACGTTTTCTGGCTGTCCGAAAAGAACCACTATGCTGCTGGTCTTGACGTTGCCGCCGGCAAGCCGGTTGATGTGCCCAGCGTGCTCGCGACCGTTCCCATGTGGTGGGAACTGCTCGATGCAGAGCACGCGAACGCGATGATTACGGAACTCAGCCGCCCCGAGCACACAGCGGACTGGGGGATGCGCATTCTCTCTGAAAACGACCCGCGCTTTGACCCGAACGGCTACCACTGGGGCACTGTCTGGCCGCTCTTTACCGGGTGGGCGTCTGTAGCCGAGTACCGCTACCATCGCCCGCTGCCTGCCTTCCAAAATCTCCAGACCAATGCCCTGCTGACCTTTGCAGGTGCTTCCGGCCACGTCGCCGAGGTGCTTTCCGGCTCATACTTCGGCACGCTTGAAACAGGCTCCCCACACCAGATCTGGTCGTCTGCCATGGTGGTAAGCCCGCTCCTGCGCGGGTTGCTGGGGCTGGCGCCAGACGCTGCCGCCCATACCCTGCTGTTTGCTCCGCATATTCCCGCGGCCTGGAGCGCCCTGCAGGCAGACAACATCGCCATCGGTGCGGCCAGGGTCTCGCTCGGCTACGCGCGTACGCCGACCGGCATCACGCTGCGAGTCAGCAGTTCGCCAGGCGAAGGCCCAGCCCCTACGATCACCTTTTCGCCCAGCCTGAGCCTGCGCGCGCGGGTGCAGGGCGCAACGCTTGATGGTCACCGTGTGCCATTGCACATCGAGCAGAACGGCAACGACCAGCACGTTTCTCTTTCCTTCAAGAGCCCGCCAACAGGAGCCACGGTCCACCTCTCCGTCGCCCATGACTTTGCGCTGGACGAGCCCGCGCGGCTGCCATTGGGAGGCGCAAGGAGCCAGGGGGTGCATGTACTGGAGCAGCACTGGTCAGCGGATCGCAGCAGCCTGGTACTGGACCTCAGCGGCGATCCGGGCCGCAGCTACGAGTTTCCTCTATCGGACGCAACCGAGATTGTTGCGGTGTCCGGCGGCACACTCCAGCCTGCTGCCGTTCACGGCAACACGCATCCCGTACTGGTGGTCGCCTTCCCTCAGGATGGCGCTTCACTGCGGCATGTTGTGCTGACCTTCAGGCCTTTGGGGCTCTAGCCGCTTTGTAATTGACAGGGCTGCGCCGGCTCCATACCTTCGCTCCACGCCCTGAATGCTGCATCCTGCTGGAGCAAACCCATGAGCCGCTGCCGCCGCGCCTTCCTGCAAACCCTTTGCGCTATCGCATTCGCCTGCTCCCTGTTTCCCGGCGGTCTGGCCGCCCAGCAGGCCTGGATACGCGTCAACCAGATCGGCTATGAAGACGCGGAAAGCACGACGCGCGCCTATCTGATGACCACTGCTCCTGTCTCCGGCGCGACCTTTCGCGTGCTCGAAAAATCAGGCGCCACCGCCTACACCGGCACCGCAGGCCGGCTGATGAGCACCTGGGCCAGTAGCCCCACCCTTGTTTACAACATCTACCCGCTCGACTTCCACGTCCCTCGCGGTGAGAGCTATACCATCCAGGTCTCCGGCCCGGTCACAGCCACATCCCCGCACTTCGCCGTCGAGCGGCCTGACGCGCTCTACCCCGGCCTCCTGCTCAACTCGCTCTTCTACTACCAGACCAGCCGTGACGGTCCGGACTACATCGCAAATGCATTGCGTAACGCCCCCGGCCACCTCAAGGATGAGCACGCCTCCCGCTTTGTCGCTCCGCCGATCGATGACAACGGCAACATTGACAATCCGCCACCCAGTCCACCGCTCGTGCCGTCCGGGCTCCCGCCGATAGACGCCACCGGCGGGTGGTGGGACGCAGGCGATTACATGAAGTACCTGATCACCACGAGTTACACCGTGGGGCTGATGGAGACCGGCATCCGCGACTTCCCCTTCCAGATGGGCCCGCTTGCCCCGTCTCATACGCCGCGGCCACCGAACGCCGTCTCCTGGGCGGGCGAGAGTGCCCCCCCCGCGCCGCAACGTCCGGACTTCACCGCCGAGGCACGGTACGGCATCGACTTCCTGCTTAAGCTGTGGGACAGTCGCACGAAAACACTGTCGTTCCAGGTGGATAACAGCCAGGAGTGGAATGATTACGGTCAGGGCGACCCGGCCTCCACCGGCGGCTACTGTGGCGGGACGTATGACAGCCCGTACTGCCTCATCACCGAGTACGACATCTGGACGCTGCCGCAGGCCGCGGACAACTACCAGCAGGCCGGCGACCCTGAACCCTGCGATCCCTACACGACCTTCTTTATCTGTAACCGCCCGGTGTACCTCTCGGGACCTCCAGGCGCAACGATCGAGCCGAACCTTGCCGGAAGGCTCGCGGCAGCCTTCGGCCTTTGCTACCAGCTGGCCCAGGTTGCCGACCCAAAGCTGGCCAATCGCTGCCTGCGCGCGGGTGAGGATATCTTTGCGCTCGCGAACCTCCACCACTCCGAGCCTGTCACCTACCCGGACGTTCTCGTCACCTCTGTGCCTACCTATCCAGAACAGGCCTGGAGCGATGACCTGGAGTGGGGCGCAACCGAGCTTGCCCTGGCCGTCGGCGCCGGGAACCTCCTGCACGACCTGCCCTCGGGGCTGCCAGTCACCGACCCGGCTGTCTACCTGCGCGATGCATCGCATTACGCCAGGCGTTACGTTGACCGCATCTATACTCCCGGCTTTGGCGATACGCTGAACGCCTACGACGTGAGCACGCTCGCGCACTTCGATCTTTTCTTCGCACTCAAGCTTGCCGGCAATCCGGCCGGGCTGGAGCTGTCCGGCCCTGCCGTGCGCAAGCAGCTGCTGCGCCAGGTAGATAACGCCATCTCTACTGCCGATGCGACTGCCTTCGACTTTGGCAATGACTGGGACAATGGCGACATCACCTCGCATGGCGCCGGGTTGTCAGTGATAGCGAGCGAAGCTTACGCCATAAGCGGCGATTCGAAGTACCAGACCTATGCTCGACGCTGGATGGCAGATATCCTGGGCGCCAATGCCTGGGGCGCCTCGTTTATCGTCGGGGACGGCTCCATCTTTCCCAATTGCATTCAGCACCAGGTTGCCAACCTCGCAGGCGCCCTGAACGGCCGCGCCGGCGGCACGCCGATCCTTTGGGGCGCATCAACCGAGGGGCCAAACACCACGCCCAGCTCAGGCCTGGTCAGCGGCATGCGCACCTGCCCTGCCGATGGCGTAGATGGTTTTGCGCAGTTCAACGGCAACACAGGGGCCTTTAACCCGAATGACTACGTGCTTTTCCAGGATGATGTGCAGTCGTACACCACAACCGAGCCGACGCTCGACCTGACCGCGACCTCGTTCCTGATGTGGTCCTGGAGGCTGGCCGAGGCTGGGAGATAGCAGTCGCCCCATGGAGAGGGAATAGCGGAACGCTACCCCTCGCGACCAATCGCATGCTGCATATCTTCCAGTGAGACCCGCGCCGTTTCCGGGTAGTAGAAGGTGACCAGCAGCAGGTCCAGCACCATCATCCCGGCAAAGAAAAAGAACGGCAAGGATGCGGACCTGCGCGTCATCAGCGGGAAGATCAGGGAGATGACTGCATTGGTGATCCAGTGCGAGGAGCTGCCAAGACTTTGCCCGCGCGCACGAAGTCGCGTGGGGAAGACCTCGCTGATATACACCCACACCACGGCGCCGTGCGAGATCGCAAAGCATGCAATGAACGCCATCAGCAGCCAGACCAGCAATCCGAGATGCTGCCGAGTGACAAAGATGTAACCGATTGCAGAGAGGCACGCCATGAGCCCGACCGTGCCGATGAGCAGCAGCCGCTTGCGTCCGAACCTGTCGATGATGGACATGGCAAGCAGGGTCGCCACGAGATTCGTAAGCCCCACGGCAATGGACTGCAGATTGCCGGACAGCCTGCTCGCGCCGGCAAGCGCGAAGATGTCATTGAGGTAGTAGAGCACCGCGTTGATGCCGGTAAGCTGCGAGAAGCCACCCACTGTGAGCGCCACCACCGCCGCTCGTCGGTAGCGCGGCGCAAGGATCGAGTCTCCAGCGCCGGCGCTCGCCGCCGCATTTTCTTCGCGGAGGGAGGCAAGGATCTCGTCCATCTCCGCCTGCGGTTCAGGCCCGATTAAACTCAGCACGCGCAGCGCCTCGCCGTTGCGCGACTGGGTGAGCAGCCAACGTGGGCTGCGCGGGATAAAGAACAGCGCGGCCATAAAGAGAAGCGCAGGCAGGGCTGAAATGCCCAGCTGCCAACGCCACTCCCCTGCGCCGAGGTGCAGCGTGCCCAGCAGCGCATTCGAAATATACGCAAGCAGGATGCCGACCACGATGTTGACCTGGAAAAAGCCAACCAGCCGCCCGCGCCAGTCCGTCGGCGCTACCTCGGCGATGTACATGGGCCCCAGCACCGATGACCCGCCAATGCCCAGACCACCAATGAAACGAAACACCACCAGCGACGGCAGGCTCCACGCGAAGGCGCAACCAATGGCCGAAACGATGTAGAACGCCGCCATCACCCGCAGGCTGTCACGCCGGCCATACCGCTGCCCGGGAATGCTGGCGAAGATCGCTCCCAGCACCGTGCCCCACAACGCGCTCGACACCACGAAGCCCAGCGCCCCCTGAGAGAGTGCGAACTGCTGCGTAAGCTGAGCGGTAGTACCGGAGATCACAGCTGTGTCAAAGCCAAAGAGCAGCCCGCCTAACGCACCGACGACCGTGCTCTTGATCACGTGCGAAGAAAGCTTCATGAGCAGTCCCTCAGGAGTGATGTGCGCGCTGGACCGGAGGTACCCGAGCTTTTCTCCCGTCGGTGTACCCGAACCGGCGATTGTCCGTAAGCATTGCCCTTAAGGAAAAGCCACGTCGAGCCGGTCCCGCCGGCTGTAGCAAAGGGAGAGACGCTTTAAACGTTGACCCCGCACAGGTGCACGGCGAAGCCAAGCGCGTGGAACATGGTCGCCTTCACGGTGAGCGCGCGCCGCGCCGCGTCACCAGTCGGTGCATACGCGATGCTCACATGATTGGCGCGGTGCCGGGCCATGAACGAGTCACGTGTGACCCCGTGCAGCACCGCGCTTACCAGCGGCCATTGCGGGGTGGTCTCACGCCAGCGCCGCGCTGTTTCTTCTTCCGGCAACTCGACCACGGTGCCGCGCCCGAGATCCACGTGAAGCGCGCCGCCCTCCACGAATACGCGGCTCCACACGATTTCCCCTGCCCGGCCTACGCCCTTGAGCGTGCCACCGCCCAGCGGGAAATACATCGGCGGCTGCCGCTCAGACCAAGCGCCTGCGTACCCACCCTTGAAGTGGTTGGGCGGCGCCGCGCCGGAGATCTGCAACACCCACACGAACTCACCTTCGTATTCCGCGCCCCAGCGCACATCATGCAGCGTGGTGGAAGGGTCAAGCCCCAGCGCCGTCCAAACACGGTTGGTCACCACTGCATCGACGCCCGCGCCCTCGTCCACCTCGTTAAAGTGCGGCAGAGGGCCGCCGCCGTACAACTCCGCGCCACCCGCCTCGGCGTACACTGGCGGGCGGTCGGCATTGTTCAGCAGGCCTTCGACCAGGTCCGACGCCGGCACCATGTCCTTCAATCCCTGTTGATACTGGATCCCGATCGCATCGCAGGAGAAATCATGCGCGATCCGTACCGCCGCGATGTACATCTGGCACTGCTCAAGCAACTGCGCGTCGGTCAACTCGGTTGCCGCGTCATTGCCTGTCTTGAAGTGCATTCCCTTGGCATCAAGCCAGTGCCGCACCGCGCCTGCTTCCTGTTCGGTCACGGTGCGGATGCGCGCCACAAGCGACGACTGGCTCAGCCGCTCCTTGAAAAAGCCTGCGGGGTTCAACAGCTCATCATCAATGATCGCGTTATACATCCCCATGCAGCCTTCGTCGAAGACGCCAAGGATGACCTTGCGCGCTTGCAGGTCGGCTGCGAGCCTTTGCCCCAGGGCGCGCGCATCTTCTTCTGCCTTTTCCAACGCAAACGGCTGCACATGCGCTACGTCGTGCGTGACCGTGCCTGTCTGCGTCCAGCTCCGGAGCCGCTCAAGGAAGTAAGGATCCGTAAAGCTTTCGCTCCACAGCGTACTGAACGGCACGCCTGCCTTGACCAGCGAGCCATTCAGATTCAGCAGTCCCACCAGCCCCGGCCACTGCCCTGACCAGTTCGCTACCGTGAGCATTGGCCCGTGATGGTTGCGCATCCCCGGCAGAACGTGGTGCGTGTACTGCCAGGCTGCGGTGGCAAAGACCAGGTTTGCCTCCGGGTCGATGGACTGGAAGATATCCATGCCCATGCGTTGGCTCGAGTTGAAGCCGTGCCCCCTGGCCGCATCCACCGGGAAGGCTCGCCTGAGCGAGACGCCTTCCGCGGCGAAACAGCGCGTCAGCGCTTCTTCCAGCTCCTGCTGCGCCGGCCAGCAGGCACGGTTTGCCGCCTCTCGCAGGTCACCGCTGGTAACTAGAACGGCTTCTTTCATGGGTGCTGCAATGGCTGCCACAGGGGGCGCTCCTCAACGGCTGCGCGTCCGCGTGGCCATTCGGTCATCGAAGCACCCGCGGCTGTACCCTGTCAACGCGCTACCGGCAGGCGCAGGAACAGAAACCCGCCGGTGCCCCTTCTGCTATTGAAATCGTGCTGCTTGGCAGCGTAGAGTACTGGCCAAACGACAAAGCCCGCAGAACACGCCGTATCTTTTCCATAGCAGGGGCAACGGGTAGTCGTCCGTCCCTTTTCCGATTCCAGGTCAATCGCCGCGCAGTACTGGAGCGTCCATGAGATACGCCCTCCCAGGTACCAGCGTCTCCCGGAGCATGCTTGCTTCAGGCGCGCTCTGTTTGTTTCTCTCCGGATCAGCCATGACAGCCCACGCGCAGGACGCGACCGCCGCAGTCACCGGCGTGGTTGCGGATGGGAGCGGCGCGGCCATTTCCGGTGCGAACGTGACGATTACCGATGTGGATCGCGCGAACAGCATGAGAGTGGCCACAAACGGTACCGGCGCCTATAACTTTGCCCGCCTGCCAATCGGCACCTACACCTTGAAGGTGGAGGCCCCCGGCTTCAAGACCGTCAGTTATTCTGCCTTCACCCTGATCCTGAACCAGACCGGGCGCTTTGACGTGCGCATGGAGGTAGGTCAGCTGACCGAAAGCGTGCAGGTCTCGTCCGCGCAGCCGCTGCTGCAGCAGGACTCCACACTGGTCAGAACCATCATCGATGCGACCACCAACGTTGCTCTGCCGCTGGCCAGCAGAAACTATCTGCAACTTACCCTGCTTGCACCGGGCGTCACCACGCCGAATCCTACGGCCATGACCACGGCCCAGCGTATCGACACGGCAGGCGAGCCTTACGTCAACGGCAACCGTGCCCAGTCAAACAATTACCTGCTGGATGGCATGGACAATAACCAGACCTCCGATAACCTGGTCGCTTACTCGCCCAGTCCGGATGCAATTGAAGAGTTCAACCTCATCACGCAGAATGCCCCGGCTGAGTTTGGCAACTTTCAGGGTGGCATCGTGAACGTTTCGACCAAGGCCGGAACGAATAAGTTCCATGGCGATGTTTGGGAGTTCTTCCGCAATGACGCACTGAATGCGAATAACTGGTTTAACAAATTGCAAAACGCAAATGCCGGGACCACGATCGCACCGCGACCGGGTCTGCGCTGGAACATGTACGGCTTTACGCTTGGCGGACCGGTCCTGAAAGACAAGTTATTCTTCTTTGTCGATTACCAGGCGCAGCGGTTTGAGCAGTACAGCAACTCTGCGTTCAGCGCATTCACCGCGCAGGAACGCACCGGTGACTTCGGCCAGTTGTGTACTGACCCTAACTCAGGCGGCGGCACCTTCGACGGCAACGGCGCCTGCACCGGCGGCACGCAGATCAACGACCCCTTCACCGGAACGCCCATCCCGTATAACAACCTGCAGGCGTACATCAACACAGGCACCGACGCACGACTTACCAGCTTCTACGCGACCGGCGCAGGCCAGGTTGCTCAAAACCTTTTTAAGTCGCAGTACTACCCATCGGCGTCTTCCCTGAACGGCACTTCAATCATCAACAATTCCGAGTACAGCAGCCGTAATCCGCTTAACGTGGATCAGGGGGATGCGCGCGTAGACTGGACTATCTCGAAGTCGGACCACACCTTTGCCCGCTACTCGCAAGAGCTACAACAGAACAACCCCGTAAATTCATTGCCAATCAACAGCGTAAACAACGGCAATGCGACCATGCAGAGCGGCATCCTCGACTGGACCCACACCTTCAACTCGAGCATCGTGAACGACGCGCGCTTCGGGGTGAACTGGGTGCAGTTGCTCAACAACTCCGCCGCCACACCGGGGATCGGCAACCTGGGCTCGGCACTGGGCATTCCTGGAGCGAACGACGCCGGACCCGGGCTGCTCCAAATTGGTCTCGGACCCTCCTCCGGGATCGGCGGCGCCGGGAACATTCAGAACTGGTCGGACACGACGATCCAGGTCGCCGATAACCTCAGCGTGACGCACGGCCGGCACTCGACAGACCTGGGATTCCAGTTGCTCCGCGAGCGGCTGGATGATTTCTACGCAGGCAATGCCGGCGTTGACGGCCAGTATATCTTTGGCGGTAACTTCACCGGCGCAGCCGACACAGACTTTTATCTGGGCATGGCCGCCACAACGGCCAAGTATTTTTCCAGCCCATCCGGTGCACCGGGTGAGCCCGCCTGGGGTCAGCGCTCTTCTGTCTTCGGCATCTATGCGCAGGACAACTGGCGCGCCACCAACAGTCTTAACATCAACGCCGGTCTGCGCTACCAGGTGCATACTCCCTGGACCGAGGCACATGGCCAGCAGATCAACTTCGACCCCAACACTGGCCAGCCCCTCTACCCGGCGGGCAGCACGCTCCCTGCCGGCATCAGCTTCCCCGGCCTGCAGCCCATTGCTGATAAGAACAAGGCTCTCTACAACGGCTACTATGGCATCGCCGACCTAGAGCCCCGTGTCGGCTTTGCCTACACACCGCCCGGCCTCAAGGGCCACACCGTTGTGCGCGCCGCCTATACTCTGTCCGATTACATGGAAGGTACCGGCAACGCGCTGCGGACTACCCTCAACATACCGTTCAATATTCAGGAGCAACACAACAATCCATGCCCCGGCGGCAGCGCTGGCTGCGACCCTACCCAGTTGCTCATCACCAAGCCGATTGCGATTGATCCCCAGAACGTCTTTAGCGGCTCGATCGCAAACCTTTGGGCGCCGGATGTTCGTCCGTCCGTTGCTCAGCAGTGGAACTTGTCAGTGCAGCAGCAGCTTACACCGAACACCATGTTCCAGGTCGCCTACGTTGGCCAGCACAGTACCCATCTCATGGTGCCGAAGAGCCTGCTGCAAGGAGTCCTCAATCAGGACGGGACGGTCAGCGCGAGCCCCTACTTAGCGGAGAATCCCGACCTCACCAGCCAGCTGACCTACGTTACTGCCACTTACTCTGAGGGCAACGCTTCCTTTAACGCGCTCGAAGTAGTCCTCCAGCATCGCACCGCCAACGGCCTTGAAGGTCAAATCTCCTACACCTACTCGCACTGCCTCACGGACAGCATCGGCTACTACGGCGACGTTGGCCAGACTTCTACCGCCTCCGCCTACTGGCAAAACGTCTACAACCAGGGCGCGGAATGGGGTAGCTGCTTCTTTGACCTTCACAATAACCTGACGGCTCACGGCGTCTACGCCCTTCCTTTCGGACGCGGGCGCAGGTACGCGGAGCACACCAACCCCATCCTTGGAGCGGTGATCAGCAACTGGAACCTGGCCGGTATTTACACCTGGCATGGCGGGTTCCCACTTACCATTGGCGCCATTGACTACTCGGGAACCTCATCCCGCGGGGAGCGTGCCAACTGCACCGGTCCTGTCAAATATCTCAAACAGAAAACCTCCGCCGGCATCCAGTGGATCGACAGCACCGGCATCACCAGCCCTGACCTTGGCACCTTCGGCACCTGCTCGGTCAGTTCTCTTCGCGGCCCGGGACTCGACAACGTCGATATCAGCATCCAGCGCGATTTCCCAACCTTTGAAGGGCAGCGTATCGAGTTCCGTGCGGAAGGCATCAACGCCTTCAATCACCCCATCTTCGATACGCCGGACGTGTTCTGTGCAAGCGCCCCCGGCGTCTCCTGCAACGCACCCTTCGGTCTCATCGGCGCCACCCAGGGCGAGCGCAACGTACAATTCGCGTTGAAGTACTACTTCTAAGCACTCACACACACACGCAGCAGCGACGCAGCCCAACCTGGCCCAGACGAGACCTGGCCGAGGAGAGACGTTTGATTGTTCTGGTACGAACCCTGGTGGCAGCTTTGGCTCTCCTCTCCGCGACCGTGGCCATGTGCCAGATACCTTCCTGGATGCCGGACCCCACCGTCCAGCAAACCTACACCCTCCATCGCTCCTCCAGTCGCGAGAGCACGGGCGCCAATACGGACTCGCGCACAGTCACGCCGGGGCAGACGCTTACCTTGCTCGATGCAGACGGCCCTGGCATGATCTCGCACATCTGGTTTACGCTGAGCAGTCCAGAGCCTTACCACCTGAAGCGCATCGTGCTCCGCATGTATTGGGACGGCGAAGAGAACCCGAGTGTCGAGGCTCCCATAGGCGACTTCTTCGGCCTTGGGAACGGTACATACTTCACCTGGGAATCACCGGTGCTCTCGGCCGGTAGCGACCGTGCGCTCAATAGCTGGTTCCCCATGCCCTATGGCAGGCATGCGCGCATCACCATCACCAACGAGGGCAAGCAAGAGCTCAGTAACCTTTACTGGAATATCGACTACCGCGTCAATGCAAAGCCGCTCACGCCGGGGACGCTCTACTTCCATGCGCAGTACAACCAGGCGCAGCCTAACCATGGCTGGACCAGCGATTGGTACGAGAACGGCGACCCGCTCGTAAACTACCGCCGCAATCTCGACGGCAAGGGTAACTACGTTTGGCTGGACGCAGTGGGGCACGGCCAATTTGTTGGTGTCACCATGTCTGTCCTGCAGAACCAGGATGGCTGGTGGGGCGAGGGGAATGACCTCTTCATCATTGACGGCTCAAAGCCTACAGAATTTGTTGGCACTGGCACCGAGGATTACTTCCTCGGTGCGTGGAACTTCGGTGGAGGCCAGGGCTTCTATCTTCATGGAGCGCCTGTTGTTGGGCAGGAGTTAGCCGGGTCGCGGTCGAGTGCCTACCGCTTCCACCTGGACTCACCAATCCCGTTTACCAAGTCACTTACGGCAAGTATCGAGCACGGACACGCAAATGCGCGCTCGGATAACTTCTACTCCGTCGCTTACTGGTACCAGGCAGAGCCGCACAAGCCCTTTGCTCCATTGCCTCCCATGAGCGAGCGCATCCCCACGCTGCAGCCTGTAGGTGGACCGGGCAACGCCAAAGAACCTTTTAACCCGGCCAACCCTCAGCCTCGCTAGCCGCAGCCTTCCACTCCGCATCGCTTAGGCATGCGATTACGGAACGTGCCAGATCGGAGGCCATGTTGAAAGGAAGAGACTGGAGCACTACAGCCATGTGCGGCAGGAGGCGACGCGGAACGCGGTGAGCGTGCTCCGCAGCGAAGCCAAGACAGCTTTGCAATCTATTGAGCAGAGGGACGGCACTAACCACGACACAGAACGTCTACCGAAGTGAGCGCTTGTGTCGTAAGTTAAAGAAAGAATGGTAGGCACGACTGGACTCGAACCAGCGACCTCTACCGTGTCAAGGTAGCGCTCTAACCAACTGAGCTACGCGCCTGCGTGGTGTACCGACTAGGCGAGTATAGCAGAGCAGCCGGGCCGGGTACGCGGCGGTGCAACCATGTTCCTCTCGGCTTGAGCACTGGCTTTGAACCCCGGCAGCTGTTCGCTTCACGGAGCGACAGAACGAGTCTGTCAGCAGTGGCGGCAGCCCTTATCGTCCGGAGGTTGCATCTATCAGTGCATGTGCAAGAGCTCGCGGCGAAGGTGCCGCGCCAGGCTCAGGCCAGGTATTCTGTGCGGAGAGCCGCGTGCGGAACAAGTCTTACATTATCTGGTTTGTCGGTTCGGCAGTATGGTGGATCGACGCGGCACTGGAGCTGCATCGCGGCTCACGCTCGCACGCGCTGACGCTGCTCCTGATAGCCATTGTCTTCTTCGCTGCGGGCATGTTCTTCCAGCGCTTCGCACCGCGCCGCTGATTGACTAGTCATACCGTTCAAACAGGATGCGCTGCTTGGGCCAGCCGAGCGAAAGCATGCGGGCACGCACAGGCTTGACCAGCTCTGCCAGACCGCACACATACGCGCGCAGTTCGGTCCCGGGGTCGTCGGCCGCCCCTCCAATCAAGCGCGCCCGGGTAAACTTCGCAATCGCGTCTTCGATCGCCGCATGATCTCCATCTGCATCGAGAATCGGATGATAGGCAAAGCCGCTATACTGCGCAGCGAGTGACCGGAACTCCTCGTCATAGAACAGTTGCTCCTGCTCGGGAGCCTGGTAGAGCAGGGTCACTCGCTGCGAAGCGGCGCTGTAGCTGGCAAACAGCGATTGTGCAAAGCCACGCATGGGCGCGATACCCGTGCCGGCGGCGACCCACAACATCTCGCCCTGCAACTGCGGCAGGGTGAAGAGACCATGCGGGCCATGGCACCCGACCGTTTCACCCGGCTGCATGTCACAGAGGTAGTGAGAAAAGAACCCGCCCGCCACCCGGTTGACGCACAGGTCAAAGGAAGGCCCGCGCGGTGCCGAGGCAACAGAGTAAGCGCGCGTGTAGCTTTTGCCGTCCAGGTCTGCGGCGACAAACGACAGGAACTGGCCGGGCTGGAAGCCCAGCGATCGCTCGTCATCTACCGTAAAGGTGAGGTGATAACACTGGGCCGCAGCCGAGAGGAGCACCTTGTCGATCAGGCGGACTGACGTCAGCGCTCTCACGTGCGGGTACGCTCCTGGTGCGAGTCGGCCATAACGTGAGTGTAGCTTCTGTGCGGCGCTCGCTTGCCCTCGCGTAACGGCTCTGGATACATCAGACTGTCCGTCCTAGTATGGTGTTGTGCGGGGGAACAAAAGTGACACAAAGCCGGCGCGAGTTTCTTTCTCTTCTTGCGGGTGCTCCGCTCTTGTTCAGCCAGAGCGCCTATACACACGCGCGGCCTGGCGCCATGCCAGAGCCGGTACACGACCTTGCTGCGGCGTTCGCCGATCCACCCCTCGCCACCCGACCCTACGTTCTGTGGATGTGGATGGGATCAAACATCAGCAAGGAAGGCATTACGCGCGACCTCGAAGGCATGCGCGATGCAGGCATCGGCGGCGCAACCATTTTCAGCCTGGCAGACACCTTGATCCCCTGGTCGGGCGTGATCGGCAAAAGTCCCACCCCCGAGATTGTCACCTGGACCGAGCCCTGGTGGGCGATGGTGCGTCACGCCGCAGGCGAGTGTCGCCGGCTGGGGCTCGAGTTGATCCTGCATAACTGCGCAGGGTATGAGAGCAGCGGCGGCACCTGGATCACACCCGAGCTTGCCATGCAGGAGGTGATCTGGTCCGAGCACAAGGCTGCTGGCGGCTCAAAGGTCTCCTTGACGCTGGCCCGCGCAGTGGTTGACCCGCACCCGCACTCCGAGTTTCCTGAGCTCTACATCCCCTCACTCGGCAGGATCGCGGCGCCTATCGTCGAAGGCCGCAAGACGTACTACCGGGACATCGCTGTAATCGCATTGCCGGCTGAGGGCACACCGACGCTTGACCAGGTAATTGACCTCAGCGCACACATGAGCCCGTCAGGCGAGCTCGCATGGGATGCGCCGGACGGTGAGTGGGCCATCTACCGCTTCGGCCACACCACCACCGGCGCCATGATCCAACCTGCGCAGTGGGATGCCACGGGTCTGGAGTGCGACAAGATGAGCACAGAGGCTGTCACCTTCCACGTCAACCATGTTCTGGGCGAAATCAAGCAGCACCTGGGCGAGTTAGTCGGGCCCGGGCTGACAACGCTTTACTTTGACAGCTACGAGGCCGGTATTCCTACCTGGACGCCGAAGATGCCCGAGCAGTTTGCCTCGCGACGCGGGTACAGCATCAAGCCCTGGCTGCCCGCGCTGGCTGGGCGCACGCTCGGCAGCAAGGAGGACACGGATCGCTTCCACGCGGACTTTGACCGCACCATTAAGGACCTTTACCGCGACTGTTATTGGGCTGTGCCGCGAAGGCTCGCGCACGAGGCAGGTCTGCAGTTTGTCGCCGAGCCATACAGCGGTCCGTGGGAGATAGCCGAGGTGACACGCTCTCTCGATCACGCCAGTATGGAGTTCTGGACGCATGACAACAAGTATTCGCCCGTAGGCACCGAGCCCGTCATTGAGGCCGCGCATGAGTTGGGCCAGAGGATCGTTGGCGCCGAGGCATTTACCACCGCGCCCGAGTACGCGCGCTGGAACGAGCATCCTGCCTGGCTCAAGCCCATCGGCGATGCTGCCTTCTGCGCCGGGGTCAACCGCGTCAACGTGCACCACTTTGTACAGCAGCCATGGGGGCCTGAGTACCGCCCCGGCAACGCCATGGGCCAGTGGGGTGTCCACTTTGGTCGCTACCAGACCTGGTGGGAGCCAGGAAAGGCCTGGTTCCGCTACCTGTGGCGATGCCAGACTCTGCTGCAGGCTGGAGCGTATGTGCCCGCAGGCGAAGCAGCCACGAGCTTTGATGTTGTGGCTGGCGCCCTGGCGCTGCAGAGCATCCACCGCCGGCACAGGGATGGCGAGATCTTTTTTGTCGCCAACACCGCGCGCACCGCAGGCAGTGCGCGCTGCAGCTTCCCAGTGACGGGCAGGCAGCCTGAGCTCTGGGATCCCGTCAGCGTCGGCATGCGGGACCTGAACTCGTTTGCCGTTGCCGATAGTGCAACGAGCCTGGTACTTGACTTTGCGGAAGCACAAAGTTTTTTTGTCATCTTTCGCAAGCCTGTTGGCCCCTCCAAGGCTGGCGGCAGCAACGTTGCCGTGCTTGCGCCGGGTCAGGAGGTTCGCGGCAGCTGGCAGGTGCACTTTGATCCAGCATGGGGCGGCCCGGGTACCGTGGAGTTTGCCAGGCTCGAAGACTGGACCAGGCATCATGACCCGGGCATCCGCTATTACTCCGGAACTGCGACTTACTCTAAGTCGATGCCTATGGATGCTTTCAGTCGTGATCGGCGTGTGTATCTCGACCTGGGCACGGTGCACCACCTCGCCACGGTCGCTGTTAACGGAAAGCAGCTGGGTGTGGTGTGGACTGCACCTTGGCGCATCGAGATCGGCTCCGCACTGGTGGCAGGGGACAACCGCATCGAAATCGCTGTGACCAACGTCTGGGCCAACCGGCTGATCGGCGATGAGCAGGAGCCTGAGGACTTCACCTGGCAGGAGGGCGACCCCCACATCAAGGGTGGCTACTACATGAAGGAGTTTCCCGACTGGTTCCTGAAGCACGAGAAGCGGCCATCGTCAGGTCGCTACACGTTCACTACGTGGAATTACTTCACGAAGGACTCACCGCTGGTACCTTCCGGCCTTATGGGCCCGGTGCGGATCATCACGGAGAGCTAAGCGAAGCTCTCTGAGGGGCCGGCGGGCTGCACCTGCAAGCCCGCGAAGGGTTGCCTGCGTATAATCAGGTATGGCGACGGCGCAATACCCTGCGCAACCCGATCCTGAGCAGCTCCCGCAGACTGTGGTTCCTGCGCTGGTTGCTACGCTGGCGGCCGGTCCACCCGGCGGCACAGCCCCCGCTCTTGCGGTTAAGCCGAGCCCTGAAGAGCTTGACGCGCGCACGCATGCGCTGACTGCTCCCCGCTTCGACCTTCTCATCGCCACCGTTCGCGCCAACCGCCCCGGCGACGACACCGAAATCATTCGCCGCGCCTGGGAGTTCTGCCTGCTGCACCACCGCGGTCAGCTCCGGGCCTCCGGCGAACCCTATGTACTGCACCCGCTTGAAGTAGCGATCGTTCTTGCCGAGATGAAGCTGGACTCGACCGCAATCTCGGCCGGACTGCTCCACGACGCGGTCGAGGATACGCCCGTCACAACAGCCGACATCACCAAGATGTTTGGCGAGCAGGTGGCGCATATTGTCGAAGGCGTCACCAAGCTCGACAAGATCCAGTTTGCAAACAGGGAAGATCGCCAGGCTGAGAGCGTGCGCAAGATGCTGCTCGCCATGGTCACCGATGTACGCGTCGTGCTGATCAAGCTCGCCGACCGCCTGCACAACATGCGTACGCTCGAGCACCTGAAGCTTGATCGGCAGCAGAGCATCGCGCGCGAGACCCTCGACATCTACGCGCCGCTCGCGCACCGCCTCGGCATGGGTAAGCTTCGCGGCGAACTTGAAGACCTGGCCTTCCGCTACGTCGATCCGCTTGGCTACGCCCAGGTACATGGCGCTGTCGAAGAGCGCCGGGTAGAAGGGGAGCGCTTCCTGGCCGGCGTGGAATCGCTGCTGGTCGAGAAGCTGGCCGAGCACCACATCAAGGGCCGCGTGGAGTGGCGGATCAAGCGGCTCTTCAGCGTGAACCAAAAGCTGCAGGAGGCCGGCGCCAATATCGACCAGGTCTTCGATCTGCTCGCGCTGCGCGTGATTGTGCCCACAGTTGCAGACTGTTACGCAGTCTTCGGGCTCATCCACTCGACGTGGCGGCCCATCCCTGGTCGCATCAAGGACTTCATCGCGATGCCCCGTCCGAATTTGTATCAGTCGCTGCACACAACGGTGATGGGTGAGGGCGGACACCAGTTCGAGGTGCAGATTCGCACCGAAGACATGCACCGCACGGCTGAAGAGGGAATCGCGGCGCACTGGAAGTACAAGGCCGGCGGTTCGCCAGTTTCCGCGCGTGATGAGCAGCGCCTGGCCTGGGTGCGCGGACTGGTCGAGTGGCAGCGGGAGATGACCGATCCCAATGAGTTTCTTTCAACACTCAAGATCGATCTTTATCCCGAAGAGGTTTATACCTTTACGCCCAAGGGGAAGGTGGTCATCCTGCCCAAGGATGCGAGCCCCATCGACTTTGCCTACGCTGTACACACCGAGGTAGGGCATGCCTGCGTAAGCGCGAAAGTGAATGGACGCATCGTCCCTCTGCGGGCCAAGCTGCGCAACGGCGACATTGTTGAGGTTGTCACGCAGAACGGCCACACCCCGAGCCGGGACTGGCTCAACTATGCCAAGAGCTCGCGGGCCCGCAACAAGATCAAGCACTGGATCAACGAGCACCAGCGCGAGCGCGCGATTGAAATTGGCCGCAAGCTGCTGGAGCGCGAGGCGCGCAAGTATAAGGTCGCGCTGTCCAAGTATGAGGAGTCAGACTACGCGCGCATTGCCGCCGAGTACTCCCTGCCAACCACCAGCGACATGATGGCTGCCATCGGGTTTGGCAAGTACTCTGCGCGCCAGGTGCTCAATCGGCTTGCCCCGGGCATCCTGGCACAGCCGGCCGAGACCGATGCGACGACCGCCGCACCTAACGAGGCCGCGGCCAAGCGCATTGCCATTCAGACCAGCCAGACGAATGCGGATACGCTCGAGGTCGAGGGCTCAAACGACCTGCTCGTCTACCGGGCGCGATGTTGCAACCCGATTCGCGGCGAGGAGATCATTGGCTACGTCACCCGCGGCAAGGGTGTGGCCGTACACAGCCGCAGCTGCCCCAACGTGCAGAACCTGTTGTACGAGTCTGATCGGCGCATCGCGGTCGAGTGGGCGCGCGCAGCAGGCGCCGCTTCAACCAGCGGCAACAGCACAAGCAGCCGGCGCGCCACCTACCCTGTCAAGCTCACGGTGCTGTGCGATGACCGCCCGGGCATGCTGCGTGAGATGACCGCTATCATCAGCGAAGAGAACACCAACATTCGCTCGGTCGACACCCGTTCCGGGCCTAATGACAGTGCTCTGATCGATCTTCGCCTTGACGCCGAAGATGTGCGCCACTTGGACCGCCTGGTCGCCGGACTGAGGCGCGTCCCCGGCGTGCAGGACGTGCAACGATCGCAGAAGCTCTAGCCACTACTTGCAGGTAGGGTGCCCGGCCTGCGCGCGCGTCCAGGTCTCGCTGCGCCCAAAGAGTGAGACGCCGACAAAGCCGTGCAGCTTGAGCGTTGATGCGTTGTTCAGCGTGAGTGTCCCGCTGTAGGTATGGCCTGACTCGGGATCGTAGAGCTTGCCACCTTCTGCAACCGACGCATTTTTCAAGCTGAAGCCGGTGCCGACCACGAGTCCGCACAAGGGCCTGTCTTTTCGGGCTGGGTCAGGATTCTGGCCGTCGGTTGTGTGTCCTGCACCAGGGTCCACGTACACGATCCGCAGGCAGATCGCGGTGTCACAGTGATAGATCTGCACGATGTCTTTGTGCGGCGTAGTCCAGTCGCCCAAAAGCTGCGAAGCGGACCCGGGATCAGGCAGGGGCGGGGGTACATGGAGGGGCAAGCGGATGTCCTTCCTGGAATCACTTGGGCTTTGCTGCAGTAGGATGCGCCGGGGCCACGAACCGCTACAATCGGCGGATGAGCATGGATACAGGCCAGAAGCAGCCGGTCGCCACAAGCAACGCTCCAGCAGCCATTGGGCCCTACACGCAGGCGATCCGCGTCGGAGGCATGCTGTACACCTCCGGCCAGGTAGCGCTTGATCCCGCAACCGGGCAGTTGGTGGAGGGTGGCATCGCCGAACAAACCAGGCAAGCGCTCGAAAACCTGAAGGCGGTCTTGATCGCCGGCGGGTCAAGCCTTGACCGGGTAGTAAAAACGCTGGTTTTCCTCAGGAGCATGCAGGACTTCGCCGCAATGAACGAGGTTTACGCCGAGTACCTGGCGTCTGCCGGCAGCGTCGCGCCCGCGCGATCCACCGTCGCCGTGGCGGGCCTGCCCAGGGATGCCCTGGTGGAAATCGAGGTGATCGCGCTTGCAGGTTAGGCCGCGAACCCGGACACAGAGCTGCTTCATCTAAACAACGGGAGATACCACATCATGCAGGATGTAAAAACAGAGAAGGTTCAGAAGACAGAAGCCGAGTGGCGCGCAGAGTTAACGCCCGAGCAGTACTACATCACGCGTCAGAAGGGGACCGAGCCCGCATTCAGCGGCGCGCTTTACCGCAACCATGACGATGGTGTCTATCATTGCGTCGCTTGTGGCGCGGCGCTCTTCCGGTCTGAGGAGAAGTTCGAATCGGGCAGCGGCTGGCCGAGCTTCTGGGAGCCCGTCTCTGAAGGTTCCGTGATCACCCACGAGGATCGCAGCCACGGGATGCTGCGTACTGAGGCTACCTGCGCTCGTTGCGACGCGCACCTGGGCCACGTGTTTCCAGATGGACCGAAGCCAACCGGGCTGCGGTACTGCATCAACTCGGCGTCGCTTAGCTTTGACAAGAAGTAGAACGAGCAAAAGCCCCGCTGAGAGATCGCTGGCGGGGCTTTTGCTCGATAAGCTGGTCTAACGAAAGCTAAGCCTTGACGACTTTGCCGCTCTTGATGCAGCTGGTGCACACGCGCAGCTTGCGATTGCCGCCCTCAAGCTTGGCCTTGACCGGACGCAGGTTCACGTTCCAGCGACGACGGGTCACGTTGTGCGCATGCGAGATGTTGTTGCCGAACTGCGGACCCTTTTGGCAGATAGCACAGACTGCAGCCATGAGACGACTCCTGAAAGATAAGCTTGATCGGCGAAGGCTCTATGCGCAGTCTAAAATGCAGACCAGCAGCAGGGCACGACGGTGCAAAGATGATGTCACTGCACCCTTGCCGAATTACCAGTCTACCGCAGCGTAGTGGCCCCGGCAACCCTCAGGGTGCTCGTCCAGGCCAATCCTCTCGCACAAAGACACGGAAAAAGGGGGGCTGCTTCCGCAGCCCCCCCTTTTTCCAGGTAGTTCAGGTACCGCAGGCCTACTGCGCCTTCTTGGTAGAGGCAGCGAACTGCTCCGCAAAGGAGAAGGCAGCGCCAACGTTCGGCGTACCGTAACCAGTAACGTTGTCCCAGCCCTGCGTCACCAGGAGCGTGGTATCCGTTCCGAAGCTCAGGTTGTAGTATGCTCCCTCGCCCAGGTTGTACAGCGCGCTGACAAACTGCGTGGTGCCGGCGAGAGGCTGCGAAAGGTCGTCAGCCGAGTAGTTGGTTGTGCCCATTGGGTCGGTAATTTTGCCGGTGACATTGGCAGGGCCGGTGATCGGCAGCACGTCGTTGATGATAAAGCCGGGAGCAGCGGCGATGTAAGGCGCAGCCTGTCCCAGCGAATAACCGGCAAACTGGTCAACGAGGGCCCAGATGCCGGAGAAGATCGGCGCAGACAGGCTGGTGCCTCCTACAACGCCCACATACTGATTGCCGGAGAAGGCGTCCGTGTAGACGTATTCAGCCCCGGTAAACGGATCGGCCAGCGCCGACACATCCGGCAGCATGCGTCCCTTTCCGGGTAGCGCCGCCTGGTAAGCCGGCTTGGCAAAGTAAGCGCTCATGCCGCCGCCCGAACCAGCATAGAACTCGGTCAGTGGTGGGTCATAAGGATCGGTGGCGTCAAAGGACAGGAAGCCCACGTTATTGCCCCAGCCCACCGTTGCAAAGGATCCATCCACGGGAGAGGTCCCGATGCTGGTTCCGCCGATCGCTGTTGCGTATGGCGAGTCCGCGGGTGCGTCGACATCGATTCCGTTGCCATTCACCACATCGTCGCCGGAGTCACCAGACGACGCGTGAAGCGATACACCCTCGGAGGCCGCAATCTCCGCAACTTCGCTGAAGATGTCGAGAGCCAGTGGCCCGGTAAAGCTCTCCGCGTACCCGTAGCTGAGCGAGATGATGTTGCCCAGGTGGTTCGTGACCGCGTACAGGATCGCTGCCTGCTGGTCTTCCTCATCTTCAGAGAAGCTCTGCACCAGGGCAATGTTTGCCGCCGGCGCTGTGGCATGCACCCATTGCACGTCCAGGTCGGTCTCCACATCGGTGCCAAACTGCGCGCCGGTGTTGACCGCACCGTAGGGGTTGTACTCCTTGTAAGTGCTCGCTGTAGGCGCGGGCAGGTGGTTCAGCGTGCTGAAAGCCTTCAGATCCGGCAAGGCTGTCGGCTGCAGGTAGGAGTCGATGATGACGACGGTCTGCCCCTGTCCCGAGTAGCCCAGTCCATAGGCTGTGTCGAGCCCGTAGAATTTGTGCACCTCAGCTGGCGAGTATCCGCAGGGCGGCAGCGTGCCGGCGGCGGTGTTGTCGGGATTGGCGCCGTAGACCAGGCCCTGATAGCTCGCTGTCACCGGGGTGACGCCGTCAAATGCGTTGACCCCGGTCAGCGTTACCGAAGTAGGCGCGTAAAAGCACTCACCGGAGAAAACCAAACCCTGCGGCTTGGCCATGGCCTGCGCCAGCGGCATACCGACGAACTTCTTACCATTGCGCGGATTGATCGGGTGGGTGAGCAGCGGTTTCAGCTGCATGCCATTCAGGCCCGAGACGTGATGCACCAGGCCGGCGGCCGCGCCTGTCAAGGCAGGCAGGCTGGAGCTCGTGCGCACCATCTCGCCGCGCACTGAGTAGCGGTTGATCTGGGTGTGAAAGGCGCGCTCAATGTCAGAGGTCTGCCCATCGAAGCGCACGGACAGGTTCATCGGGTCGACCGATCGAACCGTCAAATTATGCGCGGCCAACGCATCCTTGATCGCTGTGACCTCTGCCGCTGTCGGCGCGTAGGTCTTCAGGTCTGCGTCGGTAAGCCAGTGGCGAAAGGTGGGCGAGTCTGCCTTGTAGAGCGCGGCCACCCTGGCGTCGAACTCTGCACGGTTGTGCAGGTTGAGCCACACCGTGAGCGTAAGGCGGGTAGACGGGCTCTCCTGGCCCAGGTTATGGCCAAATCGAGTGATGGCCGGGGCGATATGGGCCTCGGTTGCTTGCGCGGCGCTACTCACAATGCCGAGCGCAAGCAATCCAAGCGTCAACGTTGCAGATGGGAGTTTTCGGGCAAAATACTTCATTGTTCTACTTCTCCATGGAGCCGGGTCAGGAAGGCGAGAGTGTGGCGCGCTCGCGACTGCAGAGCGCATGAAAGAGCAGAGGCGAAGACGAGGCGCCGGGGCATTGCCCGTGTTGTGGTCTAGGCGGGACGGAGTGGAGTGTTGGGCGGGGTAGAGGCGAAAAGTGGCCGGCGGAGTCAATCAGGCGAGTACGAGGAGAGCATGCGGGGACGGGGATCGATATGCAGCGCGCGAGATGTTTCCCTCTGTCACGAGCTCGACCAACATACCACAGCGCCAGATCTGCGCAATATACGTTTACACGCGGGGTGGAAGTGCTGGCTCAGAAACAAGAAAGGCACGACCAGCAGAAGCTGGTCGTGCCTGCATGGTGCAAATCAAGCGAGTCGGTTTAGTGCGCGCCCACTGGCTTCGGCTCGCTGGCGCCAAGCTCTGCCAGGCGCTTTGATAGCAGTTCCTCCAGGTTTGCAAGAGCCTTGGAGAAGCCGTCGATGCCGTCCTTCAGCTTGTCATGGGCCATACGATCCTCAGCGTGCATTCTCTCAAACGTCGCTTCATCGATCGACATCTTCTCGATGTCGAAGTCCTTGGCTTTGCTCGCATCGAGCTTCAATGGCAGATCACCCTGCTTCTCATCAAGCTCCTGCAGCAGGTTAGGCGAAATGGTAAGCAGGTCGCAGCCGGCCAGCTCGGTGATCTCGCCGATATTGCGGAAGCTCGCCCCCATCACCACGGTCTTGTAGCCAAACTTTTTGTAGTAGTTGTAGATCTTGGTGACTGACTGCACTCCTGGGTCATCGGCGCCGACATAATCCTTGCCCGTGTCCTTCTTGTACCAGTCAAGGATGCGTCCGACGAAAGGCGAGATGAGAGTGACCTTGGCCTCGGCACAGGCAATCGCCTGGTGCAACCCAAACAGCAGGGTCAGGTTGCAGTGGATGCCCTCCTGCTCCAGCTTCTCGGCGGCTTTGATTCCCGGCCAGGTTGAGGCAATCTTGATCAGGATGCGGTCCTTGGAGATACCCGAATCTTCATACATCTTGATAATCTGGTGAGCCTGCTCGATCGTCTTGTCGGTGTCAAAGGAGAGACGCGCGTCCACTTCGGTCGAGACGCGGCCTGGCACGATGGCCAGGATCTTCTTGCCGAACGCGACAGCAAGGTGCTTGAAGGCTTCGCCGGCTACTGCCTTATCATCAGCGCTATCGCCGAGCCGCTTCTTCGCCGCCAGCAACTCATCGTCCACGATCTGCTGGTAAGCCGGCATCTGCGCGGCGGTGGTGATCAGCGACGGATTCGTCGTTGCGTCCTGGGGCTTGACCTTCTCAATAGCCTGAATGTCGCCGGTGTCAGCGACTACGGTAGTTACCTTGCGGAGCTGTTCAAGCAGTGTCTGTGCCATACATCCTCCAGGCCTGTTGAGGCCGTGCGCCGCGCTCGTCTAGATGTGCAAGTCGCGCGTCGTGTCACTAGTACTAGATGCGCTGGAACCATACTCGGCTCATGCAGGGCGGCCTTCTCGGCAGACCGCGGATGCCGCTCTGAGAAAGCAGGAGTGCTGTCAGGAGCCTGCTTGCGCCCGCGCAACTGGGCTCATTATGTCATGATGTGATCGTCATCGGCGGCATGCCCCTGAATGTTGAGCGGTTCAGCGGTCGTTCAGCGCCCGGTGCCCGGTTTCTTCCCGATGTGGCGTGTCGCGATCCCTCTACGATCTAGTCTGGTTGACGCTCCTGGGCTTCGCCGCTGGCCCAGAAGTGTCGGTCCCCGCAGGCTGCGCAGGAGCCGGCGTCATCGACTCCTCGGCCTCTGCTGACCTGGCGCTTTCGTTCCCACTCGCGTCGACAGCAGACACGCTATACGCGTACCGCACTCCCGCACGTACCGTGGTGTCGCGCCACCCTGGGTCTACCAGCGGAGCCGTGCCGCTCACCCGCACAGGCGCTTCGCTCGACCGGGCAAGGCGGCGGTAGACAAAGTAGCCAGCCAGGTCCGCCTCGCTGTTCGCCACCCAGGAAAGATCAATCGCTCCGCCATCTACGTCGGCCACTGCGTCCAGCTGCTGCGGAACCGCCGGTGGAAACAGGTCACGCGCCTCGACTGTCGCAGGCTGACCGGGTCCGCTTGCCACTTCAACCGGGTGGCCGTCGAGCGTCAGCCGCGCTACACGCTCGGCCGTGTAGCGGTAGGTCTGGTTCAGGGCCGCGTCCCGGTCGACAGCGTGCTCGAGCGACCAGTGCTCATCCATCGCGTCTGTGGCAGAGGTATCGCCGCTGTCCGGGAGGCCCAGCGCCTGCTCGGGCGGTTGTGCGACCCCGGCCTGTGCCGGCGTCTTCGTATTCAAGGTGCCCAGGCGGCTACGCTGCAGCCGGACCAGGTGCTCGATCGGGAGGGTTCGCGTACTGGCCGCGACGGCCGTTTGCGGAGCCGGCTGCCAATGCAGCAGGATCCCTTGCGGCGCGGGCGTGATGTTCAACCCGACGATGGCCGGCGGAGCCACTCCCGCGGCGGTGTAGGCAGCGTTTGATGCGCCCGCACTCGTGCCATGCCGGTTCTGGAGCAGCACTGTGTAGATCATGAGCCGGGGAGCTCCCGCGGCGAGCGTGCCAGTCATGCTGTCGCGGTAGGTAGCTGGTACTCCAGGCTGCAGCAACAGTGTGGCGAGGCGGGTGCAAGGCGCAGGCGCAAGGCTCCGACAAACAACCGCCCTCTGCGCGCCCGTGAGCATGACCCGGTCTGTCGCCCGTCGGGGCATGGTCCAGTGCAGGAAGACGTCGCTGCCGACACGCGCCACGGCGAGGTCTCGAGGGGGCTCCGGCAGCTTGAGGCTGGGCGGTTGGGGCGAGCCGGGCGAGCCACAGCCCTGCATCGTGAGCGCACCACCGGCGAGGCAGAACAGCATCCTCAGGGTTGCTGTTCGTGCTGCTGTTCGGGATGCTGCGCGGCCTGCTGCCAGGCCAGCGGCGCCAGGCAACGGCTGCATCAGCTGCGGGTGAGTCTTCATGCCAGATGTCAGCGTACACGAGCCGTAAAGGCCGGGCCGTTGCGCTCCTGCTCAGCCTGCCAGCAGGTGAGCGAGCGCCGGCTCGATTGCTGGGTAGCGGAAAGCGAAGCCGCTGCCGAGCAGCTTCTCCGGGACGGCGCGGCAGCTGGCAAGCAGGGCAGCGTCCGCCATTTCACCGACGGCCAGGCGCAGGGCGAATGCCGGCGCTGCTGTGAATGCCGGACGATGCAGCACGCGCGCCAGGGAGCGGGTGTATTCGGCATTGGTGACAGGAGCTGGCGCGACGCAGTTTACCGGGCCCGCCAGCGAACCGGTCTGGTCCTGGCCCGCGCGTTCACCAAGCCCGGCCAGCGAAACCACCGCCTGCACCACGTCGTCCAGGGCGATCCAGCTCATCCACTGCATTCCGCTTCCTAGGCGGCCACCAAGACCGGCACGAAAAAGCGGCAGCACCTTGGCCAGAGCGCCACCCTTCGGCGTGAGCACGACGCCCAGCCGCAGGTGCACCACCCGGATGCCTGCCTCGACAGCAGGCCTGGTGGCTGCCTCCCAGGCCTCGCAGGTCTCGGCCAGGAAGTCTTTGCCGGGGGCGGATTGTTCAGTAAGCACCTCGTCACCCCGATCGCCGTAGAACCCTGTGGCGGACGCACTGATGAGCACGCCCGGCGGGGTGCTAAGCCGTGCCAGCGTTCGTGCGAGCGCGGCCGTCGTCTGCGTGCGGCTGGTGACGATCTCCCGCTTGTAGTCCGGGCTCCATCGCCGGGCAGCGAGGTTGGCCCCGGATAGGTGAATGACGGCGGTAAGCTCCTCGATCCGGTCCGGCTCTGGGAATGCGTCCGCCTGGGCGGGGAACCAGGGAAGCGTCTCGCTGGCGGCGCCCGCGCCTCGACTCTGCAAGGGTCCTGCCGTAGCGCGGCTCGCCAGCACGGGCTGCACTCTCAGCTTCTGCAGCTCAGCCGCGATCGCTTGACCGACTAACCCGCTACCCCCGGTGAGCAGCACGCGCCTTGCTCCTGTTGCCACTGGCTGCGTCATTCAGCCTCCACTTTCATCTTCTCTTTGATCTCATGTGCCGAGCCGCTACAGATTCCGGAAGCCAGAACTTGCACTCTTGAGTCTGTTGGATAACAATTCTTATAGAAGAACTATCAGCAAGATTGTTACCATCCATGCAGAGAATGCATCCCAAGCGTTATCGATTTCAGATCAGTTTCGCAAACCAGACGTGGAGAGCACGATGCCCAGCCTTCAGCCAGAGCAGGAAATGAGCACCACAGAGAGCCTTTCCGAAGCGACCGCAGTCGCGGATCCGAAAGCTGCGGTCTCCCCCCAAATCGACCAGGCCAGCGCCGAAGCTTTTATCGCAGAAAAACATATTGGCGAACGCATCAAACGGCTGCGGCTGAAAAAATCGATGGGTTTGGTGGAACTCGGGCGTCACACGGGGCTCTCAGCGAGCTTCCTTTCGCAGCTCGAGACCGGTCGTGTCGTACCCACCCTGCGCAACCTTGCCCGCATTTCAATCGTCTTCGGCAAGGATCTGGCCTACTTCTTTGAAGCCGAGCCCCAGGCCATGTTCCGCATCCACCGCAAGAAGGAGCGGATGCGGATGCCGCAGACCGGCGTCGACGACCCGACCTACTACTTTGAAAGCTTGGGCTACATGGTGCCCGACCGGCAGCTCGATCCGTACTATGCCGAGTTCCTGCCCCAGACCCGGAATGCCGAGGTTCGTCCGCACGTGCATCCGGGCTTCGAGTTTCTCTACCTGCTCGAGGGCGAGCTGGAGATTCGCCACGCTGACAAGACGCACGTGCTTGAGCCTGGTGATGGAGTCTACTTCGACGCAAGTACTCCGCACGCTTACCGCTGCCATGGCAAGGTGCCGGCGACAGTGATCATCGTGACCATGCACCAGCAGCCCTTGCAACAGGCTTCCGGCCTGACCCGGGCGGTAGGGTCCAACATGAGCGGGCGTGGCTCGGCTGCCGGGGTCTTCTCGGCCACCAAGCCGGCGGCAAACAGTACTCTCGGCGGCGACCATCTACCGGTTGCGGCAAGCGCCAGGCGCCGCGAGCGTCCCTCGCTCTAAGGTGTGTATTCGATCAACAGGAGAGGGCGGCCAAGCGGTCGCCCTTTTTCGTGGTCTCTACATGGCCAAAGTCTGCTAACACTGTCTCTACTGTTTCTCGCCCGTACCACCACAATCCCCACAACTGGCCCCGCTGCCGTTGAGACTACCCGGAGGTTCCGCCTTTGCCCGCTTTCTGTTCATCTGCGCGCCTTCTTTCGCTTGGGCTCCTGCTTTGCTCGTCCGCGTGTGCGCAACGGGCGGCCATGCCGTGGACGGTGCCGGAGATCTTCGGCCACAATGCTGCACAGGGCTCTGCCCCGCCTGCAGATACTTCCTGGGCGCCCGATGGCATGCGCTACACCTACAAGGACGACAAGCAGGAGCTGGTCAGCGTAGACCCGAGGACCGGCAAGAACACTGTCCTGATCTCCGCGACCGGGCTTGCCCAGACTGCCCGGCGCGAGGTGAACGAGAAGGATCGCGACCATCGCGAGCGCTACAGCCAGGCGTCTTATCAATGGTCGTCCGATGGCAGAGAGTTGCTCGTCGACCAGGACGGCACTCTGTGGCTGGACACGATCGCCACGGGCACGCTAAGGCAGGTCGGCGACAGCGAGCAGGGTAGCGGAGATGACCCGAAGTTTTCACCCGATGGAAACGCCGTTTCGTATCTGCACGATCACAGCCTGTACGTGGTCAAGCCCGGTCAGGCGCCTGTGGCGCTGACCGAGACCAAGGATCCGGCGCTGCTGAATGGCGAAGTGGACTGGGTGTACCTGGAAGAGTTGAAGGTGCGGACCAACTACGCCTGGGCTCCGGACTCGGCGCACCTGGCATATGTCCAGATGAACGAGTCCGCGGTGCCGAGCTACCCCATAGAAGACTGGATCCCGGTCCACGCTACGGCCGAGATGCAGCGCTACCCGCAGCCTGGCGATCCCAACCCTGGCGTCCGTCTCGGCATTGTCGCGGCTACCGGCGGCGACACGACCTGGGTCGACCTGCCCATTCGCGCCGGGCAGGATTACATCGCGCGGCTTGGCTGGGTCGACGCGCATACTGCCTGGGCCGAGACCCTGACGCGCGATCACCAGCATCGGGCGATCTACTTTGCCGACGCTGCCACGGGCAAGGCGCGGCAGGTCTTTGCCGAGGCTGACGGCAAGTTCCTCGACGATGCCTACGACGTGCAGTTTTATGCGCCCGGTGCTTTTTTACTGACCAGCTGGCGCGATGGACACATGCACCTCTATCGCTACGGCTACGACCCGGCGAGCCCGCTTGCCGGGGAGGCCCGGCTTGCGCAGCAGCTGGAGCATGGCGGGTACGAGGTGGGTGAGGTGCTTTCCGTTGACATAAAAGCGAACGCCGTCTATTACGCGAGCACGGAGCCGCTCTCGGGCGGCGACCAGGGCGACTCGCGGCAGGTGCTGCTGTGGGCGGTCGGGCTTGACGGGACCAACAAGCGGCCCATCTCGGCAACACCCGGCAACCATCACGCCGGGTTCGCCAGGGGAACCGCGAGCTACACGGATATGGCGTCTTCTTCGACCGCGCCGCCGGTGCTCAGCATGTGTACGGTGGGTGGCGCCTGCCGGCAGATATGGCACGCGGTGATCGCGACCACACATGCGACAAACGCGCCCGTAATGCTTGAGCTGAAGGCCGCCGACGGAAAGACAACGCTGTACGCCTCGCTTACCCTGCCACGCGGCCAGGACACCAAGGCGACGGTACCGCTGATCAACAATCCCTACGGCGGCCCGGGATCGGCGACGGTGCAGGACAAGCAGGGCGGCGCCACGCACAGCTTCGACGAGCTGCTGGCGGAGCATGGCTTTGCCGTGCTGCATGTCGACAATCGCGGGATGGGCTTTCGCGGCCGCGCCTTCGCGCAGGCTGCGTTCCATGACTTCGGCAAGGTGCAGCTGGCCGACCAGCTCGCCGCGATAGACCAGGTGCTGGCCC
>CAZZYO010000040.1:0-30842 GCA_964658255.1 Candidatus Babeliales bacterium
GTGCCGTACTCTTCACCAAACACCAGCCGTCCCACGCTGAAGCGGCCGCCGTTGAACTTCGGCTCGCCCTTGCCGCGGCCAAGCGCAAGCAGCGCTACCACCTCGTAGCTCAGGGGGAGTTTAAGCACGCTGCGAACCTTGTCCTGCTCGCAGCCCTCCATGGGTGCGGTGTTGTAGCCGAGCGTCTCGGCCGTCCACATCATGGTCG
This sequence comes from Candidatus Babeliales bacterium, assembly GCA_964658255.1. Taxonomy (GTDB): domain Bacteria; phylum Acidobacteriota; class Terriglobia; order Terriglobales; family Acidobacteriaceae; genus EB88. Next base: position 209 of record CAZZYO010000040.1, read on the forward strand.
TCAGGGCGAAGGTCACCTGGCGATTCAGCCAGGCGGAAAGGTTGGGATGGTTGCCGAGGTACTCCGGGATGTTGGTCCGCATCTGGTGCGCAAAGCTCTCTGGCATCCCAGCCGCCCGACCCATGCGCAGCATCTCGTCTAAATCACCATTGCGCCAGCCGTCGGTATCGCCGCAGGCGACGATCACGACTGGCGCCTCTTCCACCTTGGGCTGGTTGAAGCAGGCAGCGCGCAGTCTTCGCCGGGTTTCGGCCGAGCGCACCACGATGAAGCGCCAGGGTTGCAGGTTGTAGCTGCTCGGGGCCTGCAGCCCTGCTTCAAGAATGGTGGCGAGGTGCGCCTCGGGGATGGGCAGCCCATCGAAGCTGTGGGTGGCGCGGCGCTCCGAGACGGCGCGGGAGAGTGGCTTCTCTTCTGGCCGCGGCTGCGGTGACGCTGTCGGTGCTGCCATTGAAGTCAGTCTCCATGGTGCTTGGGCCCGCCTTTACAGCGCAGGTCTTCGGCTAATGTATCTGGTCCATCGGCAGCTCTACGGCAAAAGGCGCGCGCGCAGGCGAGTCTGCATACACCCACAGGCCATGAAAGTTGGCGCGCAGCTCGGCATGCTGCTGCAGGATCGCGTTCATCAACTGCAGGGCCTGCGCGCGCGCGAACACCGGGTCCACGCTGGCTGCGTTGGCGTTGTAGTGCAGCACCAGGTCCAGGCCGCCCAGCGAGCCATCGGTGCGCATGGAGGTGAGCGTAAAGCTCTGGTCTCCTGCCGCAATCGTCGTCGTGGGCGAGCCTTCGCCCGGCAGCCCTTCGGGGCGAACCTTGGCCTCTTCGCGCTCAAGCTTGGCCAGGTTGGGGCTCGACAGGAAGTCGACCGGGGTGAGCAGGAACTGTGCCGATTGGTAGTAGAAGTAGGCGCTCCAGCGCTGGTTCGCCTGGGTCAGGTCGCGCGCGTGCGACCAGTACCAGAGCCCATCGTGGCCGGCGAGCGTGAGCGGCCGGGCAAAGAATCCGGCCAGCAGCCACGGCCCCGGTTGGCTGGCAGGCCCCGTACCCCTGGCCAGGATGAGACCAAGCTGCTGCGGGTTGGCGACGCCGGTCGCGTGGACGATTGCGAGTGCGTAGCTGCCCGGCGGCAGTTGCGGGATCGAGACGGTAACCAGCAGCGGCGCCCCGGGCACGCTGCAGAAAAACTGAGCCTCCTCGTCGGAAGCCTTTAAGTCATCGGCGTGCAGGGCGTAGAGGTTCTCGATCGAAACTGTAGCGCCGCGAAGCGAAGGCGCCATGCTCTCCACGGTCGCCGCAATGCCGTCAAACTGGGCAGAGACACTGGACAAGGTAGCGGCGCGCAAGGCAGTCGTGTTGGCGGTGACAACGAGGCTCGCCAGACGGGTGGTCGCCGAGGCAAGCTCATCCCGGTCTGGCGCAGCCATCTGTGACTGGGTGGTGCAGGAGACAGCGCGGGCAGCGGAGCTGGTCAGCATGCCCGCGAGGCCTGCACCAAGCAGGATGGCAGCAATGCGTAAGCACCGGAGAGACACGCCGGTGCGACGGCCGTCACCCGGCGGTTGCAGGCGGCTTGCGGTGCTCTTCTGCAAATTCGTAACATCCAACAGATTCATAGGACCCGCGAGCGGAACCGTGGCACTGCTAGTCTAGTACAGAGGATGAGGAGGATGCCGTGACCCTGGGCAAGCGCTTTGGACATCACGTTGGCGTCATCACGCTTGCTGGCTTGCTCAGTTCGGCGTCCGCGGTCTGGGCGCAGGCAGGCAACGTGACCGCGCTACCCTCACACTCCGCGTCGGGGTCTGAGGCAAAGCCATCGCCCGGCATCACCATGTCGACTCAGGCACCACCGCGCAAGCTTGCCTCGCTTCTCGATGATCCTGCCTCGTCAGCGAAGATCCAGGTTGAGGATGGAAAGCTGTCGATCCAGGCTACGAACGCAAGCCTGACAGAGGTCATCCGGCAGGTCGCCGCGCAGACCGGCATGCAAGTCGAAGGCAACTCCCGTGATCAGAGGGTCTTCGGCCTGTATGGCCCAGGCAGCCCGCCCGAGGTACTCTCGGCCCTGCTCTACGACTCGGGTTACAACATCATGATGGTCGGTCGAACCGCCGACGGGGCCCCGCGCAGGCTCGTGCTAAGCGCTCGCACTACCGGCACTGCCACTGCGCAGAGCCCGGTCAACCAGGCCTCGCGCAATGATGATGAGGACGAGACGTCCGATCCTCCCGCTGAAGTAGCCCAGCCCGCGCCCATGCAAAGCCCGGGCATGCAGCCTTCGCCGGCAGCACCCGCAGCGCCGGGCCAGGTCAGGACGCCGCAGCAGATGCTTGACGAGTTGCAGCGCTTGCATGCCGGGCAACAGCCGCAGGAAGTGCCACGCGATTAGCGATCGTACCCGAAGCTCCGGTCACCGATCCACCAGCACCGGCCAGTCGTTCTTCCACGCAAACCGCTTGATCCACAGGTAAAGTGCACCGTTCTCGCTCCGTTTTAACGCGTGAAACGTCACCAGCGTTTCGCCGGCGCCCGGATTGTCATAGACGCTCGCACCGCCCGGCGCAAGCCAGAGCGAGTTGGAGTCGAGCAGCACGGTGCCGCCGCCCTTCAGCATCGACGAACCGTCCTCGCCTACAAATGGCCCGTGCACACTCCGCGATCGTCCGACCAGCTGCCGGTACGTGTCGCGCTCGATCGGGATCTCGCAGCAAAGACCAACCGAGACAAACAGGTAGTACCAGCCGTCGTGCTGCATCATTGACGCGCCCTCAATGGCGTGCCTTGGGTCCCTTGGCCGAGCGGCGAGCGCATAGGTGTGCGTGTCAGCCGCGCTCAGTCTGCCCGTCGCCGGGTCGAGCCTCCGCTGCTTGATGCCGCTCCAGAAACTCCCATAGGTGAGCCACATCTCCTTCGCGGGCGAGTGCTCGTCGATCAACACTGCCGGATCGATCGCATTGAAGTTGTCACCCTGGTGCGAGCTCAGCACCTCGCCCTGATCTACCCAGCGATACGTCGAGTTTGCCCGGTCGAGCGTCGTGTTGGTCGCCAGACCGATCGCGGACTGCTGCGAGCCGAGGCTGGAGGCAGCGTAGTAGAGGTGATAGACGCCGCCGAAGTAGACGACCTCCGGAGCCCAGAGCCCCACTGCTGCCGGCACCTGCCTGCGCACCCAGTCTGGCAGTGCTTCGAACACGTAGCCGCACCGCTGCCAGGTCACCGCATTCGGCGAGCAGCGGATAGGAAGAAAGTGTGGCTCGTGGGTGAATGGCAGGTCGGTCGTGAACGCGTACCAGGTGTCGCCTGCATGGATCACACTTGGATCGTGGACGGGGACGATGTCTCCCCGCAGCGGGTTTGTGGCCAGCCCGGTTGATCCATACCGGGTGGGAGCGAGAGTCGGCGAATGCCGGCTGCAGCCGCTGGTGAGCAGCAGGCAGAGCCCGCATGCGGCCGCTCCCGCCCACGCCCTGCCAGCCGCAAGTCCTGCAAGCCGTTTGCGTACCCGCACGTGCATCTGCTTGGATGTACGCTGAACAGGCTTCCCGAGACATAACATGGGACTCCGCGCAGTGTGGCGAGAACATGAGCAAAACGAGGGCAAAGTGAGCATGGGCAAGTGGGTCAGATGCGTGATTGTCTGCATGATGGTCGCCGGAGTGCTGCCCGTCACACAGAGCAGCGCGCAAGCGCAGCCAACACCGGGGCACGATCACTGGGTGAGCACCTGGGCGAGCGCACCGCTGGTGCCCAGCACCATCATTGAAAACGAGCAGCTCACCATCGGCAGCGAAGGCACTACGCTGCGCGAGATTGTACGTCTCTCACTCGGGGGCGACACGTTTCGGGTCCGCTTTACAAACGTCTTTGGGATCAGTCCCCTGACGATTGGCAATGCCTCGATCGCCGAAACCCTGAAAGGCGCGGCGGTCAAACTTGGCTCGGCGCAGCCGCTGCGCTTCCACGGGCAAAGCTCTGTGACCCTTCCTCCCGGAACGCTGGTGATCAGCGACCCGGTGCACCTTGCGCTCGCGCCGCTTGCAAGTGCGACCGTAAGCCTCTACCTGCCAGGCCTGCCCGGCACCCTTACCGAGCACCAGCTGGCCAGTGCGACCAGCTACCAGGTAGCCGGCAATCACGTAGCCGACGCCGACCTTCAGCAGCCGATCAAGGAGACAAGCTGGGAGTATCTGAACGGCATCGACGTGCTCACCGCGGCCGAGAACGGGTCGATAGTCACTGTGGGCGACTCGATTACCGACGGCGCTTTCTCGACTATCGATGGCAACAAACGCTGGCCTGATGCGCTGGCCGAGCGGCTGCAGGCCTCTGCCGACTTTCGTCACCTGGCCGTAGTGAACGAGGGGATCAGCGGCAACCGCGTCCTGCGCGAGGGCGCGGGTCCAAGCGCGCTGGCCCGGCTCGATCGCGACGTCCTTGCACAGGACGGCGTGAAGTACCTGATCATCCTTGAGGGCATCAATGACATCGGCCATATGAAGGTCGATCCCAGCCAGCCCGCCTCCGCCGAGGAGCTGATCGCTGCCTTCAACCAGATCATCACCCGCGCCCACGCACACGGCATCGCCGTGATCGGCGCGACGATCACCCCGTATCGCGGCGCAGCCTACTTCAGCGAACAGGGCGAGGCGATTCGCCAGGCTGTGAACCAGTGGATCCGCACCAGCGGCGCGTATGACGGGGTGGTGGATATGGATGCCGCTGTTCGTGACCCTGCGCATCCGGACACGATGCTGGCCGATGACAACCACGGGGATCACCTGCACCCGAACGATGCCGGATACAAGGTGATGGGCCAGGCCATCGATTTGAAACTGTTTACCCTGCAGCCAAACCAGCCGTAGGCTACTCGGCCTTCCAGCGGTACATCGCGTCTTGCTCCAGCCCGACATGGGCAAGCACGCGATAGGCAAACTGCCGCGCCATCTCGTCTGAGTCGACAGGGTGATTGTAGAAAGCCGGGATCACCGGGAAGATGGTCGCCCCGGCGTCGGCGGCAAGTGTCATGTTGCGCAGGTGAATCTTGTTGAAGGGCGTCTCGCGTACGCAGAGGATCAGCGGGTGCCGCTCCTTGAGGCAAACGTCCGCCGCGCGCCCGATCAACGTTTGGGCCAGTCCGTTCGCAATCGTCGCCAGGGTACCCATCGAGCAGGGCAGGATGATCATGCCTGCCGAAGGATAGCTGCCGGAGGCAATGGAGGCGCCGATGTCGGACTCGGCATGCTGGGTGACCTTGCTGGACAAATCTTTTGAGACTCCGCCGAGGAGCTTGTCCGCCAGTTCGTTCCGCCCCGAGAGGTGCAGCTCTTCGGCGAGTACGCGCAGCGCACTGTCGGAGGCGACCAGGTCAATGTGGCCCACGCGCGCGTCTGCCACAAGCGTCTGCAACAGGTGCTGAGCGAAAACGGCCCCGCTGGCGCCCGTGATCGCAAGCGTCAGGGTCTTGAGAGGTGCTGCGGGTTCGAGGCTCACAGGCGTATTCTGCCACCGACCAGCTCGACGGTCTCGCCGTCCGCGGTCGGCGCGTGCTCACGTTCATACGCATTGAGCACCCGCGCAAAGATCGCGTCAACGTTGGTGAGCTGTCGGTGCAGGTCAAAGGCATGGCTTAGCTTCTCAGCTGAGAGGCGCCCGGTAATCTCAGCATCGGTATGCACGCGCGCTTTGAAGGTCGCCGGCTCTGGATTGCTTTCTGTCGGCTCTTCGGTCCAGGCAGCCATCGCATGCTTTTGTACCAGCCGGTATGCGTCCTCGCGCGACATGCCGGACTCGGCCAGCTCCAGCAGCAGTTGACCTGAGAAGATCAGGCCGCCGGTCGCATCGAGATTGCGCTGCATGCGCCTCGGGTACACGAGCAGCTTGTCAATCAGCGCTGCTGTCTTGGCAAGCAGGTAATCAGTCAGGATCGTCGAATCAGGGAAGATCACGCGCTCGGCCGAGGAGTGCGAGATGTCGCGCTCATGCCACAGGGCAATGTTCTCGTAGGCAGCCTGCGCATTGGCGCGGACGATCCGGGCCAGCCCCGAGATCTGCTCGCAGGTAATCGGGTTGCGCTTGTGCGGCATCGCCGACGAACCCTTTTGCTTGGCCGAGAAGAACTCCTCAGCCTCGCGCACCTCGGAGCGTTGCAGGTGCCGAATCTCGGTCGCAATCTTGTCGAGCGTACCGGTAATGATGGCGAGCGTCGATATGTAGTGCGCGTGGCGATCGCGCTGGATCACCTGTGTTGCCACCAGGGCCGGCTCCAGGCCGAGCTTCGCGCAGATCGCCTCTTCGTGCTCTGGTTCGAGGTGCCCAAAGGTGCCCACCGCGCCAGAAAGCTTGCCAACCCGCAGCTGCTCGGCGGCCGCGTCAAAACGGGTGATGTTGCGCTCGGTCTCCGCGTACCAGTTCAGCAGCTTCAGGCCGAAGGTGGTTGGCTCAGCGTGTACGCCATGGGTGCGACCAATGATGGGCGTGTGCTGGAACTCAAGCGCGCGCCGCCTGAGCACCGCTGCCAGCGCAACGAGGTCTTCGCGCAGGATGGCCGAAGCCGCCTTGATCTGCAGCGCCTGCGCCGTGTCGACCACATCAGTCGAGGTAAGCCCGTAGTGCAGCCAGCGCGCGTCCGGGCCAATATGCTCGGCGACAGCAGTGGTAAAGGCGATGACGTCATGCTTTACTTCGGCTTCAATCGCCTCGATACGCGCGAGGTCAAAGTCGGCCCGGCTGCGGATGGACTCGGCTGCTTCGACTGGAACGATGCCCGCAGCGGCGAGCGTCTCGGTGGCAGCGACCTCGACGGCCAGCCACTGTCGATACTTGTTCTCGTCACTCCAGATGCGGCCCATCTCCGGGCGGGTGTAGCGGGTGATCACGGTGCGAACTCCTCGGGCACAAAGTGCAGGCTCCATTGTAGACGGCGGTACGGGAGAGTGGACCGCCGGCAGACGTGCATGCACTCGCGCCAGGCATGCATCTCACGAACAGCAAAGGAGATCGGCATGGAGCAGGAAGTGGTCACCATCGCGAACTACACGGAGCCGCTGGAGGCCGAGATGGCCCGGCTGCGGCTGCAGTCCGCGGGCATTGAAGTCTTCCTGGCGGGAGAGAATGCACGCATTCTCGAGCCGGGATTGAGCGATTTGCGCCTCCAGGTCGCAGCCACGGACGAGGCGGATGCGCGCGCGATCCTGGCCGATGTTGGCGTCGCGCCGGGCAAGGAAGCCAGCGAGCCGTTAGCCTAGACTGATCGTCGGCGAGTAGGGCCCGCTCTTGCAGACCGATCCGCCGCACCGCCGGACAGCTCGGGACGACCGAGTACGCAGCGCTTACTCGCCAGGCTTTTCCCGGGCTGCCAGAACCCTGGTGTGCTCGAGCGCCAGCAGGATCGCTTGCCGGTTCATTAAGCCGTGCTTTGACAATGCATTCGGAGACGCCAGGTAGGCTTCCATCTGCTCACTGGCTTCGCGCCAGCGATGCGCCAGCTGCAGAGCATTTGCCAGTAGCAGACGGGTATCAGCGAAGGTAGCTGGCGCCCGCGCAAAGGCGGTCTCGCTCCAGTGCAGCGCGTTCTCAGTGTTGCCGAGGCCTACTTCAGCGCGTGCCATCTCGTAGGCTGCCTGCCAGCTGGACTCGCCCTCGCCGTGCATGTTTGTGAGGACCTGGAAGGCATCCTGGTACCGAGACATGCCGTTGTAGGACGTTGCCAGCACCACGCACGCCCACCCGGTCGATGGGTCCAGGGACTGGGCTTTCAACGCGTCCTCGACAGCTGCCATGCGCCGGCCCAGACGGTTTTCATGGTCAGCCCGCGTCAGGTAGGCCTCCGCAAACCCCGGCGCAATGGCGATAGCTTTGGCGATCTCTGCTTGAAACCTGTCTTCTTGATCCTTCTGTGCGGCATGCCTTGCGTTTTCAAGGTGTTCCCGCGCCTTGTCCGGAACGGCAAGGTTCGCGACAGAAACGGTTAGAGCACTGGGGTGCGAGACGACATGAGGCGCCTGCGCCGCGCTCTGGAGCGTCAGGGCAAGGCACAGGAAGAAGGCAGGCAAAAGTGCAGTTCGGCGCATGGGATCACTCGGGAGAACGAACCCGAGCCTATGCTCCGGAAGCGTGGGAGAGCAGCGTTACCAGGGGTGCGGCAGGAGTCCAAGGTGTAGCCTGTTCCCGTTGTGGGAAAAGCAGCCCGTCAGCAGGGTGACCAGCGTGCCTGCTCGCATCCCGCAGACCAGGACGCAGCCCCCGAAAAATGACATGCTGACAGGCTCGTAGAGCGCCGCCTGGACAACCGGCAGCACGGCCCTAGGCGCCTACCCCAAACCGCACGCTCATCTCGTCGTGCAGAAAGCCTTCGCCAGGCCGGTACGGCTGCACCCACTCGCCGTCGATGACGAACTGCGGGATGGCGCGCTTGCCCACGTGGCGCAGGACCTCGTCAGCTGCTCCAGGCGTGGCCTCGATATCGATCTCGGTGTAGGGGATGCTGTGCTTGGCGAGAAAGCGCTTGGCTTCGCGGCAGTCGCGACACCAGGGTGCGGAGTAGAGGACAAGCTGCATGATAAGGCCATGATAGTCGACGCTTTGGGCGATCGGAAGCAGATGAAGTGTTGAAGGGGCTGCGATCACAAGCAGGAAGCCGCCGCAGTGTCCTGGTCAGCCTGCGTCTCTGTTCTAGCCCGAAGTGCTTTTACGTGTCAGACGCAAACGCTTTGCTCACACGGAACACGTGTCCGTCCGGATGGCGCAGGTGCATCTCCCGTGCTCGCCAAGGCATGTCCGTCGGCGGAAGCGTGATCTCCAAGCCGGCCGCACGGCAACTGGTGTACATCCCATCCACATCGTCGACCCAGACCGACATCCAGACACCCTTATCCCCTTGTTCGTCACCCTCCTGCTGGAAGGTCGTGGTGTTTGCGCCCCGGCCTCGACCGCCCTGTGCATTCTGGCAAAGAAAGATGCACATCTCGGTACCCGAACCAACTGCACCGAAGGTAGGCGGTGTGCCCCAGTCCCACAGCTTGCTCCAGCCCCACTTTTCGAACCATGCCACGCTGTCGCCCAGATCCGACACGTTCAGCACCGGAGTTAGCGCCTTGACTACCATGTGGGGCGGTCTACCAGGGTGAGCACTTACACATCGCCGGTCGCGGAGGCGCCCAGCGGAGTATTGGCCGCAGTGCCGCGGCGGCTGCGAAAAAACTCCCGCAGCATCGCCCCGCAGTCCTCCGCGAGCACCCCGGCTGCAACGTCCATCCGATGATTGAGCTGTGGGTGGTTGACGACCGACAGCACAGAGCCGGCAGCGCCAGCTTTTGGGTCAGCGGCAGCGTAGATCAGTCTCCCTAGCCTTGCGTGCACCATCGCCCCCGCGCACATCGCACATGGCTCGAGCGTGACATACAGTTCGCAGTCGGTCAGGCGGTAGTTCCCAAGCGCGGCTCCGGCCTGACGCAATGCCACGATCTCGGCATGGGCCGAAGGATCGTTGTCGCGCAGCACACGATTTTGCCCACGCGCGACCATCTCGCCTCTGTAAGTGACAACTGCTCCCACCGGGACTTCGCCCCCTTGTGCAGCCTCGAAGGCGGAGGCCATCGCCAGGCGCATCCAGTCCTGGTCTGTCTGGCTCCGGTCTGTACCGTTCCGCTCGGCCCAGTTGCGGTCACTCATGGCGCGGGCTGTTGCTGGGTCATGCAGTGCAGCGCGCCCAGTCCCCAAATCAGGTCGACCGAGTGGATCCCGATCACCTCGCGCGTGGGAAACAGCTCGGCAAGGATGTGGAGCGCTCGCCTGTCGTTTGGGTCGTTAAAGGTTGGCACGAGGACGATCTGGTTCGCCACGTAGAAGTTTGCGTACGAAGCTGGCAGGCGTTGGCCGTCGAAATACAAAGGCCGCGGCATTGGCAGCTCGGCTACGGTGTACGTGCTACCCGCGGAACTGCGAGCCGCGCGCAGTCGCTCGAGATTCTCCTTGAGCGGCAGGTGATTCGGGTCGCTTGCATCTGCCTCTGTAACCGTCACAATTACATCTTCTGCGACAAAGCGGGTGACGTCGTCGACATGTCCGTGGGTGTCGTCGCCTGCGGTTCCACGGTTGAGCCACAGCACCTGGTCGATGCCGAGATAGTCGTAGAAGGCCTGCTCCAACTGTTCGCGCGATAGTTCCGGGTTGCGCGCCTGGACCGGGCTCAGCAGGCACTCCTCGGTCGTGAGCAACACGCCTTCGCCATTGGTGTCGATCGATCCGCCTTCAAGCACCACCCGGTGCTCGGTGCCATCCGGGAGCGTCATAGCCGGCGTCCACAGAGGGAGCCTCAGCAACCCGGCCGCGCGCTCCGGCAGCGCATCATCCAGTTGCCAGTCGCTGTACTTGGCCCATGCGTTGAACTTCCAGTTTGTCACAGCAACGGTTGCGTTCTCTGAGCCAGCGTCAGGGCGGGTGACAAAGATCGGTCCGGAATCGCGCGTCCAAATGCGGTTGGTGGGCCACGCATGCAGGTGCACCCGCGCCAGGTTTGCACCGGCACGCCGCAGCATGCCGAGCGCGCGCCTGCCCGCAGCTTCATCCTGCACGCAGAGATGCACGTCCTCTACCTGCGAAAGGTTGCGCACGATCTCCGCATACACCCAAGCAATGGGCTGAAACTTGCCTGGCCAATCATTTGGATTATGCGGCCAGGCGAGCCAGGTAGCGGCGTGCGGCGCCCACTCGGCCGGCATGCGGAAACCATGCTCGCGGGGCGTGCCTGCAAAGCCCGGAGGCTGAGGCACGGCCACTACTTCTCACTCGTCGCGGCATCGAGAAAGCGATGCACGATGGGCTGGTAGGAGTCGATGCGGCGGTCGCGCAGGAAGGGCCAGTTGCGGCGTTGATCCTCGAGCAGGCGCAGGTCAATGTCGGCGATGAGGATCTCTTCCGCGTCATCGGAAGCTTGGGCAATCACGCGACCAAACGGATCCGCGATAAACGACCCGCCCCAGAACTGCAGGCCCGGTCCATCGACGCGGTTGCCGCGAATGTCACCATGCTCAACGCCAACGCGGTTGGGCGAGGCGACATAGACGCCATTCGCGATCGCGTGCGCGCGCTGGATCGTCTGCCAGGCGTCGTACTGCGCGGCGCCGTGCTCCTGCTTTTCGTACGGGTGCCAGCCAATGGCAGTGGGATAAAAGAGCACGTTCGCGCCCTGGAGTGCGGTGATGCGCGCGCCTTCGGGATACCACTGATCCCAGCAGACCAGCGTGCCCACCTTGCCGACAGCCGTGTCGAGCGCGCGATAGCCGAGGTCGCCGGGCGTGAAGTAGTACTTCTCGTAGTAAAGCGGGTCATCCGGGATATGCATCTTGCGATACAAGCCCAGGATGGAGCCATCGGTGCCAAGCGTTGCCGCGGTGTTGTGGTAGAGGCCTGCCGCGCGCCGCTCAAAGAGCGATGCGATCACGGTGACCTTCTCTTCGCGCGCCACCTGGCCCAGGCGCTCGGTCGAGGGCCCCGGGATTGCCTCAGCCAGGTCAAACAACGCCGTATCTTCACGCTGGCAAAAGTACTGCGTGCGAAAAAGCTCGGGCAGGCAGATCACGTTGGCGCCCTGCCTGGCTGCATCCCGGACCATGGAAGCGGCTTTCTCGAGATTCTCATCGGGATCAGGCGTGCAGCTCATCTGCACGATGCCCACCCGGTAGTTCGTGTTCGAGGTCATGTTTCTGGTGTGCTTTCTTTGGCGAGGTGAGGTGAAGATCAATCGCAAACTGCGGCAATGACTTCAGTATGAGCTTGGCTCGTTATCCCTATGTAAAGAGAAAGAGATGCAGGAGGAGGAGGACGGGGTGCAGACACAGCAAGCCAGGCAGGACCCGACCGGAATGGTGGCGCATCTGGCGCTCGTAGGCTAGGGGAGCAGGGTGTTCGAAACGCAGACCCCCGGCTTGTAAACGGTGGCGGGCTCTCCTGCCCTGCGCCACCAGCTTTGCCAGCGTGCCTGGAGGTTGAGGCTCGCAGCGGGCACGGAACCAAAGTCCACCTCGACATGGGTGAGCTCGGTGAGAGCCATGCTGATGGCGGTGGCGGTGTCGTTATTCGGTTGGGGGCCAAGCAGGGCGATCAGCAAGGGGATGGCCTGGCGGCTGCCGGTGCACCCCAGCGCTTGGCTGGCTCCGGCACGAGTGTCCGCGTCGGTGCTGCGCAGGCGACCGAGCAGGGGAGCAACGGCCGCATAGCCGCCGCTCTCCCCGGCGTAGCGCAGGTATAGGGGGCCATGCTGGTCTGCGACTTCAAGAAGCAGCGGCAGCCAGGCCGGGTCATGGGTGCGGCCGAGCAACTCGGCGGCAGTCATGAACTCATACGAACCAGGAGTGGCGTGGAGGAGAATGTCGGCCAGGGCAGCGAGGCTGGCCGGGGTGGCTAAATTTGCGAGGGCAAGGGGCGCAAACTGCCGGAGGATCGTCTCCTTGGACGTGGCAAAGGTGAGAAGAAGCGGCTCAAGCGCGTGAGGGGCGAGCGTGGCGAGGGTGCGGGCGGCCTCGATGCGCACCTGAATGTCCGACGAGGTGAGTTGCTGGACGTAGGGCAGGTAGGCGGCCGGGGAGACTTCCAGGTTGTTGTCGATGCGGAGCTTGAGGGTTTGCTGAACCTGGAGCGAAGGTGACTGCTGCGACCATGGGCCGGCGGTGATCTCGCGAGATGCCTCGATGGTGTAGCTGCCAGGAGCCTTGACGGGCGGAGTCAGATCCCCGCTGGAGTGGTCGGGGTAGTTGAGCGGAATATGTTCAGTGCGGGTGGCCCCGGGAGCAAGCGAAGCCACGCCCCCCATGCAACTCCCCGCAAAACCCTGAAAGCACGAGGGGTTCAGAGCGTCATCGCGCTTTACGTGGATAGCATAGCCGGAGCAGAAGGAGTACGGATCGGCGGTATGGACATCCTGCGCCTCGTCACCGTCATTGTGGAGGGTGAAGGAAAGCACCACTGGCTCCCCTGGGGCGTAAGTGGCCTTGTCGAGAGAAAAACTGCCGGTAAGCTGTGCCTGGCAGCAGGGTGAGAGCGCGAGCAGGAGGATTGGCCAGGGGCGCAGCATGGAAAGTTAGACACCGGCCGGAGCCGGATAGTCCCAGAAGCTCGCGATTGAGGGACTGGCTATACTCCTGGTGTGGAAAAAGACATGTTAGAGCCGGTGACGTTGCGCGGGCGGTATGTGGAGCTCGCGCCGCTGGAGGCCGAGCACTGCGACGGCTTGCGGCGCGCGGTGCGCAATGGGGAGTTGTGGAAGCTGTGGTACACGAGTGCACCCTCCCCAGAGGCAATGGAGGCGGAGATCGAGCGGAGGCGGAGGCTGTGGAAGGCAGGATCGATGCTGCCGTTCACGGTAGTCGAGGCTGGCTCTGGTGACATCGTGGGGATGACAGCCTACATGAACATGGACGTGGAGAATCGGCGCGTGGAGATCGGGTCCACCTGGTATGCGCGGCGTGTGCAGCGAACGGCACTGAACACCGAGGCAAAGCTGCTGCTGTTTCGCCACGCCTTTGTCGCTCTTGGCTGCATCGCGGTCGAGCTGCGAACACACTGGATGAACCACCAGAGCCGGCGCGCGATCGAGCGGCTCGGCGCGAAGCTTGACGGGGTGCTGCGGTGCCACTCGGTTGCCCCGAATGGCACCCTGCGAGACACGTGCGTCTACAGCGTGACAGCAGCGGAGTGGCCGGCGGTGGAAGCGCATCTTGCCTGGGAGCTTCTGCGACCCCGGTCGCGTGAAGCGTGAGGCGGCCGCTCATCACTCTTGCGACGCCCAGGGCCGCAGGACTAGTGCGCGACTGTCTCTCCAGGCGCCGGACGCGAGCGCGGCGGGGGCTTGCGCATGACAAAGGGCAGCGGCACCAGGCAGATCACGATGGTTGCCAGCAGCCAGAAGGCATTCTGATAACTGAGCATGCTCGCCTGCCGCAGAAGCACCTGGTAGGCGCGTCCGACGGCGAGCTGCGAGGCCTGCCCAGCGCCCTGCCCGAGCGCCCGTAGAGAAGCACCGGTGCTTTCCACATAGGTGGTGTAGGCCAGGCCCCCGGCAACTGCATTGCTGCCCAGCACCGACTGGTGGGTCTGCGCGGTGCGCTGCAGAAACGTGGTCAGCATGGCCGTGCCAGAACTGCCGCCCAGGTTGCGTGCGAAGTTTGAGAAGCTCGAGATCTGGTTGTTCTTCTCGCGCGGCACGCCAACATAATTGAGCGTGCTGATAGGGATAAAGATGAACGCCAGCCCCAGCACCTGCAGCACGCGGAAAAGCGCCAGCTGGCCGAACGAGACATCGAGGTCAAGCCGGGTGAGGTTGTAGAGCCCGGCAGCGGTAGCCGCGTAGCCGATGGCGACCAGGATGCGCGCGTCCTTGACCCGTCCGACCAGCCTGCCCGCAAGTGGCATCATGAAGATCATTGCCGCGCCGCCGGCCGAGAGCGCGAGACCAGCCCTCTCGGCGGTGTAGCCGAGCAGCGTCTGCATAAACTGTGGCAGCAGCACGGTCGAGCCAAAGAGCACCATGCCGAGGATGAACTGCAGGAAGACGGCGGTGCCGAAGTTGCGGTTCCTGAGCAGCTTCAGGTCGACCACCGGGTCAGGGTAGTTCCACTCCCACCAGACAAAGAAGACAAGCACGCACGCGGCCAGGATGGCGAAGCATGTAATCATCGGGTCGCCAAACCAGTCCTTCTCCTGTCCCTTGTCGAGCACGAACTCAAGGCACCCCACGCCGAGCGCAACGCTGGCAAGGCCAATCGTATCGATCGAGCCGATCTTCTTGCGCTCCGCCTTCAGGTAGGGCGGGTCTTCGACCATCCGGTGAGAAAGCCAGAGTGAGAGCAGTCCGAACGGCAGGTTGATAAAGAAGATCCAGTGCCAGTTGTAATTGTCGGTGATCCAGCCGCCGATGGTGGGACCGATGGCCGGCGCGACGACTACGGCCATGCCGTACAGGGCAAAGGCCTGCCCGCGCTTCTCGATCGGGAAGGAGTCGGCCAGGATTGCCTGCTCCGATGGCGCAAGGCCACCACCGCCGAAACCCTGCAGGATGCGCGCCAGGATCAAGAGGGGCAGGGTGGGGGCCAGTCCGCATAGCAGCGAGCAGGTGGTAAACATGACCACGCAGGTCATGTAAAAGCGCTTGCGGCCAAAGCGTGTCGCCAGCCAGCCCGAGATAGGCAGCACGATAGCAGAGGAGACCAGGTAGCTGGTCAGCACCCAGGTTGCCTCTTCCTGCGAAGCACCGAGCGAGCCGGCAATGTGGGGCAAGGCCACGTTGGCGATTGAGGTGTCGAGCACCTCCATGAAGGTCGCGATGGTGACGACGAGTGCTACGGCCCATGGGTTGTGCGAGGGGCGCCAGTCGTGGGCGTAGGTGTCAGCCATGGGCAATGATGATTATCGCTCATGAGCCCTGGCGCTCAGGCTTGCCGTAAAGCCAGCAGTAGCCTGGCTGTCACGACGGCCTGGCCCGAGTGGCGCTGGGTGTGGTCGGCCATGTGCACGAGCAGGCCAGCAAGCGTGGTCGGCAGTTTCTGAGAGCCGACATAGCGATATCGGTCGAGCTCCGCGAGCGGCAGGGCGCGGATGCGGGCCTGTGCTTCCGCGAGCCCTGCGTGAAACTCAGACATAAGCGCCGCGTGCGTGATGCCAGGGTCGAGCTCGACCCCAAGTGCAGCGCGCTGGATCACGTTGAGCGAGTCACCCTCAGCGTAGGTAAGCAGGCGGTCAAGCGAGTGCGTGATGTGTCGAACGTGGTAGGCATAAGGGGTAAGGTTGTAAGGGCGCGCGTGGATCTCCTGGTCGTTGAGCGTCGCCCCCCAGTGGGCCAGGTCTTCGTCGGTGAGGGCGAGCGCATGGAGCACGGCGCGTGGCAGCGCAGGCGTGTCGTTGAGCGTCGAGCGGAGCCAGGGCTCGGGTTTCTTGTCGGATGCTGGCATAAGGTCTCTTCAGCTTAACCGGCGTCTCCGCTTCGACATCGCTCGTCATCCTGAACGAAGTGAAGGATCTGCGGTTTGCTGGCTGACGCCAAAGACGAGGTCAACCATGGCCTTAGCGCTACGCCCACAACGGTTGGTTCAGGGGTGACATCGGACAGGAGCCTAGAGCCCGTGCTTGATCCGGTACTCCCGCACCACGTCTGCCGCATCACGATGCTGGCCATCGACAGCCTCGTTCATCGCGCGCATGTCGTCGGCGGTAATCCTGTTCGCGAGGTCGGCCAGGGCGGGGCGAAGCTGCGGCCAGCGACGCAGGGCCTCCTCGCGCACCAGCGGCACAGCCTGGTACGGAGGGAAGTAGTTCCGGTCGTCGGCCAGCACGCGCAGCCGGTAGGCAGCGATAGGGCCGTCGGTCGAGTTGCCGGCGATGATGTCGACCTGGTGCGCGGCGAGCGCGCGGTAGAGCAGGCCGAGGTCCATGGTGCGGGGCGCGGCCTTGAACTGCAGCTTGTAGGAAGCTTCGAGACCGTGGAGGCCGTCCGGGCGCTCTTCAAACTCGTAGCCCACGCCGAGGCGCCAGTCTGGGGCTAGGGTCGCGGCCTGGGTCAGGGTGGTGATGTTCGGCGGAGTGTCGGGCCGGACGATCATGGCGAAGGTGTTCTCAAACCCCAGAGGCCCGGTTGCCGCAATCGCGTACCGCTGATGGTAGAGCGCTTTGACGGTCGCGTAGGACAGAGCAGGATCGTGCGAGGGCGGCTGCTTGAGGATGGCCGTAAGCGCGGTGCCGGTGTACTCGACGTAGGCATCGATGCGGCCGGAGAGCATGGCCTGCTGGCAGAGGTAAGAGCCGGCAAGGTAGAAGCGGCGCTCCACGCGGAGGCCGGTGCGGGCTTCAATGTGCTGCGCGAGGAGCTCGCCCAGGACCACCTGCTCAGTGAAGTTCTTAGCGCCGATGACGGGGCAGTTGGAGCGAGGCGGAGCGCAGGCCGTGAGCAGGGCGAGGATCAGGAGCGCGCAGTGTGCAGGGAGGCGCAAGCTAGCCGGACACCTCTTCGATTCCATAGCGTCAGGCACCCCATCGATGCAAGAGGTGAAGGCCCAGTTCGAGGTTCAGTCCGAGTAGGTCTTCGACGTCACGGGTGACTCGAGTGAGACGATGCTCCCGTGTCGTCGCGGCAAGCAGCCCGTCGGCCGTGCTCATAGCGCTCAGTGCAAGATCAAGTGGCTCGTCGGGTGTACTCATGGAATGGCTTTCCGCCCGAGGGTCGAAGAAAGAAACAGGCGCTCGGCGAGACCAAGCACTGTGTCGGCGACCAAAGCGAGCAGCGCGGCCGGGATCGCGCCGGCCAGCACCAGGCGGTTGTCAACCGAGGCGACCCCGCGGAAGATGAACTCGCCCAGGCCGCCGGCGCCGACTGCGGCGGCGATGGTGGCGATGCCGACACACGTCACGGTAGCAGTACGCAGCCCGGCGAGGATCACGCCTGCGGCCAGCGGCAGCTCGACCTTGGTCAATCGCTGCCAGCCGGTCATGCCGAGCGCGTGGGCGACGTCGATCACCGCCGGGTCGATGCCGCGGATACCGACATAGGTGTTGCGCAGGATCGGCAGCAGCGCGTAGCCGGTAAGCGCCACGATAGCGATGCGCGCCGCCCGGTCGCCCAGCCAGGGCAGCGGCAGCAGGAAGCCGAAGAGCGCCAGAGAAGGAATGGTCTGGATGATGTTGGCGACGGTGAGGATCGGCGTGGCGAGCTTTTCATAGCGGGTAAGCAGGATGCCGAGCGGCAGGCCGATGGCGGTCGCAAAGACGATGGCCGCACCGGTGAGCCAGAGGTGCTCAAGGGTGAGCGTGGCGATCTCCGAGCCGTGCTGTGCGAGGAAGCTGCTCATCTGGCTGCCTCCAGAGCCAGGTCGACCGCGGATCCTTCGCTTCGCTCAGGATTGCAGGCTTGCTGCTCAGGAGGACAGCCTGTTTCCGCTTCTCGAGAGCACAAAGATCGAGTACTCATGCGCGGGCTCGCTCCCCTCGATGGAAGGCGTTGACGTACGCTGCCACTTCGGCCTGCTGCGAATGAAGGAAGCCCTGTGATGGCAGGTCGGCTACTACGCGCCCCTGCTCCACAAGCAGGATGCGCGACGCAAGGTACAGCGCCTCATCCAGGTCGTGGGTGACGAGCAGGACGGTCTTGCGCTTGCCTTCCTGGTCAAGCTGCGCCAGGAGAGCGAGCAGCATCTCCTGCATCTCGGCGCGGGTGAGCGGGTCAAGTGCCCCGAAAGGCTCGTCCATCAGCAGCAGGGGTGGGTCGGCAGCGAGAGCCCGTGCCAGGCCTACACGCTGGCGCTGGCCACCGGATAGCTGGCCGGGGCGGCGCCTGGAAAACTCTGCAGGATCCAGACCTGCCCGCGCCAGGAGTTGCGCAGCCAGGGCAGGGAACTCGCTCTGCGCGCGACCTTCCAGTTCGGGCACCATGGTGACGTTGCGTGCAACCGTCAAATGGGGAAAGAGACCTGTTTCCTGGATGACGTAGCCGATGCCCCGGCGCAGGCGGATCAGGTCGGCGGCGGCAACGTCTTGCCCGTGGACGAACACCGTGCCGCTCGTGGGCGAGATCAGGCGGTTGACCATGCGCAGCAGGGTCGTCTTGCCCGAGCCGGAGCGGCCGAGAATCGCAGTCGTTGAGCCGGGGTCGAGGGTGAGGCTTACGGCGGAGAGGATGGTCCGTCCACCGGTTGCGAGCGATACATCGCGGTATTCGATGGCTGGCGGCATGCCCGGCTTTCATCTTGAGCAAAGTGAGGGGTCTGCGGTCTTGCTCATGCTACCGCTCGGAGGACTCAACAGCAGATCCTTCGCTTCGCTCAGGATGACAGCGCTTCTTTAACCTGGTGGCTTTACTTGGCGACTTTACTCGACGACCTGACTCGGCTTTGACTTGATGACCTGACTCGCTGCCTTCACTTGGTGACTTATCTCGGTCCTTAAACCTGCTGCTTCTGAGCAAGCGGAGAGGTGCGGCGCGGCACGCCGCTACCAGCCTCCGCTGCCAGCCACGTCAGCTTGCCGCGTGATCGTTGCCTTCAGAGCTATCGCCGACTTCCGCGTCATCGTCCGCCCTGTCTCTGTCGGCGGCCGGCTTTGACTCCTCCGGCTCCTCCGGATCCAGGGCCGCCTGGGCGCCGCCTACGGGCATGCTGCCTGGCACGCCTTTCACCCGCACGACGGTGATCTTCGAGAATCCTTCCTTGAACGATGGAGGACGCAGGCGCTCGTTCATCTGCTGCATCACTTCATCTGACACCACGCGCTCACGCCGGCGATTGCGCTCCATGCAAAGGTCGAACGGTACGTCGAAAAACACAGCATGCACGTCGTAGCCAAAGCTTGCAGCCATCTTGATCCACTGGCGGCGTTCGTGCGGGCTCAGGTTGGTCGCGTCTACATAGTTCCACGGCATCTTGGCAATCAGGCGAGCACGCAAAAGCGAGCGCAGAGTTGAGAAGACCAGTCCCTGGTAGCGCTGCTCGGTAATGTCGTCGAACAGGATGCCGCGCAGCATGTCAGACGAGAGCGGCGTGACCGACCGGCGCTTGAACCAGGTCGTCTTGCCTGAGCCCGGCAGCCCGATCGTGAGCACAACAAAGCCGCGTGGCTGGCGAGGACCTCCAGCAGGCTGCGGCGCCGGCGGCGGGACCGATGGGGAGTCAGGCTGAGTCTCAAGCACCAGCCGGCCCTCAGCAGCAGGATCGTCTGACTCACTACCAGCCTCGGGCTCGACGCCGCCATGCTCGGCAAAGCCCTCTTCCGCATCGCCTACGGTTTGCGGCTCGTTTTGCAGCGGGTCGTCGAGTAGCGCGTCGGGCTCTGCGATGAGCTCGGCTGTTGGCGCTGCCTCGGAAGCCTTTGCCGCGCGCCCTCGCCCACTGCCCCCGCGGCGGCGTCGACCACGCGCTCGCTGCGGCTCCGCTGCCCGGTCCTGGCTGCGATCGCCGCTCCGTTCTTTCGGCGCAGTCTTTGGGGTAGCGGCCGGCGGCGCTGGCTGGTTGCTGCGAGCCGGCGGTGCTGCGTCCGGCGTGCCGCCCTGCTGTTCTGGATAGGCCGGGCGCAATGGCGCGAGTTGATTCTGGGGCAGTTCCTGCCCAATCTTTCCTGTGGATTCCGAGTCGTTCGGCCCACGCTTTGAGCGTCTTCTCATGTGTCAGGCGCGCGTCCATTCGCGCATGGATGGATGGTACATGCAGCGTGCTGGTGTCGCAATCCTAGTGCATGCTCGTAGACGAGCCGTTCTCTCTTGAAAGCAGGGCGCGTGGTGCACTCGCCGACCCGCAACGCCAGGCTCGTCGCAGCAGCTTTCGCCTCGTTCTCTTCCGGTGCTAGCATCGAAGCTGATTAGGGGCAAGATCGTCGCGGGGGCCGCAAGAGCGCCCGCATAGCCGCGCACTTTGTTCGACCGAGAAGTCCAACAGGAGAAGGTTTCACATGGCAGTAAAGGTAGGCATCAATGGCTTTGGCCGCATCGGCCGCAATGTGTTACGTACAGCGTTGGGCAACCCTGAGATCGACTTTGTCGCCGTGAACGACCTGAGCAGCCCGCAAACGCTGGCGCACCTGCTGAAGTACGACTCGATCCTCGGCAACCTCAAAAGCGAGATCTCAGCCACCGAGGGTGAAATCACCATCGACGGGAAGGCGATTAAAGTCTTCGCCGAGCGCGACCCGCAAAAGCTCGACTGGGAGTCAGTCGGGGCCGAGATCGTCATCGAGTCGACCGGGCACTTTACCGACGCGACCAAGGCCTGCCAGCACCTTGGGCGGACGGTGAAGAAGGTGATCATCTCCGCCCCGGCGACCAATGAGGACATCACGATCGTGCTTGGCGTCAACGAGAAGAACTACGACCCAGCCAAGCACAAGATCATCTCAAACGCCTCCTGCACCACCAACTGCCTGGCGCCGGTGGTCAAGGTGCTGCATGAGAAGGTCGGCATCGTCTCCGGCTTTATGACGACGATTCACAGCTACACCAACGACCAGGTCATCCTCGACTTTCCGCACAAGGACCTGCGTCGTGCGCGTGCCGCCGCTCTCTCGATGATTCCGAGCTCGACCGGAGCTGCCAAGGCGCTCAAGCTTGTCATCCCTGAGATGGCAGGCAAGCTGGATGGTTATGCGATCCGCGTCCCGACACCAAACGTCTCGATCGTCGACCTGAGCTTCCGCGCCGAAAATCCAACCACGGTGACCGCCGTGAACGCGGCCCTCAAGGAGGCTGCGGAAGGCGAGTTGAAGGGCATCCTAGGCTTCACCACGGAAGAGCTTGTCTCGGTCGACTTCAAGGGTGACTCGCATAGCTCAATCGTGGACGCGGCGTTGACCAAGGTGGTGGCGCAGTCGGTCAAGGTAGTGGCCTGGTATGACAATGAGTGGGGTTACTCGAGCCGGGTCCGGGACCTGGTTCTCTATGTGGCTTCCAAGGGCCTGTAGGTGGCCGAGTGCCGTACGCGTACCAACTTCGCCGGCACCTCACCTTACGAGCCGCTGATCGGCTTTTCAAGAGCGGTGCGTGTCGGCGACGCGGTGTATGTCTCCGGTACCGGGCCGGTTGGTGCAGACGATGGGCCGGCCGAGGCACAAGCCCGGCACATCCTGGCTAACATCAGGCACGTCCTGGCCGGTGCCGGGGCGCGACTTGAAGACGTCGTCCGTACCCGCATCTACCTTACAGATGTGAATGACTGGGAGGCCGTCGGGCGAGTGCACGGCGAGTTCTTTGGTGACATCGGTCCGGCCGCGACCATGGTGGTGGTAGCCGGGCTTCTCCATCCATCGTGGCGCGTCGAGATCGAGGCAGAAGCCGCGCTGGAACAAGCAGGGAGTTGAAGAACAGATATGGCGAAGCTATCCATCCGTGATCTGGACCTGGCCCACAAGCACGTGCTGCTGCGCGTGGACTTCAACGTGCCGTTGACCGAAGACGGCGCCGAGATCACCGACGACACCCGGATCCGCGAAACGCTGCCCACCATTCAGTATGCGATCGAGCACAAGGCCAAGCTGATCCTGGCCTCGCACCTGGGCCGGCCGAAGGGCAAGCCCAACTCGAAGTACAGCCTGCGCCCGGTTGTAGACCGGCTGCGCGTACTGCTCGACCACCGCATCGGCGACCGGGTTAACGTCGCCTTTGCGCCTGACTGCGTGGGTGAGATCGCGGAGGAGTTGTCCCGCCAGCTTGAGTCAGGCCAGGTGCTGCTGCTTGAGAACCTGCGCTTCCATCCGGAAGAAGAAGCAAACGATCCTGGATTCGCCGCGAAGCTTGCATCCCTGTGCGAGATTTACGTCAACGATGCCTTCGGCAGCGCTCACCGCGCGCATGCTTCGACCGAAGGCATTACCCACCATGTAAAGCAGGCAGCGGCCGGGCTGCTGATGGAGAAGGAACTCAATTACCTTGGCACCGCGCTCGAGAAGCCTGCGAAGCCGTTCGTCGCGATCCTTGGCGGAGCCAAGGTCTCGGACAAAATCGGCGTCATCGATAACCTGCTGAACAAGGTCGACGCGATCCTGATCGGCGGCGGGATGGCCTATACCTTCCTGCGCGCGCAGGGGCAGGAGGTCGGCAAGTCGCTGGTCGAGGTGGACAAGCTGGACATCGCCAGGGAGGCGCTGAAGAAGGCTGAAGCTCGCGGCATCCGTTTCCTGCTGCCGTCTGACCATGTGCTTGCCGACCGCTTCGCGCCAGATGCCGCAACGCAGGTGGTCTCAGGCAGCGCGGCGTTTCCAGCGGAGTGGATGGCGCTCGACATTGGTCCGGAGACGGTCGAACGCTTCACCGCCGAGATTGCTGCTGCCCAGACGATCGTGTGGAATGGACCCATGGGCGTCTTTGAGCTGCCGCCTTTCGCTGCCGGGACCACCGCGATTGCAGAAGCCGTCGCGGCCAATACCGCAGCTATCACCATCGTGGGGGGTGGCGACTCGGTGGCAGCGATCCGGCAGGCAGGCGTCGCCGACCAGATCAAGCACATCTCCACCGGCGGAGGCGCGTCGCTCGAGTTCCTGGAAGGCAAAACGCTGCCCGGCGTGGAAGCGCTGACCGAGGAGGAGTGAGCTTCGCTTCTCACACGTAAACACGCATCTAGCGAACTGCACCTGCCTGCTGCAACGCCCTGGACGTAAAGGAACGCCGAACCGACTGCATGCGCACGCCGATCATCGCCGCCAACTGGAAGATGTACAAGACGCCCGCCGAGGCTCGCGCGTACGCCGAGAGCCTTTTGCCGCTCGTCGACGGGCACACGCGTGACCAGATCGTCGTCTGCCCATGCTTCCTCGCGCTGGGGACGCTGGTTGATGCGTTTGCCGGGTCAGGGATCGAGGTGGGCGCGCAGGACATGCATGCGGAGCCGCAGGGTGCCTATACGGGTGAGATCTCGGCGCCGATGCTTCATTCAATTGGCGTCACCCACGCGCTGATTGGTCACTCGGAGCGGCGCCACTACAACTGCGAGACGGACTGGGACGTGAACCGCAAGCTGCACGCGGCCCTTGCTCACGGGATGGTGCCGATCGTCTGCGTGGGCGAGGTAGAGGAGGAGCGCGAAGAAGGCCGGACCAACGACGTGCTGCTCCGCCAGGTGAAGATTGCGCTCGAAGGTATTGCCCCGGAGCAGGCCGGGCAGATCGTCATGGCCTATGAGCCGGTGTGGGCGATTGGCACGGGTAAAAGCGCCACGCCAGACCAGGCTGCGGAGGCACACGCCGTGGTCCGGCACGCGGTGGCTGAGTGGCTGGGGCCGGCAGTTGCTGCTGGCATGCGCATCCTGTACGGCGGCAGCGTCAAGCCGGAGACTGCCGGTGCAATGCTGAGAGAGCCGGAGATCGACGGCGCACTGGTCGGCGGTGCCAGCCTTAACGCGGCGTCGTTTGCCGGGATCGTGCATTACCAGCTGTAACTGCGGCCGGGCTTACCTCACCGGCTCACGATGAGCAGGCTCGCTCCGTGCTTGGGCAGCGTTTCCGTGTAGAGGCCGCTGCGATGCCCAAGGTCAGACTGCTTCCACACGTTGCGCACGCTTGCGCCGGAAGCGAAGCCAATCTGTCCAAGGTCGACAGAGACGTCGCGCAGGCTCCAGCTGCGGTTGAACAGCCCAACCGCTACCCGTCCGCCGGAGAGCGGCCTGGTCCATACATCAAGATCACCAGACTGGTAGAGGCGGTCGCCCTGCCTGCCCAGCGGATCCTGGTCAATCGCAATGGCTTCCTTGTTCATCAGCAGCGCTCGATCGGCAGCGGTCATCCTGGTAAGGTCATTGCCGGCCAGCAATGGTGAGGCCAGCAGCACCCACAGGGTCATGTGCGTACGGTACTCATCCTCGGTCATCTTGCCGTTGCCAATCTCGAGCATGTCCGGATCGTTCCAGTGTCCAGGGCCCGCATACGACGCAAGGCCCGCTTGCGCGAAGCCGATGGCAATCATCCGGCCGTAGGAGTCGTCAATGTCGTCAGTAGTACGCCAGCTTGTTGCGCCGACCGACGGGCCCCATACCCAGGGCTGATCGACGCCGTACTGGCATAGCTCATAGACGATCGGTCGCCCCGTCGCCTTGAGCGCGTCGCCCATCTTCTTGAAGGCCCCAATCATCGTCGTCTTCTTGATGGATGGATCATCAGGGTGCGCCGCCTGCGCCTTCAACAACTCGTCCTGATACGAGCAGAGGTCGTACTTGAGATAGTCCACGCCCCAGCTTGCGTAGGTCTGCGCATCCTGCGCCTCGTGCCCAAGCGAGCCCGCGTAGCCGCCGCAGGTCTTGACTCCCGGCGAGGAGTAGATCCCGAACTTAAGCCCTCTTGCGTGGATGTAGTCGCCGAGCGACTTCATGTCTGGAAACTTGGCGTTGGTGTGAATCACACCGGACGCATCCCGCTCGCCCTCCCAGGTGTCATCCACGTTGACGTAGATGTACCCCGCATCGCGCATGCCAGAGGAGACCAGGATATCCGCGGTCGCGCGGACATCCGCGTCTGTCACCTTGTCGGCGAAGTGGTTCCACGAGTTCCAGCCCATGGGTGGAGTGGCTGCTGTTTGCGCAGAGAGAGGAAGCAGGAAAAGAAGGGATGCGAGCGCGAGCGTAAGGGTGGGCATCGAGACGCAGCATACGGGATCGATTGCGGACGGGTCACGAGAAATCATCTTGGCGATGCAAGGGGTGGACTAATCGCTGTCGAGCATCGCGCCGGCCGGGTCAACGGCCATCTCGCCCATGATGCCCTCGGCGGGCTCGGCAACAGCGGTCACCGTCCCGTCGGTGCGGAAGATGTGGCCCATCTTCTCCTGCTTTACCTGCAGGTATCGCTCGAAGCTCTCCTCGACGGGCACCTCGGACGGTACTCGCTCGACCACACGGACACCTGCACGCTCAAGTGCCTCGACCTTTTTGGGATTGTTGGTCATCAGGCGGACAGCGGTGATACCAAGCTCGCGCAGGATTGCGGCCTGCAGCTCGAACTCGCGGCAGTCAGGCTTGTAGCCCAGCTCGACATTTGCTTCCACCGTATCCCGGCCCTGCTCCTGCAGCTCATAAGCCTTGAGCTTGGCCATCAGGCCGATGCCGCGGCCCTCCTGCTGGTCATACACCACGATCCCCGCGCCGGCGTCGGCGATCGTGTGCAGGGCAAGCTCAAGCTGCGCGCGGCAGTCGCACCGCAGCGAGTGAAAGACATCCCCGGTGAGGCATTGCGAATGGATGCGCACCAGAGGCGCCTGTCCGTTCATCAAGCCCCCCGCGATCTCGCCCATCACCAGCGCCACCGCCTGCTCGCGCTCCGTGCTCTGCGCACGCGGCGTGTTGCAGCAGGGAGTCACATCGCTGAGCGTGCCCTCGAAGCCGAGAATGCGGAATTGTCCATAGCGTGTCGGCAGGGCGGTATCGGCGACCTTGCTGACGCTGGTAAGAGGCATAGCGCGATTATACGAGCCGGGCTTCGCGCCACCCTCGCCCAGCCCGGCAGGGTACAGTTAGAGGCGTGCTTGACTCGCCCCAGTTCGACGCTCGCCTGATTGATCAGAAGCTGGTGCTGGTGACGCTGCTGGTCAAGCTGGGCGTGGCTGCGGCTGTCTCCAGCGCGCTTGCCCGTTCGCGGGCCTTTCAGCGATTGCTGTTTGCCGAGACGCGCGGACCCCGCGAGCGCCTCGGGCTGATCGCCTTTATCTGCGTGCCGCTGGGACTTGGTGTGTGGGTGCGGGTCACGGTGCCGAACTTCTATGCAGCCGATATCGCCTTTGAGGCAACGATCCTGCTTGGGGTGCTGCTGGGTCCGCTCTCGGCGCTGCTCGGCGCGGTTCTCCTTTCCATTCCGAGCATGCTCCACGGCGAGTACGTCTCGCTGCCTTTCCTCGTCGCCGTTGCACTGGTCGCAGGCGTCTTCGCCCGCTTTGTCGAGACCGAAGAGGTCTGGTCCTTTTCGCCGTTTGTGGATCTCAGCATCTACCGGTGGGTTCGCCGGAACCTGCGCCAGCCGCGCTTTGATCGCCAGGTGCTGCTGCTGGTTCTGATCTTTGGCCTAGAGCTCACCCGCGAATGGCTGGCCGACGAGTACCCGCACCGCATCTTCGCGCTGCCGGATGACAGTTGGTGGATGCGCCTGGCCATCTGGACCTGCTCGGCCATGGTGGTCGGCATTCCGCTCAAGATCTGGAATGCGATCCGCATCGAGCAGAAACTTGAAGAGCAGAAACGGCTGCTGCTGGAGGCGCGGCTCGACGCACTGCAGCGCCAGATCAATCCGCACTTCCTCTTCAACACGCTCAACTCCATCGCTTCCCTGGTGAGGATGCGGCCGGAACAGGCGCGTGAGCTGATCGTGAAGCTCGCGAATATTCTCCGCGCGCTGCTCAAGGATCACGACTCCTACGTGCCGTTCCGCGAGGAGCTCAGCTTCACCGAAGACTATCTGGGCATCGAGGTGGTGCGCTTTGGCGCCGAGAAGCTCAGGGTCGTCAAGCAGATTGAGCCAGGCACGCTCGACCTGCCGGTGCCGAGCATGCTGCTGCAGCCGCTGGTCGAAAACTCGATCAAGCATGGCCTGGAGCCGCGCATCTCTGGTGGCACCATCACCCTGCGGTCCAGGCTTGAAGATGGCACTCTGATTATCGAGGTGGAAGACGACGGCGTAGGCATCTCCCCCGACCGTGCGCTGCGCACCGGGGTGCTCGAGCACAAGGGAACCGGCATCGGAATGCGCAACGTGCGCGAGCGCCTAGAGGTGCTCTACGGCGACGGCGCCGTGTTCGAGGTAACCAGCCGCCCGGGGCGCGGGACCCTGGTCACCATGCACGTCCCGGGGCAGGTGCTATCGTGAGCCGGTTTGTCAGAGCTTGCGCGCGTGGGGAGCCCTGCCAGCAGAGACTCGTGGATAATTCGCCAAGCCAGGGCTTGGTCCGGTTATAGTTCTGTGTGTAACCAACAGAGGAGTCGGTCTTGATCGCTGCCGAGGTGGAATCTCAGGAGAAACTGCGCCGCGACCTGGTGCGCTTCGGCAAGTGGCTGCATCGCCTCGGCTTCACGCCGGGCTGCTCCGGGAACATCTCTGTACGCACCGGGCCCAATTCGCTGCTCGCCACTCCCACCGGATGCAGCAAGTACCTGCTTCACTCTGCAGATATGGTGGAGGTCGACCTGGACGGACGGCAGCTGAGAGGCGCCAAGAAGGTGACGAGCGAGATCGGGATGCACATTGCCGTCTATCGGGCGAGGCCTGATGTGCAGGCCGTGGTGCATGCGCACCCGCCGGTAGCCACCGGCTTTGCGTGCTCTGGCCGCGCTCTCGATGAGCCCCTGTGCGCCGAAGCCATTATGACCGTGGGCAAGGTTCCTCTTGCCCCTTACGCCACAACCGGGACGGACGCCCTCGCCGCCAGCATTGCTGCTTATATCCCGGGGCATACGGCAATCCTGATGGCCAATCACGGCGTGGTCACCTATGGTGCAACCCTGCTCGACGCTTTCCTCAAGATGGAGACCGTCGAGCATTTCGCACGGATCTGCCTGGTTGCCCACCAGCTCGGTACCACCCGCCCCCTGCAGGAGCCTGCAATCGAAGAGTTGATGCAGGCTAAAGAGCGCTACATGCGCAACCTGCAGTAGGTACCGCGCGGTACGCAGCCCCAAAGCTTAGATCGCGTTCTTAATCTCCGTTGCCAGGGTGCCGATCGGGTTGGTCGTTGCCTTTTGCGCAATGTTCCCCAGCGACTCGCCCCGCTTGTACATCAGGTAAGCGGCCACAACACCGCTGATCAGACTGGCCCAAACAATAAGTCGCCGCATGTTGATCTCCTTGTGCTCACGCGCCAGCAGGCGCGGGCTGAGCAGTAGGATGCGGATGCGAGCAAAGCTGTCCGCAAGCCTCTCACGCTGAGCCTGCCACCTGCTCGTAGAAGGCCTCGTACCGCGGAATAATGCGCGTAGTACAGAAGCGCTGCTGCGCCGTGTGTCGCGCAGCGGTTGCCATTGCCTGGAGCTTGGCTGGATCCGTGAGCAGAGACAGCGCGGCCCCTGCCATACCCTCGACATCGCCTACCTCCAGCAGGCGCCCGTTGACTCCATCTTCAATCAGTTCCGGTACCCCGCCCGCGTTGGTAGAGATCGTGGGCACGCAGCAGGCCGCTGCCTCGAGCGCGACCAGGCCAAAGGCTTCAAGCTGGCTCGGCATCAGGAGCAGGTCTGCCAGCGGCAACAGAGCATGCACCTCGTCCTGTTTGCCAAGAAAATGCACCCGGTCAGCGAGACCATTTGCGTGCACCAGGTACTCGGCGTTTGAGCGCTCGGGCCCATCGCCTACCAGCAGCAGCTGCGCAGGTATCTCGGCTGCGACGCGGGCAAATACTTCAACGACGTCCGTCACACGTTTGACCGGCCGAAAGTTCGAGAGGTGCAACAGCAGTCGCTCGCCCGGCCGAACATAACGCGCGCGGCCCCGTTCGCGGACTTCCTGTGACAGTGGCTGATACAGATCACAGTTGACAAAGTTCGGGATCACTTCGATCGGCCTCGTCACGCCAAAAGCCTCCACTGTCTTGTCACGCAGATAGCTCGAGATTGCCGTGACCCCGTCGGACTGCTCAATGCCAAAGCGAGTGATAGGCAGGTACGAGCGGTCAAGCCCGACCAGCGTGATATCTGTCCCATGCAGCGTTGTGACGAAAGGCAGACGGCGGCCGCGCCCGGCGAGCATCTGCCGCGCAAGCAATGCCGAGACCGAGTGCGGGATGGCGTAGTGCACGTGCAGCAGGTCAAGCTTGTAGTACTCGCCTACCTCGGTCATGCGCGTGGCCAGTGCGAGATCATAGGGTGGGTACTCGAACAGCGGATAGGTAGGCACCGGGACCTCGTGGTAGGAGATACCCTGCTCCCGCCCGGTGAGCCTGAAGGGTTGCTGGTAGGTGATGAAGTGGATCTCATGACCTTTGGCGGCAAGCTCGATGCCGAGCTCGGTCGCGACAACGCCAGAGCCGCCGTAGGTTGGATAACAGGTGATGCCGATCTTCATAGGCTCCTGACCGGGAGGCGTTGCGCAGCCTGTGAGCCGCACCAGCGCTTGAAAAAGAGGGATTACCCAGCCTGATGCCGCCGTGTGCAAAAGCGTCGGCCCGGCGTACGTCGTTTCACCGGCTGGTACGCGCGAGGCTCTGCCCCGTCTGCGGCGCTAGTGGACATTCGCGCTGCCGGACGGCTCAAGCCTGCCGAAGTGTACCAGTTCAAACTCCCGCAGCACGGGGAGCGCTCTGAGCAGCGCTGCACGCTCCTGCTCGCGCGATGCCTGCAACCGGGTCGGCTGCCTGGCCAGGTCAGCATCGCAGTAGCCCGGGTGGCAGACCAGTTCCCAGGTGGTGGCTTCACTCCCCCGCCGGGCGGCATGCAGGATCGTTGACAGGCTCTGGTTGTCGAGTGTGCCGGTGGCCAGCACGCCGAGCGCGCCTGCCGGGGTCAGCATCCCAGCATCCGCCACCAGGCGCTCGAAGCCTGGACGCAAAAGTGCCAGCAGGCGTACCTCGGCTCTCCGCACCAGCGGGGCACCGCTGGTGGCTGCCTGGCTCCATCGCGGCTCGAACGGATTCCGAATCGCCTTGACCCCGCACTGCAAGGCGGCGCGCAGCAGCGGCCGGAGCACGCGCGCAAACATGTGCGTGTGCTTGTGCGTGTCGACATGCGTCACGCTGAGGCCGCGCGCCTGTAAGGACCGGATCTGCGCCACAGCCTCGGTCTCGATATCGGCCTCGAGGATGCGTCCGCGCTCCAGGTCTGTGACGAAGGCGCCGAGCGTCCCGCGAAAGACGGGCCGGCGCAGACTGCCAGCACGCAGTGGCGCGAGCAGGGAAGCTACTCTGGTCGGAGCCGTCACGGGTTCTCCATCGACAAGCACCACGTGGCAGCCAATACCGAACGGCAGACTGCCCACGCCCTGGCTAAATTGAATGCACGCAAATGCGTCATCTGATGCCGCGCCCCCGGCCATCAAAGTCGCCGAGGTAAGCACACCTTTTTGCGCGAGTTCCGCAATCGCGCGATTGACCCCGGCGGTATAACCAAAATCATCCGCGTTGATAATCAGTCGCGCCATCTCTCGGGTGAGTGTATCAACCCGAACGCGCAGAGCGGCTGAAGGCTGATTAGCGTTCCTGGGCTTGCTTCGACCGTTC
>CAZZYO010000041.1:0-30579 GCA_964658255.1 Candidatus Babeliales bacterium
GCTCTGGTGCAGGCGACGCTGGTATGGCAGGCAGCGTAGCTGCTGCCTTGGCATCTGCTTTCGCAACTGGCCGCGGCCGCGCGCCCTTCATCGCAGGCGTTGTCTCTTCGCGTACCACCTCGCTGGCAGCCTTGTCCTCACGCAACCCCTGGAACGACGCATGCCTCACGGAGCCATCCGCGGTCCAGGTGGCAAACTCGACTTCGCAGACCAAGTCGGGCCGGACCCAGATTGCGTCCTTGCGGGCGAGCGCCGGAAGCTTCCCTGCGTAGGGCTGCTTGTCCGCCCGAAGCGGCTCAAGCCGCGCACGCACCACCCGCGCACTTGCCTGCGTGAAGCCGGTCCCCGTTCGTCCGCAGTGGATCAGCTTGCCCCCGGCGTAGTAGCCAAGCAGCAGTGAGCCAACGCCTTGTCCGCGATCCTTCGGCAGGGTGAACCCTGCGATGACAAATTCCTGCCGACGAACGCATTTGAGCTTGAGCCAGCTGTCAGTGCGGCCGCCGCTGTAGCGCGAGCTGCCCAGCTTGGCAATGATGCCCTCAGCCCCAAGTGTGCAGGCCTGCGAAAAGATCTCCGACGCCGGTTCGCTCCCGCTCGCCTCCACGTGCTCCCCAAAGCGCAAGGCATCGACCAAGTCGCCGCGTTCTTCGAGCACGCGCTTCAGCAGTGCCTTGCGCGCACGGAGCGGCAACCCGCGCAGGTTGTGCCCGTCCAGATGCAGCAGGTCAAAGGCGAAGCAGGTCAGGGGGTTCGGCGCACCCTCGTCAAAGGCAGCCTGCAGCGCGCTGAAGCTGGTCCCGCCGTCGGCGTCCAGCACCACGACTTCGCCGTCGAGGATGGCTCCGCTTACCGCAAGCGATTGAGCGGCCTTTGCCACCGCCGGCATCCGATGCGTCCAGTCCAGGCCATTGCGCGTGTAGATGATCACACCTGGGCCTGTAGCGTGGCGCTCGATGTGGATCTGCACCCGGTAGCCGTCCAGCTTCAGCTCGTGGAGCCAGTCCGCTCCCGAGGGAGGCTGTTGGGCCGCGGCAGCCAGCTGCGGGGGAAGAAAGCCGGGCAGGCTTTCCTCAGGCGCGTCCGCCAGCTGGGAACCGCGATCAGGTGGAGCGGGCTTCGCCTTTGCTTTTGCCAGTCGCGAGTGGTTCGCGACTGGCTTTTCGGCAGCGGGCTTTGAGTTCCACACATGATCTTCAGCCGCAGCAATCTGCTCAAGCGAGCGGCCAGTCACCACGCTGTTCGGCTCTGCGTCCGTGATCCCCGGCGCGTCTGCCGGCTGCTCGTACTCGTCATGCTCCTTGATAAGCAGCCAGTTCGGCTTGGCCTCGTGCGCAGCCTTACCGCCCATACGGATCAGCGCCCACTTGCCGTGCATCTTTTCGCCATGCATGACGATTTTAAGGCTGCCGGTACGCAGCCCTTCATCGATGTCCGTATGTCCTGCCTGCGGCTCCCATGTGCCCTGGTCCCATAGCAGCACCGTGCCACCACCGTACTGGCCTTTGGGGATGGCTCCTTCGAAACCGCCGTACTCCATCGGGTGGTCTTCGACCTCGACCGCCAGGCGCTTGTCGCGCACCACGTAACTTGGCCCCTTGGCGACTGCCCAGCTCTTGAGCACGCCTCGCCAGCCCAGGCGGAAGTCGTAGTGCAGCCTGGTGGCTGCATGCTTCTGGATGCAGAAGGGAAGGGCTGCAGCAGATGCGCTCGCGACGGCTCCAGACTCAGCTCCCCCGCTCGGCTCGGCAGTCACGGCAAAGTCGCGCATCGCGCGGTATCGGACTAACTGCTCTTCGACAGCAGCGGCGGCCGCCTCGGGTGTTTTGCCTCGCGTCGACGCCACGGCAGGCTCCGCGTGCGACGATCGAGCGGTGCTGCTCTCTTGGTCGCTTCGTCGCGGGGGGCTCATGCTTCTCCTCTGTGGCGCTCTTAGAAGTGGTGCAGCTGCTCTTCCGGTGCAGCCGCCATCGGCGCCGGCTGCCGGGCTACCTCACGCTCGAGCGAGCGGCTGACAAGGTCACGCGAGCCCAGGCCGACGGCCAGCGAAAGCGCGAGCACAATGCCGCCGAACAGGATGCCAAAGGCCAGATCAACGATCGCGCCGCCTATGGCGAGATGGTCGAGCACCATGGCTGCCGTCAACACCAGCACCAGCCACTTGACGCCGGCGCCCAGCAGCCGCGCGTACTGCAGGTTCATGTTGACGCCCGAGATCAGCACACTGCGCGAGAGCAGACGCGCGATCAGCGTACCGGCGAAGAGCAGCACGATGGCGCCCACCACGCGTGGCACATAGGCGAAGACGTAGGCTGAGATACCGGCCTCGGATGAGCCTGCCTCAAAGGCCGAGATGCCGACCAGCACCCCGATCAGGACGAAAAGCCAGAAGACAATGCGACCGACAATAAAGGAAGGCGGATGGTCGGGGGTCCACTCGGCCAGGCGCGGGTTTTGCTCAAACCGCGCGTCGAAGCGCAGCGCAGCCAGGAGGCGCCGCGTCGCCCAGGCAAGCCCGGCCGCGATCGCGATGAAGAGAATGAGCGCGAGGAGAAATGCCAGGATACCCGGCAACAGGGTCGCGATCTTGGTGATGACCCGACCCATGGAATCCTGCAGTGATTGCGCGACTTGTTGCCACATCGGGTTGACTCCTTCTTGCTGGACCGTGTTGCGAAAGACCGTGTCGCGGAAACCCTTGTGTCCGGAGATGGAAATACGCGGCACGCGATTTGCTTGCCGGCAAAAGCGCCGGGCTAGGGGTTGAAGCGATCGGGCCAGCGCCACCGGCGTACCAGGTAGGGCTTGCCATCTTCAAACGCCTTGGCCAGCTGCTCATGCCGGGTCGTCGGCGACACTGCTGACTCATTGACATAGGACGCCACCCAGCCAAGGTAGAGCGGCGTGAGCGCACCCAGCAGGTGTGTCCGGCTGATGACGCGCAGACGGAACGCGAGGGTGAAGTCGTAGATGATGCGAACCCAGAGCTCATCGGGGATGCGGAATTTGTCGGCGCTGGTGAGGGTGAGGCGCTTGAGCTCAAGCAGGGTGACCGGCGGCAGCACCAGCCCCCAAACCTCCTGCAGACTTCGCCAGCCAAGCAGAAAGGAGTCAATCAGTGGCTTGGGGTCGATGTGGTGCGTCTCTGCGTCTGCGGCGCTCAGCGAGCCTGAAGCATGGCCGCCGGCGAGCGAGGGCTGCGAGCCGCGCACCCTTTGCCACAGGGGTGCGTTGTGTTCTGCGTCTGCGAAGAGCGAGCCGACGAGCTGCGCGATGACCGTGCTAAGTTCCAGGCCCTCGGTGCGGACCGGGTGCTGGAAGTGCATGGCTGCTTCAGCCACTGTTGCGTCGATGGTGGCAGCAACCGTGGCAGGCCACAGCAGAGACCCGGCGCTCGCATGCGCGGCAGTCTGCGCGCTCTGCACCAGGCGCGCCACCAGCCGCGAAGAGACTGCATAGTCGCTTGCCAGGGGGTGGTGCACCCTCTTGCCGAAAAGCGCGCGCGTAAGTGGCGCGATGATGGAGCTGTTCAACAGGCTGTCGTAGCGGCCCTGCGCGTAATCCGCCATCACCAGTTCGGCCTGTTTTTGAAACACTGGCATGACGAGCGCCGCGAGCCCACCCTCGCTCACCACCAGCAGGTCAGGGTTAATGAGCACACAGACCCGCGCCTGGGCCTGGGCGGCGAGCCCAAGCAGGGTGCGCTGCGAGGCTGCTGCAACCGACCAGGGGGTTGCGGCCCCCTCGCTCGCAGCCGGTGGGTGCGCAATGAAGCGCACGCCGGTGTGGTCTGCCTCGCTTTCAATCGATGGCGAGGCAACGGTGATGCGCAGCGGCTCGCCGCCCACCGAGAGCGACGCCGCCAGCGCAGAAGCATGCGCGCGCAGTGCCTCCGATTCCGCAAGGCCGGTCACGCCGACAAAGACGTCACATGTTCCGATGTTCTCGACCGGCGCCGTGTTTTGTAGCAGCTCTTCGTGTGTGGCCATCAACTCGTATTCTTTCTTGTTACAGTGGCAGTGACAATATGCCCGCAAGCGGAATGCGAACCCAGGTCGGGCGATTATTCAGTTCGTACATCAACTCATAAAGGGCTTTATCGAGCAGGTAGACGTCAAGCAACTGCTGAAAGGCGGCTTCGTCTGACGGCACGATCAGGGACTGCTTCACTGTCTCACGATACGAGAACAGGTACTCTTCGACCACTGCTGCTTCCCACAAACGCGCCCAGGGCTCCAGCTGCTCAGACTCCTGCGGGCGTCGTGCGGTGTGCCGGTTCAGCGCTGCAAAGGCAGCGTAGCTGAAGGATCGCACCATGCCGGCTACGTCCTTCATGGGGGACTGCTTGGCGCGACGCTCTTCGAGCGGGCGAGCCGGCTCGCCTTCGAAATCGAGGATGACAAAGTCGCCGCGCGAGCGCAGCACCTGCCCCAGGTGGTAGTCCCCGTGCACGCGCGTGCGCAACGCGCCTGCCCCAGCCTGGCCCAGTGCAGAAAACTTGGCCAGGATAGCGCGACGCCTGCTGAGCACCAGACCGGCAAGTTCCACCGCATCGTCAGACAAGGCGGAGAGACTGCCGCGCAGCCCATCAAAGGCCTGGGCGCCATGCTCTGCCAACTCGTTCTCCAGCGTGCGGAGATAATCGCCATCCATCGGGACCGCCGCGAAGGCTGCCTGCGTGGTCTGCGTTGCGAGTGCGAGGTGCATCTCGGCAGTGCGGCGGCCGAGCGTGCAGGCGGCCTCGCGGTATACGCCGGCAAAATCGCGTGCCTGCTGCATGGCAGGCGATTTTGGATCGAGGGCAGCCTGGCCTCGCGGAAGCTGTGCCGTGGGGAACTGTGACGCAGCGCACGCTTCGTAATAGCGCCCAAGCTCATCAAGCGTCCATTGCCAGCCGTCGCCCTGGTTCGGAATCAGCGCCTGCAGCATGGCAATGGTCGCGGCAGGAGCACCAGGAGCGGTGTACTCGACCGAGCCGCCAAAAGGCGCGATGTTGCGGAAGGCTGTCTCTTCGGTGAGGAAGCGTCCGATCTCGACATCCGGATTGTCACCAAACTGCTGGCGACGGAAAAGCTTCATGATCAGCCGATCGCCGAAAAAGATAGAGGTGTTGCTCTGCTCGGCGCTGCTTCTCCGCGGGGGGAGTTGGCCTGCATCACCGCGAAGCTCGCTGTAGATGTTGCTTGGTGTGCCTCGTAGCACGCCCTTCTGCATCGAGATTTCGCCCGCGCGTTCAATAATGGCAAGCAGCGCAGAGGCTGCCTCGTTTCCGTAGAGCGCGTCAGCCAGCACACCGGTTCCGGAGGGAGAGAGCAGTGCCCCGATAATCGCCGTGGGCGCGCTTTCTCGCAGTGCTTCGGCCTCGTCGCCAAGCATGATCTTGAGTGGGAGAAGGTAGATCTCCGGCTCGCCCGTGGCGTAGGTCACCTCGATAAAGGCAAGCGCCACACTGCCAGGCGTGTCGCCATGCGGCGTCGACTGCAGAACGCCCCAGTCCAGCACGGTCGTAGCGGTGATGTGTCGGCTTTTTGAACCGAACCAGCGCTGGCGTGGGAGAAACTCTGGCAGCAGGCGCTCGCCAATGACCATGCCCGCGCTGGTAAAGATGCTCTGCCAGTCAAGCGCATTGGCGACCGAGAGTACTGAGCTTGCTCCCTCCGCCTGCGGCTGCAGGAGTTCGATATCCGGAGAAGTCTGTAACTCAAGCCAGAAGAAGCCGTAGGGTCCGAGGGTGATCGGGTAAGGCTGATGCGTGATCGTCGGAAACTCGACGTAGCCGAGCATTTCAATGGGGACAAGGCCCTCATATTCCGACAGGTCGAGCGTCACCGGTTGGGCAAATCGGGAGAGATTTGCCACGCATAAAACCTTTTGGTCGTCGAGCTCGCGGACATAGGCCAGTACCTTGCGATTCTCAGGGGAAAGAAAGGCAAGCGTACCGCGGCCAAAGACGGAAAAGAGCTTGCGCAGCGCGATCATGTTGCGCATCCAGCTCAGCAGTGAAGACGGATCGCTCTGCTGGGCCTCGACATTGATCGCCTCGTAGCCCCAGACCGGGTCCATGATGACGGGCGAGAAGAGTTTCGCCGGGCTTGCGCGCGAGAAACCGGCGTTGCGGTCGCCTGACCACTGCATGGGCGTGCGCACGCCGTTTCGGTCGCCAAGATAGATGTTGTCGCCCATGCCGATCTCGTCGCCGTAGTAGAGAATTGGCGTGCCGGGAAACGAAAAGAGGAGGGAATTCAATAACTCGATCCGGCGCCGGTTGTTGTCAACCAATGGCGCCAGGCGGCGTCGAATGCCGATGTTGATGCGCATCCGCGGGTCCGCGGAGTAAGCCAGGTACATGTAGTCGCGCTCTTCATCACTTACCATCTCGAGCGTCAGCTCATCATGGTTGCGCAGGAAGATGCCCCACTGGCAGTTCTCAGGAATGTCCGGCGTTTGCGCCATGATTTCCGTGATCGGCATCCTGTCTTCCTGTCGCAGGGCCATGTAGATGCGCGGCATCAGCGGGAAGTGGAAGGCCATGTGGCATTCATCGCCATCGCCAAAGTACGGGCGCACGTCAGCCGGCCACTGGTTTGCCTCGGCCAGGATCAGTCGCCCATCGTAGTCGTCATCGATGGCTTTGCGGATGGCCTTGATAGCAGCGTGAGTCTCGGGCAAATTTTCGCAGTTCGTGCCCTCCCGCTCGATCAGGTAAGGGATGGCATCCATGCGCAGGCCATCGACACCCATGTCGAGCCAGAAGCGCATCACATCGATCACTTCCTGGATGACGCGTGGATTATCGAAGTTGAGGTCGGGCTGGTGCGAGAAGAAACGGTGCCAGTAGTACGATTGCGCGACCGGGTCCCACGTCCAGTTACTCTTTTCAGTATCGGTAAAGATGATGCGCGCTTCTTCGTATAACTTGTCTGTATCTGACCACACATAGTAATCGCGTGCAGCCGAGCCCGGCTCTGCGTGCCGTGCGGCCTGGAACCACGGGTGCTGGTCCGAAGTGTGGTTGATGACCAGTTCAACCATGACCTGCATATTGCGCTCATGCGCAGAGTTGAGGAAGGTTTTGAAGTCGTCGACCGTGCCATAACTCGGATTGACCGACAGGTAGTCCGAGATATCATAGCCATCGTCACGCAGGGGCGAGGGGAAGAAAGGCAGGAGCCAGAGGCAGGTCACGCCCAACTCCTGCAGGTAGTCAAGCTTTGAGATCAGCCCGGGAAAGTCACCTATGCCGTCGTTATTTGAATCTGCGAACGCACGCACGTGAAGCTCGTAGATAATTGCGTCTTTGTACCACAGTGGATCCGACGCGCTGCCTTGCCGCTTCACCCTTGCCTCCTGGTCAATCGCTGCCACTTAGACGCCCCTTATTCTGAATACGTGTGCCGGCGTCACTGCCGGGTCGAGCGAAACGTAGTTGCCCGGGCCCTGCCATTGGTAGCTTGCGCCACTTAATAGATCTTCCACCATGTACGTGTCCTGGTCAGTAAGCCCGAGCTGCTGCATCCACAGGTAGACGTAGCCGCTCTGTTGGGCCGCAGGATCCAGGTTGACAATGGTGAGGATGACGTTCGCTCCATCCGCTGAGCGCTTGCTGTAGCAGATGAGTTGTTCGTTATTGACTGAGTGGAAGTGCAGCGTGCGATCCATGGATTGCAGCGCAGGATTCTCACGGCGCGCCGTGTTGATGGCGCGGATCAACGGCGCCAGGCTCGTGGCCGACTCTCGATCCCAATGCTTCAGCTCGTACTTCTCAGAGTCGAGATACTCTTCGCGACCCGGCGCGTTCGGCGTGTCATCCAGCAGCTCGTATGCCGCGCCATAGATGCCGTAGTTCCCGTTCAGTGTGGCGGCCAGTACCAGGCGCAGGGCAAACGCGGCGCGCCCGCCAGTCTGCACATTCAGCGGCAGAATATCCGGCGTGTTCGGCCAGAAGTTGGTGCGGAAGTAATCCCACTGCGAGATACCTCGCGGGACAGGCTCGGTCAGCTCCCGGCCATAGGTCTCGAGCTCGGCCTTGGTGGTGCGCCAGGTAAAGTAGCTGTACGACTGCGAGAATCCACGCTTGGCCAGCTGCTCCATCACGCGCGGCCGGGTAAAGGCTTCTGCGAGAAACAGTACGTCAGGGTACTGCGCCTTGATGGAAGTAATTGCCCACTCCCAGAAGCCGAACGCCTTGGTGTGCGGGTTATCGACGCGGAAGATCTTCACACCCTGCTCGATCCAGTAAAGGAAGACGCCACGCAGCGCTTCCCACAGGGCTTCCCAGTCCTTGGACTCGAAGTCAATGGGGTAGATGTCCTGGTACTTTTTGGGAGGATTCTCAGCGTATTGAATCGATCCGTCTGCACGCTTCTTGAACCAGTCCGGGTGCTTGGTCACCCATGGGTGGTCGGGCGAACACTGGAAGGCAATATCAAGTGCCAGTTCGATGCCCCGGCCTTCTGCATTCGCGCGCAGACTTTCGAAGTCCTCGAGGGTTCCAAGTTCGGGAAGGATATCGCAGTGCCCTCCCTCGGCTGCGCCGATAGCCCAGGGGCTGCCGACATCGCCGGGCTCAGCCGTGACAGAGTTATTCTTTCCCTTGCGAAACGACCGGCCAATGGGATGAATGGGCGGCATGTAGAGTACGTCAAAGCCGAGCGATTCGACGTAATCGAGTTGCGCTTCGACGTCCTTGAACGTGCCGTGAACGCCCGCTGCACCGGCTGACCGAGGAAACAGCTCGTACCAGGTTGAGAAGCGAGCACGCTCACGGTCAACAATGATCTCGACCTCGCGGTCATACCGGGTCTCAAGCTGTGTGTCCGGATAGCGTGCCATGACCTCGGCGAGCTCTGCCGAGAGCGCAACCTCGTGCCCAGCTTCGAGAGCAGACGCCGTGCCTGCGGTCTTGCCCGAGGAGGCGCCGCGCAGCTGCTTCGCCCACTCTTTCAACCGCACAGCGTCCTTGCTCTTCGCACGGTCGATTGCCTGACTGATCAGCACAACACCATTGAGCAGCTCGACAGACATGTCCTGGCCTGCTGCCAGCTTCTTCGCAAAGCCGCTGCGCCAGGTGTCGAAATGATCGATGCCCGCAGCGATCGTAAAAACGTACCGGCCAACGGTCTCCGCAACGAACTCTCCCGCCCAACGGTCATTGCTCACCGGCGCCATGGCCACCATCTGCCAGTCCGTCTGGTCGGCCCTGCGATAAAGCAGCCGTGCGGCAACGTGATCGTGGCCGTCGCCGAAGATGTCCGCCTCGACTAGCACCGTTTCGCCAGCTATGCGCTTGGCCGGGAAGCGGCCGCCGTCGACCTCCGGCTGCACAGTCTCGATGACAACGCGGTTCCTGCCTGTCTTTGGCTTTGGCAGGTCCTTCACGGGCTTGGTGTACTTAGGCAAAGCTAAACCTGCTCTTTACGGCGCGTGCTGCGCCATGGTTGGTTCCCCCGGCAGAGCTGCTCCGGCGGGAACGGGCGCAATTCTGGGAGAGATGCAGAAAGACCCTCTCGCGATGGCAGGCGCGGGGCAGGCTCCCGGCCCTCACTGTCCAGCTTCATCCTCACCCTGCCAGGCGAAAAAGATGTTGTTCAGCGCCTCAGACCAGGTCGGGTGCGAGAACACAGCATCGCGCAGCGCGGTATAGGGCAGCTTGCCGGCCATGGCGATCTGCAGCATGGAGGCAAGCTCGCCCCCTTCTGCCGTCAGCACAGCCGCACCAAGAATCTGCTCGGTCTCCGCGTCGACGATGACCTTGAAAAGGCCGCGCGAATCGCCCGTCTCAAAGGCCCTGGCAATTGAGCTGGCCGGCATCTTGGCGACCCGGATCTTCCGTCCTGTCTCACGCGCCTCCCGCTCGGACAGCCCAATGCGCCCGAGCTCGGGGTCCGTGAAGACGGTGTAAGTCAGGGGGCGATCTGCCGTCGTCCGCGATCCGCCGTTCAGCAGGTTAGCGTTGATGATCCGGTAGTCGTCGTAGGAGACGTGAGTGAATGCGGGACCGCCCTTCACGTCGCCGAGCGCGTAGATCCCGGCTACTTTGGTCTCCAGCTTCTCATTGACCGTTACGAAGCCATGCTCGTCTGCAGCCAGGCCGGCGGCAGCAAGGTTGAGCGCGAAGGTGTTTGGCTTGCGCCCGGCCGCCAGCAGCAAGTGCGTGCCGGTAAGCTCCCGCACAATCTCGACCTCGGTCGGGCCGGTCTCCATCTTCACAGTCAAGCAGATCGTCTTGTCATCTGCATGGGCCACCTTGGCCGTCGCGCCAAGGACGAACTCGATGCCGTCCTCGGTGAGGATCTTCTTCAGCTCGTCCGCAATATCGACGTCCTCGCGTGGAAGCAGGTGCTCGGACGTGCTGATGATGGTGACACGGCTGCCGAAACGACGAAACATCTGCGCGAACTCGACCGCGATGTAGCTGCCACCCAGTACGAGCAGGTGCCCGGGCAGCTCGTCCAGCT
Organism: Candidatus Babeliales bacterium; assembly: GCA_964658255.1. Taxonomy (GTDB): domain Bacteria; phylum Acidobacteriota; class Terriglobia; order Terriglobales; family Acidobacteriaceae; genus EB88. The sequence goes on from CAZZYO010000041.1 coordinate 10,455, forward strand.
CCATGATGCTCTCGTTGGTCAGGTACGGGATGGACTCGATGCCCTCCACGTCCGGCGTGATGGAGGAGAGCCCGGTGTTGATGAAGATGTGCTCAGCCGTAAAGGCGCGCATTCCGCCCTCGCGCAAGCGCACTTCCACCGAGGTCGGCGAGGTGAAGCGGCCAAGCCCGCGCACCAGTTCGACGTTCTCTGCTTCGGCCAGGCGCTTTTCGCTGCCCTTGCGCCACACGTCGACCACTTCCCGCTTGCGCGCGCGCACCTGCTCCATGTTCACGCTGACCTCGCCCGTGTGCACGCCGAATTTTGCTCCCTGACGGGCCTGCTCTGCCACCTTGGCCGAGGCGAGCATGGTTTTGGTAGGAGTGCATCCGGCGTTCACGCAGGTGCCACCCACCAGCCTGCTTTCGACGATGATCGTCTTCTTCCCTGCCTTGCCGAGTGCTACAGCCAGCGGATTGCCTGCCTGCCCCGAACCGAGGATGATGGCGTCTACCTCTTCCGTGCCGTTGGGGGTGGAGAAAGCTTCATCTATGCGTGCAGTGCTCATGGCGCTCCAGGTAGTTGGGTGTGGCCGCGTGGGGGAGGAGGGAAGCGGGTGGAAGGTGGCGGTGGTTAGAAGCGAGAGACGATAAACAGCCCGCCGCCAATCGCGACAAGATCCTCAAGCAGCGCGATAGGTAGGTCTGCCATGCCGGCGCGGGTGGTGAGCGCTCGACGAATGTGGTACCCGGCAAACGCGCCCGCTACTGCGCCCAGGGAGCCAAGCAGCGCGGTCAGGACAAGCGAGGCGCCAGCTGTGACGCCTAGTGCCGCCCCGCAGAGAGCGCCAAAGACGATGCGCGCGGCCAGGGGAAAGATCGAGAGCCGGCTAGGCGTCTTCGGGAGTTTATCCCCGATCAGCTCCCCCGCGGCCAGCAGCGTGAAGATGACAAGCGAAACCATGCTGGTCATGAACGAAAGCGGCGAGTGCGCCAGCGACAGCCAGCCCAGGTGCGCTCCCCAGCAGACCAGGGCAGGCGCGGTCATGGTGCGTAGACCAGCAACGGAGCCGAGCAGAACAACCAGGACGAGCAGCAGAGTGAGTGGCATACACGGTCTCTGATGCGCAGCCTTAGGGCAGGATGCGCTTCGAAGCCGATTCTAGCTGACTCGGTTGTGTTCCGGCGCAGGGATCGTCGGGGACCGCTCCGCTTGGCTCGCGTAGAGACATGGCGGCAGACCCGGTGGAAAGCTGGCTGTGGACGCAAGCCCTCCATTGGGCTGTTGCGACGATTTACAGCTCCCGCAGCAGGCTTGGCTCTTCGGGCGAGCGCAGGCGCACCAGCCGGTCGATCGCGTACGGAGCCCGCTGGCCGCCATGGTGGTAGTGGCGAACCTGCAACTCGCCGAGCAGGCCTATCGCCAGCAGCTGGATACCGGCCAGGATCAGGATGCCTGCCACGACAAACAACGGACCATGCTCGTCCATGGTGTGCTGGTGGGTAAAGAGCTTGAGCGCCAGCAAAAAGATGGAGACCCCTCCCCCACCCAGCATCGACAGCGCGCCGATGGTGCCGAAGAAGTGCAACGGACGCATCATGTACTTGAGCAGGAAGCGGATGGTCAGCAGGTCGAAGAAGACCCGGAAGGTTCGCCCTATCCCGTAGTGGCTCTTGCCGCGCTCGCGGTTGACGTTGCGGATCGGAATCTCGCAGATGCTGGCGCCATACCAGGAGGCCAATGCCGGGATGAACCGGTGCATCTCGCCGTAGAGCGGTACGTTGTGGATCACCTCGCGCCGGTAGGCCTTAAAGGTGGTGCCAAAGTCGTGGATGTCCACCCCCGAGAGCTTCGCCATCAGCCAGTTGGCAATGCGCGACGGGACACGGCGCATGACCAAGTTGTCAATGCGCTCCTTTCGCCATCCGGAGACGACGTCGTAGCCTTCCTCCAGCTTCTCGAGGAAGTTCGGCACCTCGTGCGGATCATGCTGCAGGTCGCCGTCCATCGCCAGGATGAACTCACCCTGCGCGTGGTCAAACCCCGCTGCGAGCGCCGGCGTCTGCCCAAAGTTGCGGCGCAGTTTGACCACCAGCACGCGCGAATCTACCGCCGCGATCTCCTCCAGCAGCTTGTAGGTGCGGTCGCTCGACCCGTCATCGACCAAGACCAGCTCGAAGCTGTCGCCCACCTGCTCCATCACGTCCTTGAGCCGGTCATAGAGGACGGTGACATTTTCTTCTTCGTTGTGGAAGGGGACGACGATCGAGTACTTGGGCATAGTAGTTCCAGTTTATACCTGTCGGCGCTCCGCCCGGGTGTCCGGAAGCGTGGCATCCCTGCCTTGCATGGAGGCGCGGGCGGACCGTCTTACCGGGAAGAAAAGATGATCGCTTCGATAAGCAGGATAGGAACGCCTGCAGCGAGCAAGCTTACCAGGTAGCGAATCTGGTCCAGAAATTGAAGATCGGGGCCGCCCTGACGGATGCGCCGCGACAAGCGCCCGTAGATGGACTGGTATTCAAGCAGCATAATGAGCCCGAACGCCTCGGGGATCAGCAATCCGGGGCGAGGCGCATGCGAGTGGCCGTGCGACCCGGTTCCTCGATAAAGCACGACCAGGTAGAGTACCCACGGCCCAGCAAGCAGGTACACGGCCTCCACCCAGGCCAGAACGTGGAAGATTGCGGCGTGGGTTTCCTTCTCCCCGTGGAAGGGAGCCGAGTTGGCAATGCTAGCCACGGTTCCCGTCACCACGCTGCTTGGGGAAGCCCTCAGCCTCGGAGTAGTCGTCGCCTATCTCGATGTAGACCCGCCCGGCGCTGACAATCTCTTCCATGGCCCGCTTCACATCCGCCTGCGCAGCACCTTGAGCGAGCAGCCACTCTTCTGTCTCCGTCTGGCTGCTTGCCTGATGCACGGCTGTCTCTTCGTGGTAGTTCGAGCCGGCCTGCCCCAGGATGACGTAGCTCTCCCCGTCCTTGCGAACCTCGAAATTCTGGATCATCGATTATGTCCCCTCAGCAAGGGTTCGATGCGCGGTCAGGCTGCGCCGATAACCTCGGCGGCGATCCGCGCTGCTTCCAGGCATGCGGCGCGATCTACATCGCGGTGCGTCACAAAACGTACCGCGTGGGGTCCGACCGTGCCCGCCAGCACCCCGCGAGCCTTTAGCTGCGCGACCAGCCCTGCTGCGTCCGCCCCATGCCGGAGCCTGAAGATGACGATGTTGGTGTGCACCTGTTCAAGGTCGAGCTCGACCTTGGGCAGCGAGGCTAGCTTTTCAGCCAGCACCCGGGCATTGGCGTGATCCTCGGACAGGCGTGCCGTCATCTCGTTGATCGCGATCAGCCCTGCAGCTGCCAGGCACCCGGCCTGGCGCATGCCGCCGCCCAGCGCCTTCCGCACCGATCGTGCACGGTCGATAAACTCCTGCGAGCCGACCAGCACCGAACCCACCGGCGCACAGAGTCCCTTCGACAGGCAGAACATGACCGAATCAAAGCCGCGCGTCAGTGCAGCGACCGGAAGGTTGAGATAGGTGGCCGCATGGAAGATGCGCGCCCCGTCCAGGTGTACGGGCAGCTTCGTCTCGCGGGCACCCGCCCAGATCTCCTCAAAAACAGCGAGCGGGGTGACGACGCCGCCCGCCATGTTGTGCGTGTTCTCAAGCGAGATGAGCCCGGACTGCTGGCGGTAGTAGATCTTCGGTGCGATTACGGACTGGATGTGTTTCCAAGTCAGCACGCCGTCTTCCGCATAGGCGGTCCGGAGCTGGCAACCGGAGAAGTTGGCCACCATCGCCATCTCCCAGTCGACCAGGTGGGCGCGCGACTCGCAGATGACTTCCTGTCCATTCTGCGTATGCAGGCGAATGGCAATCTGGTTGCCCATGGTGCCAGTGGGGACAAAGAGGCCGGCCTCGCGCCCGAAGACCTCGGCCGCGCGTGCCTCGAGTGTGTTGATCGTCGGGTCCTCGCCGTAGACATCGTCGCCAACCTCGGCCGCAGCCATTGCGGCGCGCATTTTAGGGGTCGGCTGGGTGACGGTGTCAGAGCGCAGGTCGATGGTCGCAGTCGGTGCTGGCTGGAAGGTGTCGTGCTCCTGCTGGATGAGGGTGTGAGTGGCCATGGTGCTCCTTCAACTAGGGGCGCCGGTCGGCGGTGGCCTGACCGTACCGCTCTGTCTACCTTATCGTGTTGAGCCTGCAAAGGAAGCGGCTACGGTGTCGGATTCTTCCACCGCCGGCACCTCCAGCAAACGTCCAAAGACTTCGTTTGAAAGCATCCGGCCCCTGCTCGTGAGCGCCACGAGGTCCCCGTCCAGGGTCAGCAGTCCACTTTCTGCGAGGGTAGCCAGCACAGGCAAAAAAGGCTCGACCGGGTCAGCTTGCCCGAGACCGGAGGTGTAACGGACCGCGTCGCCCTGGCGCAAGCCTGCAAACTCCTGTCGCAGCTCGTCAAGCGAGACGCCCCTGTTGCAGCGCAGACCGAGAAACCAGGCTTCCTCCAGCTCCTCTCTGCGGCTCAGGGTTTGCAGGTCACTGAAGCCTGTGCCGGAGGACTGGGCGAGGTATGACTGCAGGTCGTCAGTCGTGCCGAAGCGGGCAGCGGCGCCGTCGCGGGTGCGCAGCATGGAATGCGCATCGAGGCCTAGTCCGAGGTACGGACGACGCTGCCAGTAGCGCAGATTGTGGCGCGAGGCGTGGCCAGGGCGGGCGAAGTTCGAGATCTCGTACGGCGCGAGACCCTGCTGCGCGAGCGTTTCGCAGGCCTGGACATAGAAGTCAGCCACGGCATCGTCCGACGGCGTGATCGCCGCCCCGTAGCGCGTGCCGCCGAGCAGCATCTCCCCGCCCAGGCGCGAATCCTCGTCCACCTCCAGCATGTACACGCTGGCATGCTCGGGCGCCGCTTGTGCGAGAACCGCGAGCGAATGCTGCCAGCTGGCTGCGGTCTGCCCCGGCAGCCCGGCGATCAGGTCAACGCTGACAGAAAGCGCCTCACGGCGTGCTTTGGCAATATCCTTGAGAGCCTGGGCGGCAGTGTGCAGGCGCCCTACCGCGCGCGCCTCGGCATCGACAAAGGTTTGCACGCCGAAGCTGATGCGGGTGACCCCGAGGCTGGCTGCCGCGGCAAGCAGTTCGTCTGAAACCAAGCCCGGCGCAACCTCCAGCGTGATCTCTGCGCCCGCAGTGAGCGTGAACTGCTCGCGCATGGAGGCAAAGAGCGCTTGAAGTTGAGCGGGTGAAAGGATGCTGGGTGTGCCTCCGCCGAGATAGACGGTATCTACCTGCTCGGGCAGCACCAGCTCTTGAGTCCCAGCCCAGCCGTGGGCGGCGCGTATGTTGCCGGTCAGGAGTTCGAGATAAGGCGACAGCGCGACCGCCGGGTACACGCCGGAGGCGAAGTTGCAAAAGCTGCACTTGGACCGGCAGAAGGGAACCGACAGGTAGAGGCCGACCGCTTTCTCCGCATCGCGAGCTCTAGTCACAGCCTTATTCTCGCACCCGGTGTGGGCTACTGGTCAGACCTCTAGGCCACCACAGCAGGAACGGGCGGGATCGCTTCCGCGTCAGGCTGGCCCGCCGGGGCGAGCCAAAGAAAAGCAATGCCGATCACCACGAGAACCGCTACGCCGATCAACTCACCGCGCATGATCATGTGAAGCCAGGCCTGGGTACCCATCAAAGCCGCGTGTGCAAAGCTCGACCAGGCGATGAAGGCGATCAGGCTGCGGCTCGCGACCGGCTCGCGGATGGCCAGGAGCAGGAAGACGCCGAGCGTCGCGTAGAGACTCAGCATCATGGCGATGGCAGGTTCGTTTCGCATGAACATCACCATGGGGTATGGGAGAGCCATAAACATCACGCCGACCACTCCAAGCGCACTCTTTAAGGCAATATGTGAACGCGTGGCGCATCTCCGAGACGCACAGAGCCTTGTACGGGGCCTGGTGCGCTGTGGTTGCGCTGGCATTCGGGAATCATCGTGCCACGGCTATCAAGGTCATCTCCGCAAGGAGAATTGCCTGCATTCTTCCTCGCTCCGGCCCAGCGTCCGCTGAGGCTTCATCGTTGCACTTCCACTTGGCGTCAGAGAAGGGCGGACCAGTTCAGGTTCGCCTGCAGGTTGGCTTTTGCGATAGGCTGAGTGCCTTGGCGTGCCTGCCCCTTTTGCTCCGGAGCCGCGCCCCGGCGGGGATGCCGTCGCAGGAGACAGTATGGCCAGGTCGTCGCGCAGAGATTTCCTTCAGGTCAGCACCGGCGCGGCGCTCGCCTCGATGATGGGTGGGCGCCACTACAGGCTGGAGGCCCAGCAGCCCGCCCCCGCCACGGGAGAACGCGTTCGGTTTGCCTCGATCGGTGTGGGCATCCAGGGCTCCTCACTTCTGCGGGCTGCCGTCACCCTGCGCGGCGCGCAGTGCGTCGCCGCGGCCGACCTGTACGACGGAAGGCACATCCTCGCCAGGGAGATCGCAGGTTCCAGCATCCGGACCACTCGCCGCTACCAGGAGATCCTCGACGACCAGAACGTAGAAGCTGTCATCATCGCGCTGCCTGATCACTGGCACATGCAGGCCGCAATCGACGCCCTGAAGGCAGGCAAGGACGTCTATTGCGAGAAGCCGATGTCGCATTCGATTGCCGACGGCGAGGCGATGGTGCGCGCGGTGCGAGGCAGCCACAACTTTATCCAGGTGGGCTCGCAGCGAGTCTCTTCGCCCCTTTTTCTAAAGGCCAAGTCGCTCTTTGATCAGGGAGCCATCGGCGACCTGCTGCAGGTCGAACTGCAGCTCGGGCGCAACTCGCCCGGCGGCGCCTGGCAGTACCCGGTGCCAACCGACCTCTCCCCGGCTACGCTTGACTGGGAGACCTGGCAGGGAAGCGTTCCCAAGAAGAGCTTTGACCCTATCACTTTTGCCCGGTGGCGCTGCTTTCGCGAGTACGGCACGGGCATGGCGGGTGACCTGATGGTGCACCTGGTAAGCGGGATGCAGTGCATCACCGGCATCAACGCGGTGCCTGACCAGGCTTACAGCGTGGGCGGCATCCACCGCTGGAAGGATGGTCGCAACATGCCGGATGTGCAGACTACGACCTTCAGCTATGGAGCGATCCCGGTGTGCGTGCGCTTGACGCAGGGCACAGAGACGCCCGAGGTGACCCGCATCCTCGGCTCGAAAGGCATCCTCGAGGTCACAGCCAACACGGTCATCCTGAGCCCGCAAGCTGGAGTGGATCGCTCGCCGGATTACGGCCTGAACGGGTGGCCCGCAGCCATGCACGCTGCCTACGAAAAGGAGTGGCACGCCGAGCATGACCCGGAGCTTGCGGCTCAGGTGTTTGACGAAGTGAGCAGCTGGCACGGCCCGAGCTGGGACGACCTGCACCCGCACCTCGCCAACTTCTTTCAGGCGGTGCGCACGCGCCAGCCAGTGGTGGAGGATGTCGTCTTCGGTCACCACGCCGCCGCTGCCTGCCACATGGGAAACACGTCCTACTTTGAGGGCCGGGTGGTAAAGCGCGCCTGACGCAGAGCCGCTTGTGCCGCGTGGAAGCCGCACATGCCGTGAACCCCGGCGCCGGGCGGCGTGGATGCCGAGCAGAGGAAGAGCCGCTTGTCCGGGGTACGATAGCCGCGCCAGTTCGGACGCATCAGCAACTGCCTGATCGTCATGGCGCCGCCTGATATGTCGCCGCCGACCAGGTTTGCGTCCTTGGCTTCGAGTGTCTGGGGGCTGGAGACAGTCCTTGCCAGCACGCACTCGCGAAAACCCGGCGCAAAGCGTTCAACCTGCGCATCGATGCGCTCAGCCGCGTCGAGCAAGGAGCCATTGGGTAGATGGCAGTAGGCCCACGCAATGTGCTTGCCTGCAGGTGCACGTGTCGGATCGACAAGTGTAGGCTGCGCAAGCAGCACGAACGGTGCGGCAGCGACGCGACCTCGCGTCATCTCGCGTTCAGAATAGGCAATCTCTTCGAGCGTGCCACCCAGGTGCACGGTCGAAGCGCGCCGACACTCGGCCGCCCGCCAGGGAATCGGCTCTGACAGCGCGTAGTCGATTTTGAACGCCGCAGGTCCGGGCTGAAAACGGCGCAGAGACTGCTGATATTTGCTCCCCAGGCGGTCGCCTGCCAGGCGCAGCAGCTGGTGCGGAGACACATCGCATAATGTAACGACGTCGGTTGCAAATTGGGTTCCAGGGCCAAGCGAGGTCACCTCTGCCCCGGTGTGCAGAACGCCGCCGTGCGCTTCGAGCAGGCCTTGCAGCGCGTCGGTAATGGCCTGCGCGCCGCCCTGCGGGATCGGCCACCCGGCCGCGTGTGTCGCGACCCCAAGCACGATGCCTACGGATGCGCTGAGTGGAGAGCCGAGGCTCAGGAAAGAATGCGCGGCAAGGCCGGCGAAGAGCGCACGGGCGCGTGGAGTGCGAAAGATCGTTTTTGCCAGGACCGCTGCGGGCGCGAGTGCGGGTAAGCCGAAGCGGGCCAGCAGCAGCGGATGGCGTGGCCAGTGCACTACCGGGCCGAGGATCTCAGCCGCAAACGCGGTCCACTCCTCCACCAACGGAGCGACGAGCTGGCGCCACGCGCGGCCATCGGCCCCGAGCGCTGTGACAGCCTCGTCAAGGTCACGCTCAAGCGTTACCGCTGTGCCATCGTCAAGGGGGTGGGCGAGCGGGATGGGGTGGTGCAGCCAACGCAATCCGTGCTCGGCTAAAGGCAAGGATTGGAAGAAGGGCGAGCCTGCCGCAAGCGGATGGACCGCCGAGCCGAAGTCGTGGCGAAAGCCTGGCAGGGTCAGGGGCAAGGTACGCGCCGCCCCGCCCGCCGTTGCCTGCGCTTCATACACGCTGACAGCGAGACCCGCGCGCGCGAGAACGATCGCCGCGGCGAGCCCGTTCGGTCCCGAGCCGATGACCGATGCGCGGGACTGGTCGCCCTTACCGGCAGCTGTCAGGCTCGCGCGAGCCTTCATTGCATAGGTGCCCACGCCATGATTGTAGAGCGACGTAGGCGAGCTTCCGAGCGTTGCCGGCAATGGTGAAGAACTCGTCCCCAGGCGCTTACTTCGGTGTTGCCCGCAGGTGAAGTTTGCGTGCGATTGTCTGCGCTGCGCGCCTATGCTCGACCAAATGAAACCTCAGCGTGAAGGCAGCGTCACTGCGGTGATCCCAACCCGGAATCGCCCGGAGGAGGTGTGCGCTGCGGTACGGAGTGCACTCGCGCAGACCAATGGGCTGGTAGAAGTCATTGTCGTCATAGACGGCCCGGACGCGGCGACGGTGCAAGCGCTCATCGCACTGCAAACGGCTGAACGCGATGGTCGGCTGCGCGTGCTGCCGCTCGCCAGTCCCGTGGGCGGAGCTGAGGCGCGCAACATCGGGGTACGTCATGCCCGCGCTCACTGGATCGCTTTCCTGGATGACGATGACCTTTGGCTGCCGCACAAGCTTGCTGCGCAACTGCGTGAGGCCGAGGCCAGCGAGGCGAAGTATCCAGTCATCTCGTCAGCCGTGATCGCACGCGGGCCGAAGCTCGAAGCCGTGTGGCCGCGCAGGCTTTATCAGCCCGGCGAGTCGATGGCTGAGTACCTTTTCTGCCGACAGGGCTGGACTTATGGCGAGGCTCTCCTGCAGACCTCTACGCTGCTCGCGCCTCGCGAACTTCTCCTCCGCCTGCCGTTTGCACTAGGGCTGAAGAAACACCAGGACTGGGACTGGCTGCTCCGAGCGAACATCGAGCCAGGCGTGTCTCTTCTGCAGATCGCTGAGCCGCTTGCAGTTTTTAGCGTGGAAGGCAATCGTGCAAGTGTGGGACGTACCCCGGACTGGCGTTTCTCACGCGACTGGGCTTACCAGAGGCGCGACTCATTCACGCCGCGTGCGCTTTCCGCGTTTCTGGCAACGGAGTGCGCTCCGCAAGCCGCACGCGCAGGCGCATCCATCAAGGAACGCTGCGCGCTGCTGCTGGCCATGCTGCGCCTAGGCTCGCCTTCGGTGCGACTCTGCGTGATCTGCCTTGGCTTCCTGGTGGTGCCGCAGGGTGGTCGTCGCTGGCTGCGCGCTCTGCTGAAGCCCGCTGCCAGGTATGTGCCTCCGCAAGCCACTTTGCCTGGTAACGAAGGCTATGCCGAGCCTTCTACGGTAACAAGGCAGGCGCACTTTGCGCGGTGAGCGGTTTACCGGTGAGCAGGCGCGCTTGGTGCAGGCATCTCGCGAGTCGTCGGATCGTAGGTAGCTTTAGCCGAGCGGCGCGAGCTTAGCTGCGCGCATCGTCATGTGTGCCTCATGATCTCTGCATTATGGCTCGCTGCCGGCAGCCTGGTACGGATCGGGCAGGACACTCTGAACCCGCGTCGGAGGCACAAGGCTCAGCGTGCCTGGGGCTTGCACCGGTACAGGACGAAGCAGGCGTTCGGTGGCGCGGTGCTTTCTTTGCTTGATCCACTCACCAGTCACAATCAGGCCGAAGCGCGCATTGCCGAGCAGGTAGCGGCGCCATAGCCGTCGCGGTTCCATCACCAGACGGTAGAGCCACTCGGCGCCGATTTGGTGTGTCCAGGCTGGCGCTCGCTTGCGCAGGCCAGCCTGGGTGTCGAAGGCCGCGCCTACAGAAAGTGCCGCGCCGATGGGCAGATCGCCGCAGTGCTCCAGCATCCAGATCTCCTGCTTTGGCGCACCGAAGGCGACAAAGAGTAGGTCAGGCTTTGCAACCCGGATGCGCTGGAGCACAGCAGCATGGGCGGCCGGATCATGCTCGAAGCCTTTGGCGGGACAATCTGTGCCTGCGATGATCAGCCCGGGGTATCGTTCGACCAGCACCCGGGAAGCAAGCGATGCCGCGCCCGGCAGACCACCCAGCAGGTACACGCTCTTGCCCTGATCCGCAGCAAGCCGGCACATCTGCTCCATGAAGTCGCCGCCTGTGACGCGCGCCGGCATCGGCTTGCCAAGCAGCCGCGAGCCCCAGACAACCGACATCCCGTCGGGCAGACACAGAGAGGCGCGGGACAGTGCTTCGGCAAAGCGGGCATCCTGCTGGGCAAGCGTCACCAGAAACGCATTTGGCCCCATGATCAGGTGCGGCGCGGTGGAGCTCGTTCGTGGAGCCTCGAGGACGCGCATCAGCCAGGCCGTTGCCTGTTTCATCGTCACGCTATCTACCGGGGCTGCGCCGAAGTGAACCCGGGCTGAGCCAAGTGGTTCGACCGGGTGCGGCTCCTTCAAGGCAGCCTTTGAGCTCGCCCTCATGTGGGCGATCAGCAGGGACGGGGCCCTCCTCGGTCGAGCGTTGCTGCCTAGGTCGCGAGGTTCGAGGGCCATAGAACATCCTTTCGTTGCCGGTAAAGCTCGGGTGGGAGTCCATTGGCGATGGAGGCAGGGAACCACTCGTCCCGCAGACGCCGGAACAGGTAACCGGGCGAGGCCGCGATGGAAGCGGCAAGACGACCAAGCGCGCGCAAGCGCTCGCCCTGGCCAAGGTAGATATTAAACATGCGGAGGTCTTCCTTGGCTTGTAAAGGGCTCGTCTCGAGCATGCTGCTCAACTCCGTTTCCACCGTAGCCAGTCTTGCGGGCCGGCGCCCGTCCACCACCGAAAGCAGAAGGTACTGCACATAGAGGCCGTGGAGCGCCTGCTGGCGCAAGTGGCGCGAGGTCAAGCTGGAGGTGTTCTGGCGGAAGTGGAGCAGCACGCGGGGGATGAAGTGGATGTCGTGCGCGAGCGCCATGCGCCACCACAGATCAGCATCTTCGCAGTGGAGCCCCTCTCGGTACCCGCCAAGTGTAAGCGTTTTTTCTACGTTGAGCACGGCGCTTGGATGACAGATGGCAGGCACATACCCCGCTTGCGCAATCGAGCGAATCTGCTCCGGGGTGCCACGTGTCGAGCGGTACAGGCCAACGCTTTTCCCGGCCGGATGATAGGCGGCGTGGGAGTAAAACATACCTGCGTCCGGGTGCTCCAGAATGGCATGCGAAATCTCCTCCAGGCGCGTAGGCGCTGATAGGTCGTCAGCATCCTGTCGAACCAGCCACGGTGTTTCTGCTTCGTGCAGCATGCGGTTCAGGGTGTGGGTGATGCCGCGATGCGTTTGCTCAATGACGGTGAAACGCTTGTCGCGAAGGGACTGTAGATAAAGTAGGCTTCCATCGATAGAGCCGTCCACGATGGCGAGCACACGGAAGTTGGGGTTCGTCTGGGCGAGCAGGCTCTCTACCGCTTCAGCCAGGTACGGCATAGCGTTGTGCACCGGCATGCCTACAGTAAGCACGCACGTCCCGCTCTGATCGTTTGACACGAGAGAGCCTCCGCGAAACAGAAGGAAATAGAGAAGCCTGTTCAGAGTTTATGTAACAAAGTCTGTCTCTTATAAGGCTTGTTCCGCGTGGACGTGGTCAAGCTGGCCAAGGCAAATGGTTAAACTTCCGTAATCTGCTCGGGACGGTAGCCTGATGTTAGCGTGTACCTACCAATCACCTATCCCTCTCTGTATGTCGCGCGGCGTAACGTGTGCGTCCGTCGTCATTGGCGAAGATGACAGAATCATCGAGCGATGCTGGACCCAGATCCATGATGTGCGCCGAACAGTGGAGCGTCGGCACGATGTTGACAGTGCTGCGTCGTCGTCGCTTGCTCGTGCTGCGTCCGGTGATCGCGCTGCTCCTGCTGGCGGTCCTCTATTGCGCTTTCGCAACCAGGCGCTACAAGGCGACAGGGCAGATCCAGGTGCAGAGGGAATCGTCAGGCGCCTTTGGCCTGGAGAGCAGCGTGATGGGCCGGGAAGATAACAGCGTCTCGACCGACTCGCTCGACTACAACATCATGCTGCAGACCGAGGTAGAGATTCTTCAATCAAACGCTCTGTCGCTGGCCGTCATCCGTGATTTGCAGCTGGAGAACACCCGCGACTACTTCGCAAAAACAGCAGATGGCTCTGCGGCAAACTGGATGACTCGGGCACGAGGAGTGCTGATGTTCTGGCGTAAGCCGCTGGAGCCTCTTTCCATCCCTTTGGGGCAGGCACCGAACCGGCGCTACAAGGCTTTGAAGATATTCGCCTCGCACCTCAAGGTGGAACCCATGACCGGCACGCGACTGGTCGAGGTGAGCTATGCAGACCCGGACCCGGCGCGGTCGGCAGCCGTAGTCAATGACCTGATCGCGCAGCTCGGAGACTTCACCTTCCAGCAGCGTTTTACGGCGACACTGCAGGGATCATCGTGGCTGACCGGGCAGCTCGCCGACCTCAGGAAACAGATGCAGAGCCTCCAGGCGAAAGCGCTCTCGCTGCAACGCGATACGGGCATGTTTGGCAACGATGCCTCGCGCAACGTCGTGCTGGAGCGGCTTGAGACGCTGAACCAGGCACTTACCCAGGCAGAGTCAAATCGCATCCTCAAGGAAGCGGTAGACCGCGTGGCGGCGAGCGGCGATCCCGAGTTGATTTCGAGCCTGAGTGGAAACGCAACGATGGGAGCCGCTGCTTCCATGACCAACTCGTTGACCTTGATTCAGAATCTTCGCAGCCAGGAAGCGTCGCTCCGAGCCGAACTCGCGCAGGACTCGGTTCGCTATGGCCCTGCCTATCCGCGCCTGGGTGAACTAGAGGCACAGCTGCAAGGCGTAAGCAGGTCTATCCAGGATGAGGTGCATCGACTCGGAGCCCGCGCCCACAGTGACTATCTCATTGCTGCGCGTGAAGAGGCCGGTGCGCGGGCAGCTTTTGATGAGCAGAAGCGCGATGCGGGCAAGCTGAATGACTCGATGCTGGCATATGGACTTGCAAAGCAGGAGGCTGACAGCAGCCGTGACATCTATGAAAACCTGCTTGCAAAGCTGAAGCAGGCCGGCGTGCTTGAGGGTCTAAAGGCAAACAACATCACTGTTGTCGCCCTGGCGCAAGTTCCTCCGCCCCAGTATCCAAGCAGCCCACGCATGTTGCTCATATTTGCTGCCGCGCTCGCTTCTGGCCTCGGGGTCGGAGCGCTCCTCGTGATGTGCATGGAACTGCTCGACAACAAGGTCCGTTCCTTCGAGGGGATGGAGCGCACGATGGGTATCCCGCTTATTGCGGTGTTGCCTGTTTTCGAGCGCATCCACTCAGGCGTTCGTTCAGGATGGGTCGGCCGCCTGAGCGCCGGCGGAAGCCTGCGTAACCTGCTTGGCCCAGCGAGTGATTCAACAGGCGCACCCTTGAGGCCTGTACCGGCGAGACGCCCTCCGCCGCAGCTCGCCGCGCTCGATCCAAGATCCTCAACGTTCACGGAAGGCCTTCGCTCGCTGCGGACCTCCCTGTTGCTTGCACGCAGCGGTCAGCCTCCACAGGTCGTGCTTGTCACAAGCTGCCTTGAAGGCGAGGGCAAGACCACACTTGCGCTCAACCTTGCAGCACTCTACGCGCAGGCAGGTTCGCGGGTGTTGCTGGTGGATGCTGACCTTCGTAAGCCCACCATTGCCTCGTGCTTCCCACCCGAAGCGACTGGCGGACTCGGCGCTGCCCTGGCTAGCCAGGCTGCTCCAAACGTGCGCCACCCGATAGAGATGATGCCGAACCTGGCGGTTCTCTGTGGCGACGAGGTGCCCCCCTTTCCGTCCGAGTTGCTGGCTTCGGCAAGATTTAGAAGTCTGCTCGAAGGCTGGCGAGCGGAGTATGACTTCATTGTTTTTGACAGCCCGCCGGTGTTGCCGGTCACGGACGCCACGATTCTTTCGCAGGTGAGTGATGCCACTCTGCTCGTCGCCAGGCACGGCCAGACTAATCGGCAGGCTCTGCGTCGAAGTGCCGAGACTTTGCGCAAGCAGCACCCCGGTCAGGCCGCGCTGGGCATGGTGCTCAATGGAGTCTCGCGCGATTCGGGTGACTTCTACGAGTACTTCGGCTACCAGGCACCAGCCTGTGCGACGGGGGTGGCCTGTGCGTAGGTATCTCCTGGCTCTCGTTGTGCTACTTACCTGCAGCATGGAATGCGCCATGGCGCAGAACGCACTGCAAACGCCGGAGGCTCAGAAGACTGGCGCAGCTGTGCCGGAGACCTTGCTGATCGGACCGGGCGATCTGCTCCACATCACTATCTTTCGAGAAGACAATCTGGAGCAGAAGGTTCGCGTGAAGGACTCCGGCGAAGTAGCACTCCAGCTTATCGGGCGTGTCGAGGTGAAAGGCCTGCCCCCGGCCGAGGCTGCCGAGAGAATCGCCAGGCGGTACAAGGATGGCGGTTTCCTCAATCAGCCGCAGGTCGCGGTCTTCGTCGAGGAGTCCGTCACCCAACGCGCAGCGGTGCTGGGCGAAGTGGTGCGTCCCGGCCTCGTGCCCCTGACGAGTTCGCGCAGCCTGCTGGATGTCCTGTCCGAGGCCGGCGGGCTGACGACTGTCGCTGACCGGCATATTACGATCCGGCACCCGGGTCAGCAGCCTACTACTGTCTTTCTCTCGAACAAGGCTGACAAAGCCCTGGCAGCCGCAGACATCCTGGTTCAGCCGGGCGACACGATCCTGGTGCCGAAGGCCGGCATCGTGTACGTTCTGGGCGATGTTGGAAGACCTGGCGGCTTTGTGATGCAGGACGATGCTCAATTAAGCCTGCTGCAGGCTCTCTCGCTCGCGGCTGGAGCCAACAAAACGGCTGCAGAAAACAACGCCAGGCTGCTGCGTAAGGTCAATGGCACTGTCACCGAGCAGCCGCTAGCGCTGAAGGCAATTGAACGAGGCAAGCGTGCCGACCCGCAGTTGGAGGCAGATGACATCGTTTTTGTTCCCTTCAGCATGCTGAAGAACGTGGCTCTTGGTGCCACCTCGATCGTTGCCGCCACCAGTTCTGCAGCAGTGTACGCGGTGCACTAAGGTCAGGGGTCCGACATGGAAGACTTCGCGTGCCTGCTGATCCTGTGCTTCTACGGCATGGCTGGAGCTATCCCCGGCATCTCGCCGAACCAGGCCAGCGAGATGACCGGCGCGCTTCCGAGCGGACTGATGTTCGCTGCAGGCATCAGCTCGCAACTGCTGATAAATGGTTTGATTCTTGTCCTCGTCCTTCGGCATGCGCCCAGGCTTCTCGTTGAGTGGCCAAGCCTCCATTTCGCCGCCGCGTTTAGTGGTTTGGCAGTGCTGTCAGCTGCCTGGTCCCAGGATCCGATTCTCAGCGCCCGTCGTGCTCTCCCCTTTGCGCTCGCCATGCTTTTCGGGCTTTATCTGGCGACTCGGTACCCTTTGCAGCAGCAGCTACTGCTCTTCGAGCGCGCTTTTCTCCTGCTAGCGATCGGATCCGCTGTTCTCGCACTCGGCTTCCCCGCGCTCGGGCTCGACGCCTCGACCGGCCACGCGGGCAACTGGCAGGGCGTCTTTACACAGAAGAATGCCTGCGGGCGCGCCATGGTTTTCGCAACCGCAACTATCTTCGCGCAAGGTCGAATCAACCGGCGACGGGCTGCTTCTTTTGCCATTTTCCTTGTCGTGTTGGCACGCAGTGGCTCGCGCGGCGCCTGGGTCATTGAGGCGCTCCTGCTCACTCTGGTGCTTACTTACACTTTGTTGTCGAAGTTCGATGTGCAGCCCCGGCGCTGGCTCGGTGGTGCAGCGCTGGTCACGGGGCTGGCTGCTGCTGTTCTTCTCAAGGTGTATTTCGCACCGCTTGCCAGGCTGCTGGGACGCGATCCCACCTTGACTGGCCGCACCGAAATCTGGGCACAAGTCTGGCTTGCCATTCTCAAGCGCTCCTGGCTGGGATATGGTTTCTCCGCCTTCTGGCGAGGCACCAGGGGTGCTTCGTTCGAGGTGGTGGTCGCCCTCAAGTTCATCTTGTTCCATGCGCATAACGGTTTCCTGGAAATCTGGCTCGAGCTTGGGGTGGCTGGCTTGCTGCTCTTCATGCTCAGCTACCTGCGCGGCTGGCAACAGCTCTTGCCCCAGCTGTGGCGAGCGCAGGAAGGCGGCTTCCGCCCGGGCTTATGGCCTCTGTGCATGCTTTTTCTCATTGCTGCTTACAACATCGATGAGAACACCCTGCTCAGCTTTAACGGACTGTTCTGGGTTCTCTACACGCATGCGCTCGTCACCATTCAGTTAGGCACCACGCGCAGCCGCGCCGCGATGCCAATCCAACTGCCCTACACGCCTACATGGTTTCTTGCGCATTCTGATCTGGAGCCGCGATGCACCCGCGTCCAGGACGTCCTCAAACCCACAGGCATGTCGCTGCCAGGGAAACCGCTATGGTGGTAGCCTTTTCCGGCGCCTTTGCGGCCGTCACGAAAAGATCAGCCGAGAACCCGCATGCTCTCTCGAGTGTTCTCGATGAAATAGGCCTCCCTAGGGCGGCGCCACTGCCGGTTCCAATGCTCGCAGCGAGGCGGTTCTACCGACCGGAGCTTGATGCATTGCGACTACTCGCCTTTCTCATGGTGTGGACCTCGCACAGCCTTCCCTCGGCCAACGAGCTTTCCATGCGCTCGATCAGCCCCGCCGCCGCATGGTGGCTGCAGGCGATCAAGGACGCTGGCAACTTTGGCGTTTGCATCTTCTTCTTTCTTAGCGCCTACCTCATCACTGAGCTGCTGCGCCGCGAGCGAGTCGCGACCGGCACGGTGCACCTTCGTGCGTTCTACCTCAGACGCATCCTGCGTATCTGGCCGCTCTACCTTGGTGTGCTGGCGGTCTATGGCTTGCTGGGCGTGCGTTTCCATGGCTTTCGCATTGAGCCCGGCAGGCTTGTCGCCTCGCTGCTTCTGGCCGGGAACTGGTACATCGCCCTTCATCCCGCCATTCTTACGCCGATGCGTGCGCTTTGGAGTCTCTCGGTGGAAGAGCAGTTCTACCTGGGTTGGCCGGTGCTTGCCCGCGCCTCTCGCCCGTCTTCGCTTGCCGTCGTCTGCATAGGGCTGGTCGCCCTCGGCCAAGGCGTGCTTGTATGGCTCGCACGTCACAGCAGCCAGCCTGCGATGCTGCACGTCACGGCGTGGGTCAACAGCCTGGTGCAGTTCCAGTACTTCGCTCTCGGCGGGCTTGCCGCTCTCTTGCTGCGCGGGCGCACACCTGCGATCTCTGCCCTCAGTCGCGCGACTCTCGCCACCTTATCCGGAGCGATCATGCTCCTGGCAGCCGGCCTTTGCCAGGTCAAGCGGTCTCTACCTGCGCATACCAGCGCGTCGCTTACCTCCGGCTATGCCCTGGCCGGCCTGGGCTGTGTGCTCCTCTTCTTCGCGGTGTTAGGAACCGGCGCCAGGAGGATCCCGCGATGGGCGGCAAAGCTGGGGCAAGTCTCCTTTGGCCTGTACGTGTTCCACGAGACCGGCTTCTTTTTAGCCAACGCACTCATGCGGAGGCTCGTCGCCCATCCTTCTGCTCTCGCCTCGGCCTGGCTTGCGGTGTCGCAGGCACATTGGCAGCTCGCGCTCGCCGCCAACAAGCTCGTCTCACTCGGCATCACGGTCGTGCTGGCCCTGCTTTCGTACCACCTG
Source organism: Candidatus Babeliales bacterium (assembly GCA_964658255.1). Taxonomy (GTDB): domain Bacteria; phylum Acidobacteriota; class Terriglobia; order Terriglobales; family Acidobacteriaceae; genus EB88. The sequence continues at coordinate 28,894 of CAZZYO010000041.1, forward strand.
TGGGAGCGGCCCTTTTTGCGCCTCAAGGAGCGTTTCACCTTTGCCCGATCGAGGCCGGCATGATCGAGCAGATCCTGATCTACCGCAGCGAACTGCTTGCCTACTCTGAGACATTTATTGCGGAGCAGGCGCGGGCGGCGCTCCGCTATTCGCCGGTGTTTGCCGGATCGCGTCGCGTGTCAAACAGTCTCACCCTGCCAGGTCCGAGCTTTGTTGTTGACGAGAGTGGCAGCATTGACGACCGTGCGCGCCGCCTCCTCTTCTGCCAGACGGGCTACGCGCCATATCTGATCCGACAGCTGCGAGCCCGGCGGCCGCGCCTGCTGCATGCACACTTTGCGCTGGACGCGGCCGAGGCGCTGCCGCTCGCGCGAAGCCTTGCCATTCCCATGGTGGTCACCCTGCACGGGTACGACGTGATGGTTGATGATGACGCGCATCGTGTGACCCCGCGCGGACGCATCTATCTCGCCCGGCGTAAGGACCTGATGCAGTTCGCTCGTAGCTTCGTGTGCGTCTCCGAGGCGATCCGGCATAAGGCGATCGAGCGCGGCTTCCCAGCCGACAAGCTGCACGTGCTGCCGATCGGTATCGACGTCTCGCGGTTCAAGCCTGCCGAGCGGCTGCCAGAGGAACCCTCGGTTCTGTTCGTCGGCAGGCTGGTCGAAAAGAAAGGCTGCTCGCACCTGTTACAAGCCATGGGCCTGGTGCAGCAGAGTCTTCCCTCGGCCCGCCTGGTGGTTGTCGGAGATGGCCCCGAACGCGTGCGGTTGGAGGCCGAGGCGCCATCGCTCGGACTGGACGTCACGTTTACCGGAGTGCAATCTGCAGAGCAGGTGCGAGGGTGGATGGCAAGCTCGCGGATGCTGGCTGTCCCCAGCATCACCGCGCGCGACGGGGACGCGGAAGGTCTGCCCACCGTGTTGTACGAGGCGCTAGCCATGGGCTTGCCCGTGGCCTGCTTCCGGAGCTCAGGCATCCCGGAGTTGGTGCGCGATGGAGTGGAAGGCATGCTTGCCGAAGAGAGAGACACGGCAACGCTCGCCGCACACTTGCTGCGCCTGTGCGAAGATGACGAGCTTGCCGCTCGGTTGGGCCGAGCAGGCCGCAGGCGGGTAGAAGAAAGCTTCGACCTCCAGGCGCAGACGCTTTCGCTTGAGTCGCTCTATGACAACGTGTTGGCTGGCGTGGCGTACTCCCCGAGACCAGCCCTGATCCCCGACCTTCAACCCTTGCAGCCGGGGCACATCGCAGCGATGGCCGCAGAGGCCGACGACACGAGCGCCAAAGCTCAGATCCAGGCCCCCAGCCAGCATGGAGCCCGGGCTTCGGTCCCGGACCAGGTGGAAGGGGCTGCCTGCCCTATCGCGGTTGCCATCAACGACGGCGCGCCAGCTGTTCCGGCTGGCCAGCGTCTCCGCAGCCAGGCTGCCTGGATGATCTCCGGCAATGGCGTGGCGGTCCTGTTCCAGGCGATCTACTTCCTGCTGATTGGCCGGATGCTTGGCAGCCGCGAGTACGGTGCGCTGGTGGGCGTGGTTGCGCTGGTGAATGTACTGGCCCAGTTCAGCAGCCTCGGCATGGAGATGGTGCTGCTACGCAATATCAGCCGGGATCGCTCCCTCTTTGCTGCGAGCTGGGGCAGAGCACTGGTCGTGAGCGGCATCGGCTGCGCGGTCCTGCTTG
>CAZZYO010000042.1:0-29948 GCA_964658255.1 Candidatus Babeliales bacterium
TCACCAGGATGTCAAGTGCCCCGCCCGCGCTAAGTGCCTGCTCAGCAAAGCTGCGGACCGAGGTCAGGCTGGAGAGATCGAGCGCAACCACGTGCACCTGCGCCGCGGGCTGTTCGGCACGGATGCGGTCTGCCGCACGGCTGCCACGCTCGACACTCCGGCAGGCCATCACCACTTCCGCGCCGGCACGAGCCAGCTCGCGGGCGGTCTGATAGCCCAGGCCAATGTTGGCGCCGGTGACGATGGCGCGCTTGCCTGCCAGGCTGGGAATTTCTGCTGCCGTCCACCCCATGCTTTAGTTCCCTTCCGGCAGGCCCGCTTCGCGCGCCTGCTTCCACACCTTGTAAAGACCCCAGGCGGCAAGGGTACAGCAATCCCGGATCACGCCTGTGAGCAGCATCTGTTCGAAGTCTGTAACCGAGACGCGGTGCAGCTTCAGGTCATGCTCTTCCGGGTCAAAGGCTGTCGCGCCAGCGCTGAGCCCGGTCGCAAGAAAAGCGTGCTGCATCTGGTTGGCGAAGCCATAGGCGACATACATCGGCCCCAGATAGACCATGGACTCGGCCGTGAAGCCTGTCTCCTCGCGCAGCTCACCTCGCGCCAGCTCTTCGTACTGGACGTCGCCGCGCTCCCACCCACCCTGCGGAAACTCCATGCAGGTATGCTGCACGGTGTAGCGAAACTGCTCGACGAGGTAGAGCCAATCGCCGTCGAGCGGGATCACCACCGCGCATGGTTCCTTGTCGACCACCCCGTAGATGCCAGGCACCCCGTTGCTGCGCTCGATCTGGTCTTCGCGTACCCGCATCCAGCGATTGCGGTAGACCTCGCGCGAGGAGAGAGTGCGAATGCTGGGTTGCTGGTCGCTCATGGTTGCCGGTCCCAGTGTACCGTCTGCGTGTGCGGCAAGGCCCCGGCTTGCTGCCTCTCCTGCCAATCGTCTAGCGTAAGCGTGGCGCTGAACTTTTCTGGTTCGCGGAACGGACGGTGACACACGTTGTACTTCCTCGGGATGGATGTAGGCACAGGCGGGACGCGTGCCGTTCTTATCGATGCGCATGGCGCGATCGTCGCCTCAGCGCAATGTGAGCACGCGGCCTTTCGCGCAGAGCGGCCAGGCTGGGCCGAGCAGAATCCTGAAGACTGGTGGCGAGCCGCGCAGGAGGCGATCCGGGCTACGCTCGCCCAGGCTGGCGATGGCGCTGCGGCGCAGATTGGCGGCGTAGGCCTGACGGGACAGATGCACGGAGCAGTCTTGCTCGATGCAGAAGGTAAGGTGTTGCGCCCGGCGATGATCTGGTGCGACCAGCGCACGGGCCCGCAGTGCGACTGGCTGCACGCCGAGCTTGGCCGCGAGCACCTGATTGAGCTGGTCGCAAACCCCGCGCTGCCAAACTTTACCCTTACCAAGCTGCTGTGGGTGCGTGAGCATCAGCCGGAGATCTTCGCCAGGATTGCGCACGTTTTGTGCCCCAAGGATTACGTTCGCCTGCAGTTGACCGGCGTTTACGCGATGGATGTGCAGGAGGCCTCGGGCACGCTGCTGCTCGACGTGGCGAACCGGCGCTGGTCGACCGAGGTGGCGCGGGCCTCTGGCGTTCGCGAGGACTGGCTGCCGGAGTTGTTCGAGTCGCAGGAGGTATGCGCGACGATTTCCTCGCAAGGTGCGCAGGCGACCGGGCTGGTCAGAGGAACGCCGGTCGTTGCCGGGGCAGGCGACCAGGGCGCGGGCGCAGTCGGCATGGGGATCCTTGAGCCAGGGTCTGTCTCGGTGACGATCGGAACCTCAGGCGTTGTCTTTGCTGCGACGGCTGAGCCGACGCGCGACCCGCAAGGTCGCCTGCATACCTTTTGCCATGCGGTGCCTGGGCGCTGGCACGTCATGGGCGTGACGCAGTCCGCCGGGCTCTCCCTGCGCTGGCTGCGCGACCTGCTGGCTCCCGGCGCTTCCTATGACACGCTCACCGCCGAAGCAGCGCACGTGCCACCAGGCAGCGATGGGCTGCTGTTTACGCCTTACCTGCTCGGCGAACGCACGCCTCATCTCGACTCGCAGGCCACCGCTGCCTTTGTGGGATTGACGGCAAGCCACACGCGCGACCACCTGGTACGCGCGGTGCTGGAAGGCGTGGCCTACTCGCTCCAGGACAGCTTCACCCTTTTTGCCGAGCTCAACATTCCCGTTAAGGGCATCCGTCTGGGCGGCGGCGGCGCACGCGGGCCGCTCTGGCGGCAGATCCAGGCAGATGTGTACGCTCATCGCTGCGACGTGCTCGTTGCAGAAGAGGGCGGCGCTTATGGGGCGGCGCTGCTGGCCGGCGTCGGCGGCGGTGGATGGCCGGATGTGGAGGCGGCCTGCGCCACGGCAATCCGGGTGGCCAGCCAGATCGAGCCGCGGCAGGAAGCGGTCGAGCGTTATGCGCGCGGCTATCTGGGCTTCCGCAAGGTGTACCCGGCGCTGCGAGGCGTGCACGGGTGACTGTAAAACCGCGGTGCTGAAGCTCGCCGGCTTGATGAGGCGAGCGGACTATACTCAGAGGCTACGGAGCAACCCATGGCCACCGCAACGACAAGCTATGTCCCTCTCGAGGTGTACCTCAGATCGAAGTACGAACCAGATGCGGAGTATGTCGACGGAACCATTGAGGAAAGACCTATGGGAGAACTGGACCACTCTGAATGGCAAGGCGCGATCCTAGCCTGGTTCCGGGCCCACACGGCAGAGTGGAATGCGCGCGGCCTGGCCGAGTTACGGGTTCAAGTAGCGCCAACCCGCTTTCGCATACCCGATGTGACGATACTCGACCGTGACCAAAGTCGTGAGCAGATCATCACCCGCGCCCCCCTCGCGGTGTTTGAGATCCTCTCACCCGAAGACACGATCCAGCGCTCGCTGCGTAAACTGGCCGACTACGAGGCTATGGGCATCGAGCAGATTTGGCTCGTTGATCCCGGCACGAAGACCTACTACCAGTTTAAGCAGGGACAGTTGTCGCGGGCTACACGCTTCGGTGGGCCGGGAGACCGCATACAGTTCGCCATGTCTGAGATTGAGGCGTTTCTCGATTAATCCGGACTTGCGGAGAGTGGCTTGGTATGTTGCTGGACCAGTATGAAGAACCACTTAGCCAGGAAGAACATGCGAGTTCGCGGCTTACCTCCGCCTCCAACTGAAAGCCCAGGTTTAAAAACCTGTTGTTCAGTTTTCTAGGTCTCGTGACCAGTTGTGCAGCAGTTGTTCCTTTCGTGGCGGGACAGGCACTTAACCGCCTGTGGCCTAGCGCAAACTATTCGGTTATATGTGTGCGAAGGCAGGCTGCCCTGGATGACCTTTTGCGCGAGTCACGGTTTTCTACGCGTGGGACGACCTCCGCGAGACTATAAGAGATCCCCCTGACAGCCTGATCTACTCGACCGGTTGTTTGGCCTTGTACCCGTCCCTGGCAATCACGTCATACTTCAGCCCTTTGTGCTTTTCATCCTGCATGCGCAGCGGGTGGCCCTCGTTATCCACTAACTCCACATGTATCTTGCGGTAGGTTCCGTCCTGCTTGGTATTGGTCGGCCTGTAGGTGATGACATACTGGTTGCGGATCGAATCATTGATCTGGTGAAAGATATCGGGCATCTCTCCCTGGAAGCGCGGGAAAAAGCTCTGGCCCCCCGTCATGCGCGCAAAGGTCGATAGCTGGTTATCCGCCTGTAAATAGTCAATCTCGCGCGAACCGCTCATGCCGCGACCTTCGGCCATAATCCGTGCTGTCTGCCCGGTCCCAATCGCGAAGATAGTCACGTCCGGCGTGTTTTTAATCTTCTGCAACACCTTGTCCAGGTTGATCTTAGAAAACGTGTCGCGTCCCGACGAGATAAGTACCAGGTACTTGCGCCCCTCGATCCGGGTCATCCTGTCCAGCGCCTCATACACCGCGTCAAACAGGTTCGTCTCGCGCCAGGTGGGTATCTGGAGCGAGTTTAGCGACTGCGCCACCAGGCGCTTGTCCTGGGTAAAGTCGGTCAGGATGTCGGTATGCATGTCATAGGTCATGACAGCGATATAGTCATCCGGCTTTAGCTGCTGAGCGAACGCGTAGGCAGCGTTCCGCATGTCCCAGATAAATGCGTAATTGGTGGCCGCAAATTCGGTCAGCAGCAGCGCTGTAATTGGTGCCTGGATGCGGCTGAAGCTTTGAATTTGTTGCGGCGTGCCGTCCTCCCATACGCGGAAGTTTGCCTCCTGCAGATTCGGCACAAACTGGTGCGTCTTCTCGAGGATCACGCCTACGTCGACAGCCACCACCGGCACGTTGACGCGCAACGAAAAGTTCGACAGCTCAGCCGGGTTGTTCACCTTCGGCTCGGGTGGCGGCGGCGGGACCTCTTCCTTCTCTTTTTTCTTGGGAATGGCAATCGCGCCCGTGTCACCGCCCGGACCGCCGGCCTCGGGCGCCTGCTGGTCGTCGGGAGGCGTCTGCGCAGGCTGCTGTGCAGAGGGCTTGGGCTGCTGCTGCGGCTGCTGCGCGGCAAAGCTCGTCGAGGGCGAGGCGGCTACCAGGAGCAGGGCGAGCACGGCGGCGGTCAGCCGCGGCAAACCCAGGGAGCGTGTATCGGCAAGGCGGCTTGCCCAGCTGGCCATGCTTGCACAGGAGGAACGGTTCATCGGTTGACTCCAGAAAGGGTGCTTCCATTGTTGCGCCAGCGGTACTTTGCCGCAAGCGAGGTTGGGCGGCTACTCTAGAGACGTGTTGATCTGCCTGAAGGTCTTGCGCCGCTCTTGCCTGCTGGTACCCGCGGCCGTACTTTCGCTCGTATGCCTTGCCGGCGGGCAGACTGCAGACGGGCAAACGGCTCAGCCGTCGCCAACCGCTTTCCCGGCGACGCCACCGCCCTCGTCGGCCGGGATCTTCCCGCTGGCGCAGGTCGAGCGCGGCCAGCATGGAGTGGCCTACACGGTCTTTGAGGGTGCAACGCCCGAGCCGATGGGCGTGGATATCCTGGGTGTGCTGCGCAACGCCCTCGGGCCCGGCGAGGACATGATCCTTGCGCGCCTCACCGGAGCAAAGGCCGAGTACACCGGGGTCGTCGCCGGGATGAGCGGCAGCCCGGTCTACATCGACGGCAAACTTGCCGGGGCGCTCGCCTTCCGCATCGGCCAGTTCAGCAAGGAGCCGATCGCCGGCATCACGCCGATCGAGCAGATGCTTGAAGTGCGCGACCTGCCGCAGACCCCGCCAGCGCCTGAGCAGGCCGCCCGCCTGCCTTTCCCACAGCTGGCCGTGGACGCGGCAGAAGCGTCGAGCGCCGCGGCAATGGTCCGCCCCATCGCTACGCCGCTGGTCTTCAGCGGCTTCTCACCGCAGGCGCTCGAGCTTTGGAAGCAGCAGTCGACAGTGCCCGGCCTTGAGCCCGTTGCCGGCCTTGGCGGCTCGACCGGCGGTAAGCAGCAGCCTGAGCCGATCGTTCCCGGCTCGGCAGTCAGCGCGCTGCTGGTGCAGGGTGACCTCGAGATCGCAGCCACCTGCACCGTGACCTACGTGGACACGACCCACCTCCTTGCCTGCGGGCATCCCATCACGCAATTTGGCGCCGTGTCTATGCCGATGACCAAGGCGAACGTCGTCGCTACACTTGCTTCGCCGCTCAACGCCTTCAAGATCATCAACACCGCCGACCAGGTGGGCTCCTTCACCGAGGACCGGCAGACGGCGATCAGCGGTTTGCTTGGCGAGCCTGCACGGATGATCCCGGTCAAGATCACTATCAGTGAAGCGGGCAGGGTCCAACGCACCCTGCACCTGCGCGTGGTCGACCAGCCGCAGCTTACGCCGACCGCCGTGCTGGTCTCGGTCTTCCAGGGTTTGTCCGAGGCGAACTCTTCCGCGGCCGAAGCAAGCTACCGCCTGCGTGGCGCCATCCACATCGCCGGGTATCCGGCAGTCACGCTCGATACGCTTGCAGCGCCAGGCGACACCGGGCCAGCCAGCCTTCTGGCCGCGCTTGAGGTAGGCACGCGCTTCTCGCGGCTTTATGACAACTCCGGGCGGCGCGCGCCCATCGAGTCTGTCGAGCTTCACATCGACCGCGTGCCCGAGCGCCTGGGCGCGCAGCTTGAGAGCGCCGAGGCCGAGCGCATGAGCGTGCATGCCGGCGACCGCTTGCGCATCGTTGCAATGGTTCGTCCATGGCATGGCGCGGTACGAAGCATGCCGGTCGATGTGCTGCTGCCTGCTTCGTTGCCCGCCGGCAGCGTACGTTTACTTGTCTCAGATGGAGCTACGCTCGACCGTCTGGCACAAGGCGCGCGCAGCGCGACCTCGCTTGATCTCGCAGGCACGATCGCGCAGCTTAACAGCCAGCACGGCAATGACCGGCTCTATGTCACCTTGCTGACCGGAGATGCGGAAGCAGTGGTCGAAGGACGCGTGCTGGCCTCCCTGCCGGCTTCGCTGGCAAATGTCTACGAGCCACTGCGGAACGATCAAAAGGCCAGCCTGCATGGTGAGTCGGTACAAGAGCTCGCATCGCAACCAGTCGGCGCGCAGCTGGCCGGCCAACAGGTCATCTCGTTGCGGGTAGAATAAGTTTCGCTGCGTGCATGCGGCCGGCTCGCAGCGTCAACCACCACAGCACTCTCCACAAAGGTCAGGTTTCAGATGATTCATGGTTTTGGCGTACATGCGGCGGGCGCAGAGCTTCTTCCCTTCAAGTACGAGCCCGGTGAGCTGCGCCCGCAGGACATGGAAATCAAGGTGTCGCACTGTGGTGTGTGCCATAGCGACGTGAGCCTGATTGACAACGACTGGGGCATCAGCCAATACCCGTTTATCCCTGGCCATGAGATCGTGGGGACCGTGACAACGCTGGGCGCGCTGGTGCAGGGCTTTGCTGTAGGCGACCGGGTAGGCGTGGGGTGGCAGGCCGACTCCTGCGGTCACTGCGAGTGGTGCCGCAAAGGAGAAGAGAACCTGTGTGCGCAAGCGCAGCCCACATGCGTGCACCGGCACGGCGGCTATGCAGATGGTGTGCGGGTCAACGCACGCTTCGCACTGAAGATCCCGGAGCAACTGGAAAGCGAGCCGAGCGCGCCGCTGCTCTGTGGAGGCATCACGGTCTATTCGCCCATGCGCCTGCACGGCGTCAATCCTGGTTCACGCGTAGGCATCATCGGCATTGGCGGCCTGGGCCACATCGCTCTGCAGTTTGCGCATGCTTTCGGCGCCGAGGTGACGGCGTTTTCAAGCTCGAGCAACAAGAGCGATGAGGCCAAGGCTTTCGGCGCGCATCACTTCGTCAACACCCGCGAGACCAAGTCGCTCAAGGCGCTGGCCGGCAGCTTCGACTTTATTCTTTCAACAATCAATGCCGACCAGGACTGGAACCCGTACATCGCCGCGCTGCGGCCGCACGGCAGCTTCTGCTTTGTTGGCGTGCCGCCCAAGCCCGCGTCCTTCCAGGTCTTCCCTCTGATCCAGGGCATCAAGAGCGTCTCCGGATGCAACGTCGGCAGCCCAGTACAGATCGCCGAGATGCTCGACGTGGCCGCGCGCCATGGCATCAAGGCGCAGACAGAACGCTTCCCCATGGCAAAGGCGAACGATGCCGTGGCACGCGCGCGCAAGAGCGCCGTGCGCTATCGTGCGGTGCTGGCAAACTAAACAACTTCGGCAGCAGCGAGCAACTTGACTTGCTTGGTGGAGCATGCGGTGCTACCGTCGCGTCTCGCCCTGGGCGGCAGCCACGAAACGTCGGCAAACGGGGCCGCTGGTAAACTCGTCGGAGATGATCCGCCCGCGTCCCGGTCTCCTTTCTACCCTCGCATTTGCAGCGCTCGTAACCGCCTTTGCCCACGGGCAGGGCACGCACCTCTGGACCCAGTCAACCGCGGTTGAGTATGAACGCGGCACACCGGACGGGGTGGCGATCAGCAGCCTGGGGCGGCTGACCCCGGCCCCTTCGGCGAAGACGGTTCTGACCACCGGATCCACCTACGTGTGGTCTCTTACCGCTGATAAAGCGGGCAACGCGTACCTTGCTACCGGCTCCCCCGCAGGCGTGCTGCGCGTCACGCCTGCCGGGGTGCAAACCAGGCTCTTCGCCACCAAGGAGCTGGCCGTGCAGGTAGTGCGGGTCGGTCCGGATGGTGCGCTCTATGCGGCCCTGCTTCCCTCGGGTCGAGTACTCCGCCTCGACCCCGCCGCAGCCGACCAGGATGAGTCCAGGGCGACGGTAGTCTTTGACCCGGCCGAGCTACCCACGTCCAGTAAACCAAAGTACGTGTGGGACCTGGCCTTTGACGCGCAGGGCCGCCTCTACGTGGCCACCGGCGCACCGGGGGCTATCTACCGCGTGCCGCTTGCCAAAGGGGCGCCGGGCAAGCCTGAGCCCTTCTACGCCAGCGATGAGCCGCACATCCGCACACTCGCCTTCGACACGGGCGGCACGCTCTACGCTGGCAGCGATGGCACCGGACTCGTCTACAGGATCACGCCCGATGGCAAAGGCTTTGTGGTGTTCGAGGCAGCCAAACGCGAGATCACCGCGCTTACCTTCTCGCCCCGGGGTTCCCTTTATGTCGCCGCTGTAGGTGAGCGTGGCCGCAGTCCCCTGCCGCCGCTCCCCGTGCAAGGCATCTCCTCTGTCACCGCTACGATCACAGTGGTGCAGCCAGGCTCTGTGCAGGCGTTCAACAACAACACGGTCATCCCGGAAGGATCTGACATTTACGAGATCCCGGTCCGCGCCGGCGGAGCGCCGCACAGGATCTGGAGCTCGCATGACGACATCGTCTACGCCCTGCAGGCGAACGACGCGGGCCTGCTCGCCGCCACCGGTAACCGCGGACACCTCTACCAGATCGCCGAGGACGGCACCGCAAGCGATCTGGCCCACCTGTTTGCCTCGCAGGTGACGGGCTTCGCCACAAGCCCGGCCGGGCTGTATGCCGCCACTGCGAACACGGGCAAGCTCTACCTGCTAGGGTCAGGAGCGACGCGTGAAGCGGCAGGCGAGCACAGTTTTGAGAGCGAGGTATTCGACGCGCAGGTGCAGGCCGCCTGGGGCCGCGTCGAGACGCTAGGCAGTGGTCAATATAAGCTGTATGCCCGCACTGGCAACGTAGAAAACCCGGTGCGTGCCTGGACGGACTGGAAGCCGGTCACGGGGAACCAGGGTGAGCCGGGACTCACCCCCGCCCGCTACGTGCAGTGGAAGGCAGTGCTTGAGCCTTCGGCCACCATCAACTCGGTTGGCGTGAACTACCTGCCGGCCAATCTGGCGCCTGTAGTCGACGAGGTCGTGGTGGTGCCCGGAGCCCGCGTCAACGCGCAGGCGAACATGCCCCAGGTGCCGCAGTCGGTCAGCATCAACTTTGGCGCGCAGCAGGCCAGCCAGGGCTACGAGCAGAACGCCGGTCCCGGACCTCTCTCTGCCATCCGCGACAAATCAGCCGTGACCGCCCGCTGGGCCGCGCACGATGACAACGGCGACGAACTGAGCTTTTCGCTTTACTACTGCGCCGAGGGCGGAGCGGACACCGCGTGGCGCCTGCTCAAGGACAAGATCACAGAGCGCTTCTACACCTTTGACGCCTCGCTGCTCCCGGATGGCGCCTACCGGATGCAGGTGGTGGCAAGCGACGCCCCTTCGCACGCGGCAGCCGAGGCGCTGACAGGCAAGCGCGAGAGTGCCGGCTTCCTGATTGACACGGCCACCCCGCAGGTTACCGCGCTCGCCGCCACCGCCGCAGCCGGTGGCGTGCATGTGACAGCCACTGCGATCGATCAGTCGACGCCGATCGCGAGGGCCGAATACTCGATGGACGCCGGGCCGTGGCAGTACGTGGAGCCAGTGGGGCGGCTCTCGGACTCACTGACGGAGCACTACGACTTTACTGCGCCGATCTCCCCTGGCGCGGCCCAGGGGAGCCCGCACAGCGTGACCCTGCGCGTCTTCGATCGCTACGACAACTCCGGCTCAGCCAAGGCCACGAGCGCCCGCTAACCCGGGCCGTACTCATGCGAGGAGCCGCCGATGCGTTTTGAACTGTTCATCGCAACGCGCTACCTGCGAGCCAAACGCCGCCAGGCCGTCGTCGGTCTGATCACGGTGATCTCCGTTGCGGGCGTGGCCGTTGGCGTGGCCTCGCTGATCCTTGCGCTCGCCATCACCAACGGCATGCGCCGCGACCTGCAAGATCGCCTGCTGAGCTCGACCGCGCACGTTTCGCTCGAGCGGGTGCAGAATGATGGTATTCGCGAGTGGCGCAGCCTTACTGCGCGGCTCAGACACTTGCCGCACGTCACCGCGGTCGCGCCGGCGCTCTATGAACCGGTGCTGATCTCCCGTGGCGCCCGGTCTGGTGGTGCGCTGCTCAAGGGGATCATTCCCGCGGACGAGCGCCGCGTGAGCGACATGCTCGAGCACATGGCCGCCGGTTCCGGAACTCCGCTTGACCTTCCGGCGTCGCCGGGAACAAGTCTGGCCGCCGAGGCGACTCCACCCTTGATCATTGGCTACGACCTGGCCGACACGCTCGACGCGAAGGTCGGCTCAACCGTGGTTGTGACCAGTCCGCAAGGGGAGTTGACGCCCTATGGCCTGGTGCCGAAGTACGAGCGATTCCAGGTAGTAGGCATCTTCCACTCCGGCTTCTACCAGTACGACTCGGGCTTCGGATTTGTCCGGCTGGCTGACGCCCAGGCACTCTTTGGTGAGCCGGACCTGGTCTCGGTCCTCTCGTTCAAGGTCGATGATCTGTATCGCGCGGATGCCATCGCCCGCTCGATCGAGCAAGCTGCAGGGCCAGGCTTTGGCGCCACCAGCTGGATGGAGCAGAACCGCGAACTGTTTCGGGCCCTCAAGCTCGAGCAACTGGTCACCTTCATCATCATCGGGCTCATCGTCTGCGTTGCCGCATTGAACATCCTGATCGCTCTCACCATGATGGTGATGGAGAAGACACGGGACATTGCCGTGCTGCTGTCGATGGGCGTGCAGCCGGCGCAGATCCGCCGCATCTTCCTGCTGCAGGGACTCCTGATCTCGCTCGTCGGTACGGCTCTCGGGCTGGTTGCCGGCTACGGGCTGGCATGGGCGGGGAGCCACTACCATTTCATCCATCTCTCGGCTGATGTGTACTCGATCGACACACTTCCCTTCGCGCCGCGAGCCGTGGACGGGTTGCTCGTCTCCGCCGTGTCGCTCGGCGTCTCGCTTCTGGCCACGCTCTACCCCTCGAGCGCTGCAGCGCGTGTCCTGCCGGCCGAGGCGCTCCGCTATGAGTAGCCAGCCATCCGCCCCAGGGTGCCAGCTACACAGCTCGGCCAGATACGTGTGCGCTGGCTGGAACCTGAATCGATGGTCATTCCTTTGGTACCTTTCGCTTTTATGCCGGGAGTGTTACAGGTAGATATGGAGCAGATACCCAGAGCGCAGGCATCGGTCGAGCCTATGAGCAAGGCTCTGCTGCCTATCGAGTCGGCGGAGCCCGACGTGAGTCGTGGCGCCGTGCCGGGTCATCTATACCTTAGAGCCGAAAACCTCTGCAAGCGGTACGTGACGGGCGGGCGTAGGCTGTCGCTGTTCGACGGCCTGAGCTTTGCCGCCGCAGAGGGTGAGATGGTGGCCATCGTCGGCCAGTCGGGCGCGGGTAAAAGCACACTACTTCACATCCTGGGCGCGCTTGATGCTCCCACAAGCGGGGACGTATACTTCGCCTCAACCTCATTGAACCAACTTTCAGCAAAAGAGGCAGCCTCCTTTCGCAATCGCGAGGTGGGCTTTGTGTGGCAGTTTCACTATCTTCTCCCGGAGTTCAGCGCAGCTGAAAACGTGGCCATGCCACTGCTGGCACGCGGGGTGCGCCGGTCGCAGGCGCTCGACCAAGCAGCCGCATGGCTCAATCGTGTCGGCCTGGGGCAGCGTGCACATCATCGTGCGGGCGAGCTCTCAGGCGGCGAACAGCAGCGAGTCTCAATCGCCCGCGCGCTGGTGACTGGACCGCGACTACTGCTGGCGGACGAACCAACCGGGGACCTTGATAGCGAGACAGCCGACAGCGTCTTTGAATTGATAGAGCAACTGCACCGAACAGAGCGTCTAACAACAATCCTGGTCACCCACAACATGGCTCTGGCCGGGCGGGCACACCGAATTTTGCGACTGTCTGCCGGGAAACTGGTAGACGGGGGACAGTTAAAGACGCAGTAGCGTTACTTGTAAACGTGGTAAGAAGGCAGCCGCTGGATTGTTGGCCGCGTATGGCCCAGGCGGATGGCACCAGGAAGCAAACGGAGGCAATCGCACGAGCCTGGTCAAGCGCCCAAGATAGGGCACAGCAGGAGCGGCGCCGGTCTTTTTTGAAGGGGGAACATGTTCGAACGCTATACAGAGAAAGCGCGGCGCGTGATCTTTTTCGCGCGGTACGAGGCAAGCCAGTTCGGCTCCCCGTATATCGAGACCGAACACCTGCTGCTCGGCCTTTTGCGGGAAGACAAGGCGCTCACCAATCGTTTTCTCCGCTCGCATGCGTCAGTAGAATCGATCCGCAAGCAGATAGAGGGGCACACAACTATTCGCGAAAAGGTTTCGACCTCGGTCGACCTTCCGCTATCCAACGAGTGCAAGCGCGTGCTCGCCTACGCAGCAGAAGAGGCCGAGCGGCTCTCGCACAAACATATCGGCACAGAACATCTGCTGCTGGGGCTTCTGCGTGAGGAGAAGAGCTTTGCCGCCGAGATCCTGCACGAGCGCGGCCTCAAGCTGATCGCCATCCGCGAAGAGCTTTCGCGCGCGACCCAGGAAAAGGCGCCGGCAGCGCAGCGCAACCGCGAGTCCAGTCTGCTGGCCGAGTTCTCGCGCGACCTGACCCAGGTCGCCATGGACAACCAGCTTGACCCGCTCGTTGGTCGCGATGCTGAGCTCGAGCGCGTGGTGCAAATCCTCTGCCGCCGGACGAAGAATAATCCGGTACTCATCGGGGAGCCGGGCGTTGGTAAGACCGCTATTGTGGAAGGGCTTGCCCAGCGCATCGCTGATGGTGAAGTGCCGAGCTTTCTCGCCGACAAACGCGTACTTGCCCTCGACCTGTCACTGATCGTTGCCGGGACCAAGTACCGCGGCCAGTTTGAAGAGCGGCTCAAGACCATCATGAAGGAGCTGATGGAGAATCAGAACTCCATCATCTTCATCGATGAGCTGCATACGCTGGTCGGTGCCGGCTCGGCCGAAGGCTCGCTCGACGCCGCCAACATCCTTAAACCAGCCCTTTCGCGAGGCGAGATCCAGTGCATCGGCGCTACGACTCCGGCCGAGTTCCGCAAGTCGATTGAAAAGGATCGTTCGCTTGAGCGGCGCTTCCAGGCTGTGAAGGTTCCGCCGCCGAACGAGGCCGATGCGATCAGGATCATCATGGGCATCAAGGATCGCTACGAGAAGTTCCACGCAGTCTCCTATACCGATGACTCCATCGAGTTCGCAGTCTCTCACTCGAACCGCTACATCCCGGATCGCTTTCTTCCCGATAAGGCGATTGACCTGATCGACGAAGCAGGCGCTCGTGTAAAGCTGCGGCAGACTTCTTTACCGGAGGAGATCACCGAGGTCCAGAAGCGGATCAAGTTCATCGTCCACCGCATGGAGAACGCCATCGCCAACCACGAGTTCGAGAAGGCGCGCTTCTACTCGGACGAAGAGCGTAAAGAGCGCGAGAACCTGCGCGCCCTGCGTGACAAGTACCACCTCGATGACTCGACCGCCGGCATCGTCGGGCGCGAGGACATCGAGGATGTAGTGTCGCGCTGGACCGGTGTTCCTGTCACCTCGATCAAGGAAGAAGAGACGCAGAAGCTGCTCCGCGTCGAGGGCGAGCTGCACAAGCGGGTGATCTCGCAGGAGAAGGCGATCTCTGCCTTGTCGCGCGCGATTCGTCGCTCACGTGCTGGCCTCAAGAGTCCCAATCGTCCTATCGGCTCGTTCCTTTTCCTCGGCCCAACGGGCGTAGGCAAAACGGAGATGGCGCGCACCCTGGCCCAGTTCCTCTTCGGGTCGGAGAAGTCGCTGATTCGCTTTGATATGTCGGAGTTCATGGAGAAGCACTCTGTTTCCAAACTGATCGGTTCGCCCCCGGGCTATGTCGGCTACGAGGAGGGCGGCCAGTTGACCGAGCGCGTCAAGCGTTCGCCATACTCGGTCGTGCTGCTCGACGAGATCGAAAAGGCGCATCCGGATGTCTTCAACATCCTGCTGCAGGTCTTCGAAGATGGCCACCTGACGGACGGCCTCGGCAACACGGTCGACTTCAAGAACGTGATCATCATCATGACCTCCAACATTGGAGCTCGTCATCTCCAGCGCAAGCAGGGGCTAGGCTTCCAGTCGGAGCGCGAAGACCTGGTCATGGACAAGATCGAAGAACTGGTCAAGAACGAAGTCAAACGCACCTTCAACCCCGAGTTCCTCAACCGCGTGGATGAAATCATTCTCTTCCACTCGCTTTCGGACGCGGACCTGATCCAGATTCTCGAGCTGCTTGTGCAGCAGCTCAACACCAACCTGGCGCAGAAGGCCATCACGATTTCGGTGACTGAAGACGCGAAGAAGTGGATCCTGGAAAAGACTCTTGTCGATCGCAGCTACGGAGCACGTCCGCTCCGTCGTGCGCTTCAACGCTATGTCGAGGACCCGCTCTCAGAAGCTCTCATTGCCGGGCACATCGAGGAGCGGCCTGCTTTCCTTGAGGTGTACCTGGAGAACACTCAACTCTTCTACCGTCCCGTTTCCAAAGAAGGCGAAGAGAGCGAAGCACGTTCCGAGGGAATCCTGCTCTACAGCGCGTAGCCCTCAAGGTCGCTACAGCAAAACGCCCTGTCCACTTGGACAGGGCGTTTTGCAGCGCCTATTGCAGGTTTCTCATCAGAAACTGGATCTAACTGCGCACACTTTTCACGGCTGACTGCACGTTATCCACCACGTCATCCGAGAAATCCGAGGCCACACCCTTACCCCGCTGGTATGCCTTGCTAGCCTTGCTGCCTAGATCGCCGGCAGCATCCTTCACATAGTCGCTGGCGTCGTCAAACTTGTCACGGAGCTGCTTGCGTGTTTCATCGCCGGACTGAGGCGCACAAATCAGCGCGACAACAGCGCCTGCAGCAACACCGATCGAAAACGCTGCCCAGAATTTCAGTGAGTTCATAGCGCGGCTCCTTTATGCGGGCGTTACACCACCCGCTCGACCACTGAGATACGTCGGATGTGCGTAAGGTTGCTGAAAAGAAAAAACTTACGCGCAGAAAATGGAGCGGGAGACCGGGATCGAACCGGCGACATTCAGCTTGGGAAGCTGACGTTCTGCCACTGAACTACTCCCGCGGCTAAGAAGCTTCAGTATACGCTGAACCGGCTCTCAGCTCGCAACCGGTGAGCATTGCCAAGCCTCAGTAAATCACCTTCATAGAAAACTGAATTTGACGCGAAGTACCGGCGGTTCGATTAATCTCGCCAAAGCCGGAGCCAAGCAGCGTGTTTGCCGGCAAGCCCATGTTCACGATGTTGAAGATGTTGAAGAACTCCGAGCGGAACTGTAGATCAACTAGCTCACTGCCGGACCGGCGCGTGCCCACCGGTGTGTCCTTGATCAGCGAAAAGTCATAGTCATAGAAAGCCGGTCCCCGAAAAGTATTGCGCCCCAGCGTTCCGAAGCGACCATGGTTTGGGCCGGTTCCATTTGCCGTATTCGTTGGGATGAAGAAGAAAGAAGCGTTATCCGCACCGCGCCCAAAGTAGTCCTCTCGCTTGCTGCGAGCGGTGGACAAGTCGGGCTTCGCGATCTGGTCGGGGCGATCAACACCGATCGAGCCTGCTCCAGTCTGCTGTACTCCGGAGTACACCGTGAAAGGCGCTCCGCTCGTGATCGAGGAGATACTGAGTAGCTCCCAACCTTTCGATAACTTCCGAGGCATGGCGCTTAGGTAGCTCACCTTTTCCAACTGCAGGTCCTGTGCCAGGCTGAGCGTAAATGCGTGCGCCACGTCAAAGCTTGACGGGCCCTTCTCCGGGTGTGTGTTGAAGGGATCCTGCGGAAACGCCTGCGCGACTGCACCGGTCGCCCCTGTGATATAGCCACCTGTGACTGAGCTCGTATCATCGAGCGACTTAGACCAGGTGTAACTCGCCTGGATCCCCGGACCGCCGCGTCCTACTGTTCCCTGGAGAGACGTTTGCAGTGCGTGGTAGGTCGAATGCGCGCTTGCTGCGATGACTTCTTCGGTACCAAAGCCTCCTGTGAGTGTGCCATTCCCGTCAAACTCGGTGTACCGCGCAGACGCTGGATCAGCGCCCGGATAGGCATTGGGGAAGTTCAGGCGAGGCAGCCGGATCCCGGCAGTCCCCACGTAACTTGCATCGGCGGTAAGCTTGCCCAGGGTGCGCTCTGTTCCAACGGTCCAGGTAGCCAGCTCCGCGTTGCCGAAGTTGCGATCGATCACGCTGATGTTGAGTGGCGTGATCTGATGACTCGGAGAAAGTGCGGCTATATCCCTCTCGTAACGATCCACGTCCATGACCGTGTTCGGCGCAACCTGCTTGGTCTTGTTGCCTACGAATATATCTGCGCCGGACGGCGTGTAGGCGCGCGGTAGTTCGGCAGGCGTTACTTGAAAGCCATAAAGTACGGGCGCCTGTGAGCTTGAGGTCACGCGGGGGTAAATTGCGAAGGGCGTTGACCCGGTCAGAAAGTTATCCTGCCATATGTTCGGCGGTATAGTCGTTAATCCACCGCCTGCGTGCAGGTGCACCTGGTGCGTGAGACGCCCGTCCAGCTGCACGCGAGGCGCCCAGTCATAGCGGCGTGCCACGTAACCTGGCTGCGGGTTTACGACAAACTCCTGGCCGATGCCGGTGGTCGTGTTGATCAGGCCGCCTGTGCGATGGGCGCGCTCTTCTATGGGCGAGTAATACTCGTAGCGCAGCCCGTAGTTCAACACCAGCCGATCCGATAGCTTCCAGGTATCCTGGAGGAAAATGCCGAAGGAGTTTCTGCTAATTGCGGCGGGACCTATGTGCTCGCCGTTTGAAAAGTAAGTCGGCGCGATGGAAACAGAATAGGCGAAGGCGCTGCCAACCAGCAGGCTTGAAAGAGTATCCGGCAGCGGATCACCAACATGCACCGTGTGCATGCCACTGGTCGAGGTGAAGTTTACCGGCGAGTAGGCCGTACCACCGCCAAAGTCATACTCTCCATTTGGGCTGGTACCAAAGTAGGTTGAGTCACGATTGAGCCGCACCTCTGCTCCGGCCTTCAGCGCGTGTCCCCCAGCCGTGTAGGAGGCTGTTTGCCGCAGGGCGAAGAGATTGCTGAAGGCCTCCATCACGGAGCCGCCCGCTGAGTTAAACGGCTCGAACAGGCCATCGTTGAACTTGACCGCCGGATCGGTGCGGTTTGGGGTTGGGAATGACGGCGTTGAGCGCGTAATGCTGAACTCGGTCTCCAGGCTCAAGCGCGGCGACACGGTGCGCGCAAAATCAAACGCAACGTTCTTCTGCCGGTCTCGGTAGGTGACGCCAAAGCTTGGATCAATGGCTGTCTGGTCAGGGTTGGTCGTGGGGCCGGTGAGGTTATCAAACGATGCACGAGCAAAGAAGTGGTTCTTCTCGCCTTGCTGATGATCGAGGCGCACGGAGAATTGATCTGCATCGGTGACGACCTTTGACGAAGCGGCATAGGTGTGTACACCATAGGTGCCCAGCGGGTAGTTTGGCAGTGGATAGCGAGCCAGGATTGCAGCCATGGCCGGATTGACCGGCACCTCAAGCGTGTCGCCCGGAAAAGCAGTCGTATCGTGCCCGGCACGTTCCTCCGCGGTCGGCACGGGCAGCACCTGCGTGGTGCCTAGCACCTGGCGGAAGCCCTGGTACTGGCCGAAATAAAAAGTATTCTGCCGGCCGTTGTAGATGTGTGGGAGCAGGACAGGCCCACCGTTGGTAAATCCAAACTCGTTGCGGCGAAAAGGCGGAATGCGCCCGGGCTCGGCGATCGATGGATGATCGAAGTAATTGCGCGCATCGAGCGATGAGTTGCGAAGAAATTCGAATACGGATCCATGCACGTCCCGCGTGCCGGCGCGGGTCTGTATGTTCGTGAAACCGGAAGCGCCGCGACCAATCTCTGCCGGCATCCACCCGGAGCTCGATTGAATCTCCTCCACCGCGTCCACGTCGAAGTTTGAAAAAGTAGCGCCGCCCATCTCCGGGTCGCTCGTGTCTGCGCCATCCATGGCAAAGGTCGCCTCGACGCCACGCTGACCGTTGATGGCAAACTGTTGAGTGAAGTTGGTCGCGCCATTGGCGTCTGTCATAGTGCCGGCGGCGAGCAGCAGCAACTGGCTGAAGTCACGCTTGTTCAGCGGCAGCTCACTCACAGAACTGCTTGAGAGCGCCTCGCCACCGCTGCTGCTGCTGGGTGACTGCGGCGGCTGCTGCTGGAGGGTGAGCAACCCCTGATCAGAAAGCGTGAGCAGGAACGGAGTGGTCTCGATATTAATGATCAGCGCTTGCGGCAGCTCGAACACGCGCCCGTTGATCCGCGCCGAGAGGTGGCAGGCGCCCGCGCTTGCGTTGGTAAAAACGAAGCGCCCATCGTCGCCCGTAGTTGCCTGCGCACGGTCCTGCGCGGCAACGCAGGCTACCGTTGCGCCACCAAGGGGCTGCGCTCGCGCATCCACAAGCCTGCCTTCTGCGCTGCCCTGCTGCTGCGCGAGAGCGCGCTGGCCGGTCAGCGGCAGTGCAAGCACCAGGCACGAGAAAAACAATCTTTGCGATCGCGCGTCTGAGAAGAAAGTGATGGGGCCTCCGCCTGTTCGCACATGCACGCGACTTCTATGGATAGCATCGCAGCCCAGCCAAGCGCAACGCAGCCAGGCTGCGGCTGAGCACTTCGATACCCAGGCTTGCTACTATCAGTTCGTTGCTGTTCGCCTGGAGGGTTATGGGTTTCGCTACAACGCGCCGCACATTTCTAGCTTTGATTGGTGGCTCTTTTGCCGCGACGCGGCTGGCTGCCTCGACAGCGCCAGCGCATCCATCCGCAGCCACAACCGACCAGATGCTGTGGTTTGAGCAGCCTGCACGCGAGTGGGCCGAGGCACTGCCGCTTGGCAACGGCCGGCTGGGCGCGATGGTGTACGGAGGCAGCGAAGGCAAGGCCGGCGACCCGCGGCAGGAGCGTATCGCGCTGAACGAAGATACCCTGTGGACCGGGCGACCGCGCGACTGGAACAATCCCAACGCGAAGACGCACCTGCCCGAGGTACGCAGGCTGGTGCTGCAGCATGCCGACTACCCTGCCGCTGACATTGCCTGCCACGGCATGCAGGGCCCCTACAACGAGGCCTATCAACCTGTGGGCGACCTGCTCATCACGCTCGACCATGCAGGGTTGGTAAGCGGCTACCGGCGCGAGCTTGATCTGGATCGCGCCTTGGCGACAGTCCGCTACAGTGTGGCGGCTCCTGGCGAGTCAAGGCCGATCACCTACACGCGCGAGGTATTTGTTTCGGCCCCGGCACAGGTAGTCGTGGTGCGGCTCCAGGCGAGCAAGCCAGGCGCGCTCAGCGGCCGGGTCACCTTCAAGAGCCTGCTGCAATCGAAGGTAGAGGCCGCCTCCTCTGAAAGGCACGGCCTCAAGCTCACAGGTAAGGCGCCAAGTTACTCCGCCCCGAATTATCTTGAGCACGACCCTGACCCGATCCAATACAGCAGTGAGATTGGCAACGGCATGCACTTTGCCGCCGTGCTCGATGCTTCCTTGCCGAGCGGCTCCGGCGGCACGCTGACGCAGGACGAGACAGGCTTGCGGATCAACGGCGCCACCACTGTGCTGCTGCTGGTAGGCATCGCTACGGGGTACAAGGGCTACGCACACTCACCTGATCTTCCTCTCGGTGAGATCGTCGCGAAAGCGCAAACGCCTGTAGCGGCTACCGCCGCGCGCACCAACTCGGCCAGCCTGTACGACACGCTCCTCGTCGAGCACCTCAAGGATCACCAGGCGCTCTATCGTCGCGTTACGCTCGACCTTGGACCAGAGCCCGGCCCGCCCCGACCGACCGATGTGCGGGTCGCCACCTTTGCCGCGCAGCCTGATCCTTCGCTGATCACGCTCTACTTCCATTACGGACGCTACCTGCTGGTGACCAGTTCGCGCCCTGGCACGCAGCCGGCCAATCTGCAGGGCATATGGAACGCCGAGGTGCGACCGCCCTGGAGTTCGAACTGGACGGCCAACATCAATGTCCAGATGAATTACTGGCCGGTAGAGACCTGCAACCTGTCTGAGTGCCACCTGCCGCTGGCGGAGATGATCACCGACTTGAGCCGCAACGGCGAGAAAACGGCAGCGATGAACTACGGAGCGAACGGCTGGGTCTCGCACCACAATGTGGACGTTTGGCGGCAATCAGCCCCGGTCGGCATGGGCGCCGGTGATCCTACCTGGGCCAACTTCGCCATGAGCGGGCCGTGGCTTTGCGCGCACCTTTGGGAGCACTACCAGTTCACCGGCGACAAAGCCTTCTTACGGTCGGCCTACCCGGTGATCAAAGGCTCGGCAGAGTTTTGCTTAAGCTGGCTGATTGAGGATGGCAAGGGGCATCTGACGACGTGCCCCTCTGTGTCAACTGAGAACAGCTTCCTGGCGCCCGATGGGAGGCATGCGCAGGTAAGCGCCGGTTGCACGCTCGACCTGGCGTTAATCCGCGAGCTCTTCAGCCACGTGCGTGAGGCAGCCGCGCTGTTGCACCAGGATGAGGCGTTCGCGGCAACTCTGGCGCAAGCCGCGGCGCGCTTACCCGCTTACCAGGTCGGGCGTTGGCAGCAGCTGCAGGAGTGGTCGGTTGATTTTGAGGAGTCCGAGCCCGGCCAGCGTCACATGTCGCACCTCTACCCCGTGTGGCCTGGCGCCGAGATTACGCCGCGCAACAACCCGCGGCTTGCAGCGGCAGCTCGCCACTCGCTTGAGCGGCGCCTGGCGCACGGCGGCGCGTATACCGGCTGGAGCCGCTCCTGGGCTATCGGCTTATGGGCACGGCTGGGCGATGGCGATAAAGCCTGGGAGTCGCTGCAGATGCTGCTCCAGCACAGCACAGGCGCCAACCTGTTTGACACGCATCCTGCCGAAGCAGGCCACAGCATCTTTCAGATTGACGGTAACTTCGGCACCACCGCCGCAGTCGCCGAGATGCTGCTGCAAAGTCACGACGGCGAGATCTCGCTCTTACCCGCGCTCCCTGCGGCCTGGCAGCAGGGCTCGGTGCGAGGGCTGCGTACACGCGGCGGGCTTGAGGTTTCGCTCGCCTGGAAGCGCGGGAAGCTGAGCCAGGCGCAATTGTTGGCACTGGTCGATGGCGAGCATCTGCTGCGCGTGCAACCGGGGCTGCGCATTGCACGAGTGGTGAGCCAGCGCGGCGGCGCGGCCGAGCTTCGCCCTGCGACCGATCCCGCGACGAGCACACTGCAGGTACGAGCCGGCGACCGCTACACGCTTACGCTTCAACCGGCATAGCGCAGGATTGCCTGCTCTGCTCCGGTGAGAATCAGGCAGGTGCAGCCGCCCTTCCGAAAACATCAGCCCTCTTGCGGAACTCCTACTTTATCGCTTACTGTTGATGTGACCAACGTGAACCGGCTGTAAAGTGCGTGCGATCGTCAAGCGCGCGTGGGGCAGCAGCGTGCCAGAACCTGCTGCAGTCGCAGGCGCACACGCCCAGCCACTCGGTTGAGAGCTCATCATGCAAGCCAGTAGCGCTTTGTCCAAGACGCCAACCATCGACGCGCACCAGCACTTCTGGCATTACTGTCCCCAGGAACACAGCTGGATCGAACCTTCCATGCAGCCGCTCAAGCAGGATCTGCTGCCGGAGCACCTCGAGCCAGAGCTCGCATCGAGCGGCATCGATGGGGTCATCAGCGTGCAAGCCCTGCAAACGATGGAGGAAACGGAGTGGCTGTTACAGCTGGCCGAGCAGCATGCGTGGATACGGGGGGTGGTTGGGTGGGCGCCAATCCCCAGCCCCGGTTTTGCCAAAGATCTGGAGCAGCTTGAGAGTCGTCCAGCGCTCAAAGGCCTGCGCCACATAGTACAGGCCGAACCCGACCCGGACTTTCTGCTGCGGAAGGAGTTCGCCGAAGGCATCCGCCGCATAGGAGAGGCAGGCCTCGTCTACGACCTGCTGATCGTCGAGCGCCAGCTGCCGCAAGGCATACGGTTTGTCGATCAGCATCCTAACCAGATCTTTGTGCTCGACCACATTGCGAAACCCAAGATCGGCTTAGCCGAGCGCGAGCCATGGCAGGAAAATCTCCGCGAGCTTGCACGGCGGCCACATGTCTACTGTAAGTTATCGGGCCTGGTGACCGAGGCAGCGTGGGACTGCTGGAAGCCGGACGATCTGCAGCCATACATCGATGCGACGCTCGAAGCATTTGGCCCGGAGCGCATCATGGCCGGGTCGGACTGGCCGGTATGTACGCTCGCGGTCACCTATGGCGACTGGATCCGCACGTTGAGAGCCTTGCTTGGCAGCTTGTCCCAGGACGAGCGCGCACGCATCTTTGGAGGCACAGCGATCGAAGCCTATTATCTCGACGACAGCACGCGGCCTCACTGGGCATGAGAGCATAACAAGGCGAGGTGACAAGGACACGATGCAAGCATTAGTGATGAGAGGTCCGGGCGACGTGGTGGTCGCGTCGGTGCAGGAACCGCAGGCTGCGCCAGGCGAGGTCCTGCTCAAGGTCAAGCGCGTCGGGTTGTGCGGCAGCGACCTGAACAGCTATCGCGGCAAAAACCCGCTGGTGCAGTTCCCACGCATCCTGGGGCACGAGGTAGCAGCAACGATCATTGCCGACACGCCAGGCCGTCCTGACCTTGCTGCTGGCACCGACGTCACACTCTCTCCCTATTCAAGCTGCGGGACGTGCGCTGCGTGTCGACGAGGTCGGCCGAACGCCTGCCAGTTCAATCAAACGCTCGGCGTGCAGCGCGACGGGGCGCTGACTGAGTACATCGTGCAGCCAGCAGAGAAGCTTTACACCGCCAGGTTATCGCTGAAGGAGTTATGCCTGGTCGAGCCGCTGACCGTTGGCTTCCACGCAGTTGCACGAGGTCGCATCACGGCCGAGGATAGTGTTGCCATCATCGGCTGCGGGGGCGTTGGCCTCGGCGCAATTGCGGCGTCCGGCTTCCGAGGCGCCCGTACCATCGCCATCGACGTGGATGACGACAAGCTCGCCATTGCTGCGCAGGCTGGTGCAAGCGAGTTGATCAACACCAAGCGTGAGTCGATGCATGACCGCCTGGCCGAGCTGACCGACGGCCACGGCCCTGACGTCATCATTGAAGCCATCGGCCTGCCGGAGACTTTTCGCGCGGCTGTTGAGGAGGTCGCCTTCACCGGCCGCGTGGTCTACATCGGTTATGCCAAGGAGCCGGTCGCCTACGAGACGCGCCTGTTTGTGCAGAAGGAACTCGATATTCTTGGCTCGCGCAACGCGCTGCCGGAGGATTTTCGCGCAGTCATCGAGATGCTTGAGCAGGGACGCTTCCCGGTCGAGAGTGCGGTAAGCACGATTGTCTCGATGCAAGACGCGCCCAGCTCCATAGCCGAGTGGAGCAGCAATCCTTCGCGCTTCTCAAAGATCATGGTGCGCCTGGATTAAAGGGTTCGTCAGCCAGCCAAAAGGGGGAGGGGCTCAGCGCCTCTCCCCCTTTTGGCTGGTACATGCCGGTTGGACCTAGTGGCTGACCGTACCCCAGTTATTGACCAGGTTCTGCGCATTGACCGTGCCAATGCCGGTCGCGAAATCCCAGCCTGTCGCGGTGCCATAAGCCGGCTTATAGCTGGTGGTTGAGGTGGAAAGCACGCCGTTGGTTCCCGATGGACGATAGCAGTTGTAACTTCCTGTACAGTTCACGTCCATGTCGCCCTGCTTGACGTCGTAAAAAGTGCAGGAAGAACTGACCCCATTGCCGTTGGACGAGTTGCAGTTCGCATTGCCTGCCGAACCGTACTCGGCCTTGGCCAGGTTGTAGTACGTCGTGTCAGGATTGCCCCAGGACGACTTGGTCTTCTGATTTACGAGCGCCTGGATAGCCGCCATGATTGGCGAGGCGAACGAGGTGCCGCCCGCGCCAGACCAGGTGCTGGGTGCTCCTGAGCAGGAAGAGCCGCCGTTGTTAGGATCCGTATAGCAGTAGATGTAGTAGTGCCCCCAGACGCCGTTCGCCGCGAAGAGGCTCACGTCGGGAATATCGCGCACGCTATCCGTCGGGTTCCCGACCAGGCCACTCTGGAAGCTAGGCTTTGCGTAGCCTTTGCACGAGCCCGAAACGACGCCGGAGGCAGACGGCGAGCCTGTGGCGCAGCCGCTAGGACCGCCGGAACCAGACGCAGTCGTCAGATAGTATTGCTTGCCTGTGCTCGAGTTACAGAAACCGGAGGTGCCGTACGTAGCCGAATAACCCGACTTGGTCGCGATCAACTGCGAGGCGCACGAATCATTCCAGGGTATCTCGGGAATATAACTCTTGGCGCTCGCATAGGTGCTCGTGTTGGCGCTGTTCCAGTACGTGCTGTTTGATCCGGCATAGGTATCGCCGAAGTCGGTGCCACCGACAGCGACGTTGTACGGGGTGCTTGCGAAGCCTGAGACACTAATGCCGTGCGTTGCCTTGGTCTGGTTTGCGTCCGTGCTTGCTGCACCCTCGTCTCCGGAAGAGACGAAGACCGAAATGCCCTCTGCCGCCGCGGACTGATAAGCCTTGCTGTACGCCAGGTTTGCAGTCGCACCGTTTTCAGTCTCGGACTCTCCGTAGGAGATCGAGACGATCTTCGGCGGACTGCTACTGTTGATAAGGTTCTGCAATGCGATGAGTCCGCCAAAGGTGGTGCTTGTGTCTGCGCAGGAAGCGAGCACGATCGCAGCCGACGGTGCCGCTGCCGAAGCCCACTCCGCATCGAGGATCGCTTCGCCGTCTGCGGCATTCACCCCAGGGTTGGTGCAGTTGCCCGGGTGCTGCTGCGTGAAGCTGCCACCTGTGTAGGTCGAGAGGCCGAAGGTGGAGCGGAACTTGGTCCAGTCCGCAGTCGAGTAGACGTTTGTATCTTCTATCACAACAATGGTCTGCCCCTGCCCGGAGTAGCCTGCAGCAAAAAGTGGCTTGAGGTTATAAATGGTCGCCAGGTCGCCCGGCACCATCGCCTCAAAGGTGCTTCCACCGGAGGTGTACGTGTAGTCGGTGTGCACTGCGCCGGTATTGGTAACAGCAACCCCCTCGCTGGTACGACTGCCCGTCCGAGCATCAAAGTGGGTCGGGAGGATCTGGTGGTGAAGTGGACGCGGACGGAAGTCGTTCAGGCTAACAACACCTGCAACGACACTGGCAAGCGCGACAGGGATTGCCGGGTTCTGCATGTTGGCGATGTGCGGCTCGCCGTCGACGTTGAGGGCATGCATTTCGGTATGGAATGCCAGGGATACCTGCTTCGCTGTTCCAGAAAAATCGATCGTCATCCCGTTTGCAGCGACCGAGTTGATCGCGAATCCTTGACTTGTAAGCCAGGCCTTGACGACGTTGATATCTGCCTGTGCCGGCCCGAATCCTTCTCCGAGTTCCTCCGCCGTCAGCCACTTGTGGTATCTCGGCGAGCTCGCGTCGTTTAGCTCCTGCAGTAGTGCATCCAATGCCGCGTCCTGCTGCGGAGTCCGCTGCAGCTGCAGCAGCATATGTTCGAGTGGAGTGGACGACGCCACCAGCCCGCGGTCGTTCGCGGCTACAAGTGCTGCGGAGCGTACGTTGCCGGCGGTGCGCGCAACCTGGTTATTGTTGACAGGTTGCAGAAGCAGGGCGGGCGCAGCCTGGGACCCCTGGGCGAGAAGAATGGAGGACAATCCGGAAGCAAAAAGCATCGGAAGAAAGAAAGCGCATGCAGAGCGCGTATGCCGCAAGACCATAAGTTTGGATTCCTCAAGCTGGAGCGGTTTGGAGAAGCAGGCAATTGGGCAAAACGCGGCTGCTCTTCCCAGGTATCGGCAATGGACTGCGCTTCGTGAGCAAGCAGGCGCAGCACCGTGCATCCGATTCCAGATCGGGAACCCACACCCCCGACAGCCGCTTCCGTAGACAGCGAACCTGATTACCCGACGACCAGGCATACTTCCGTTTTCAAGCGCCGTGGAAGCTCGCGCAAATAGGTGGCTGAAGATTAAATGCCGAGGAAAGGAGTGTCAACAGAAGACCCATAGAGCGTAGGCGTGCCGCTCTGGCCTGAGTCGCGCCAGTTTCGCAGAAGCATCTCGTTGCGTTTGCTGGCCGGGTTATTGGTATGCTCACACTCGCACAGCTCTGGTAGTAAAAAGTGCCATCGCGCGGAAACGTCTCTTCGAAAGTATCGTGCATCCAAACGCCGAGGAGCGGGCATGCCATACTCGGACAAAGATCAAGGAGAGGCAATCTCGCGAGCTACAATACCCTGCATCCTCTGCTTTGCACACCTGCGGTGGAACTTTGTCTACCAGCGCCCGCAGCACCTGCTGACACGCGCGGCTGCGCGCACCAGGGTGTTTTATTTTGAAGAGCCCGTCTTTTATGACTCCGCCGAGCCGAGCCTGCGCATCACGCACGAGCCAGGCGACGTCGAAGTCCTGACACCCATGCTTCCGCACGGCGCGGCCGCCCTTGACGTGACTGCGACACAGCGCAAACTGATTGACCGATTCCTTCACGATCACCAGATTCGCGATTTCGTCTGCTGGTATTACACGCCGATGGCGCTGTTCTTTACTGACCACCTGCACCCGCGCGCGATGGTATACGACTGCATGGATCAGCTCTCCGCTTTCGATGGCGCGCCCCCTGAGTTGATCGAGCAGGAGCAACGCCTGTTCGCGCGGGCAAGCGTCGTGTTTACCGGGGGCAGAAGTCTCTATGAAGAGAAGCGTCACGCGCATGCAAATGTTCACCTGTTCCCAAGCAGCGTTGACTTCGCGCACTTTGCCGCGGCCCGCACGCCTCACATCGAGCCGCAAGACCAGCAAGCGATTGCATACCCGCGTGTCGGATTCTTTGGCGTGCTGGATGAAAGGCTGGATCGTGACCTATTGCGAGACATAGCTGCGCTTGAGCCAGCCATGCACTTTGTCATGATTGGGCCGGTAGTTAAAATTCGCGAAGAGGATCTGCCGCATTCCGCGAATATTCACTATCTAGGCCGGAAACAGTACAGCGAGCTTCCTGATTATCTGGCTTTCTGGAACGTAGCAATGTTACCGTTTGCGCTGAATGCATCCACTCGTTTCATCAGCCCGACCAAGACTCCGGAATACCTTTCGGCCGGCAAGCCTGTAGTATCAACACCAGTGCGCGATGTAGAGGAGCCGTATGGCAGGCTTGGCTTTGCGCGTATTGCCTCCGATGCAGCAGGCTTCGCAGCTGCTTTACGCGAGGCGCTTGACCCGCCCGCTGTACATTGGCTGACCACTGTTGACGAGTATTTGGGTCACACCTCGTGGGACGCTACTTTCGAGGATATGTGGAACCAGGTGTTGGCAGTAAGCCAGTAAGCGCTTGATAGCAGGGGAAAACAGGAGGCAGATGCATGTTTGATTTTTTGATTGTAGGGGCCGGGTTTGCGGGCAGTATTCTGGCTGAACGGCTTGCGACCCAACTTGATGCACGCGTGCTGATTGTTGAGAAGCGCTCGCACATAGCAGGCAACGCCTACGACTTCTACAATGAAGACGGTCTCCTGGTCCACCGCTACGGGCCTCACATCTTTCATACCAACTCGAAAAAAGTGTTCGACCATCTCTCGCGCTTCACAGCGTGGCGGCCATACGAGCATCGCGTGCAGGCCAGTGTCGATGGCCAGCTGGTCCCGATGCCAATCAACCTTGACACGCTCAACCAGCTCTATGCCTTGCATATGAACTGCAGCGAGGTCGAGGCATTTCTTGCTTCGGTCGCAGAGCCGCGCGAGCAGATTCTCACCTCTGAGGATGTTGTGATCAGCCGCGTCGGGCGCGAACTCTATACGAAGTTTTTCCGCAACTATACGCGCAAACAATGGGGATTGGACCCGTCGGAACTCGATGCATCTGTAACCGCGCGCGTACCGATTCGCACCAGCCGCGACAACCGCTACTTTACCGACCAGTACCAGGCCATGCCTCTGCATGGCTACACCCGCATGTTCGAGAAAATACTCGATCATCCGAACATCAGTGTCATGCTCAACACCGAATATGCGGACATTGAGAATGAGTTCTCATTCCGCGAGTTAATCTTTACCGGGCCCATCGACGAGTACTTTGAGCACTGCTACGGAAGGCTACCCTACCGGTCGCTGCGATTCGAACACGAGACCCATAACTGCCGCACCTTCCAGCCCGCCGCGGTGGTGAACTATCCAAACGAGCACGCCTACACGCGGGTGACCGAATTTAAATACCTGACCGGGCAGGATCATGCGAAAACCAGCATCGTCTATGAGTACCCGACGAGCGAAGGTGACCCGTACTATCCGATCCCACAGCAGCAAAACGCCGAGCTGTATGCGCGATACAAGGCAATGGCCGACGCGCTGCCGCATGTGCACTTTGCAGGCCGCCTGGGCACCTACAAGTACTACAACATGGACCAGGTGGTCGCACAATCGCTCACGCTCTTCAACAAGATCGAGGAGCGCTTTGTGCAGCAGGCGATCACCACCCCTGGCTCCGCACTTGCTCCCATTGGGAGCAAGACTGCTGGAGCCGACGCGGATGAAGGGCAAGCCGCTTGAGCCTGGACGGCAGCGTGGCAGCGGCAGCCAACCCCGTGCTCGAGGTATGGGGAGGCGCGGAGTACACCTGCAACCGCGTCGGCGATCGCTATTTTGACCAGATGAACCTGTCAGGTCATGCCACGCGCGCTCAGGATCTCGGGCTGTTTGCAAGCCTCGGCATACGCGCGCTGCGGTGCGGCGTGCTGTGGGAGCGGCATGTGGCCGACCCGTCCTGGCGCTGGGCGGACGCTTACCTCAACTCGGTTCGGTCCGCAGGCATGCGCCCGATCGTGGGCCTGCTGCACCATGGCAGCGGGCCGCGGAATACCAGCCTGATTGACCCCGAGTTCCCCGAGAAGCTGGCCGACTATGCCGGGCAGGTAGCCGAGCGTTACCCGTGGGTTGAAGCCTACACACCTGTCAATGAGCCGAACACTACGGCGCGCTTTGCCGCGCGTTGTGGAGTCTGGTACCCGCACCATTGCTCGCGTGAGAGCTACCTGCGGGCCCTGATGCACCAGCTGAGGGGTGTCGCGCTCAGCATGCGCAGGATCCGCGCCATCAACCCGCATGCCCAGCTCATCCAGACCGATGACCTCGGTTGTGTCTGGTCAACGCCGGAGATGGCAAGCACGAGCCAGCTTGTCAGTGAGCGCCAGTGGCTTTCCTTTGACCTGCTGTGTGGACAGGTGACGCGCTTTCATCCCCTGTATAGCTACCTGCGCGAGGGCGGCCTGTCCGAGCACGAGATTTTCTGGTTCCACGATAACCCGTGCCCTCCGGATGTGGTCGGGGTCAACTACTACGTGACGAGCGATCGCTTCCTCGACCATCGGGTGGAGCTTTACCCCGACAGTTGCCGCTCGGCGGAGGGCCGCTTCGTTGATCTTGAAGCGGTGCGGGTTCGCGGTGAGGGGATTCAGGGATTTGCCCTCATTCTCGAGCAGGCACACCGGCGATACAGCCTTCCTGTCGCCATCACAGAGGTGCATCTAGGCGACGGCGTCGAGGAGCAGATACGCTGGGCAGCAGAGGCGTGGCAGGCGTGCCAGCGCGCGCGGCAGGCAGGGATAGACTGCCGCGCTATCACCTTTTGGGCTCTGCTGGGCTCCTACTTCTGGAACGCCCTCGTGA
>CAZZYO010000043.1:0-29345 GCA_964658255.1 Candidatus Babeliales bacterium
CCCCCTATCACCTAACTCTGCTTCCGGCATTTTCTTGTTGTGGTGGTGTGTCACTTGTTACTAAAGTGACGCATGGCCCCAAGCAAGTACACCTGTTGCGCCACCTGCCAGCGCTTACACCGCCGAGCCGCCTAAGTGATCGCCTAGCTCCTCGCAGGCTCCGTCGCTCAACGAAAACTGACAAGCATTCGATCTCACCTTGGAGGCTCCATGCGATATACCCGGGGCAGTCTTTCTGCATCTTGGCAGCTGCTGCTGCCTGCGCTTGCTCTCTGCGCCCTTACGCAAACAGGAGTCGCGCAGACGTTTCGCGGCAGCATCGCGGGAACGGTCGTCGATCCCTCCGGAGCAGCCATCGCCGGCGTGCAGGTGGAAGCTGTCGATGTATCCACTGCAGCCAAGCACGTGACCACCAGCTCCAGCGCAGGCGAGTTTACGTTCTCCGACCTTCCGCTTGGCCAATACACCATCACCGCGATAGAGGCCGGCTTCGGCACGCTCAAGATTGACAATGTCCCCGTGTCGGCCGGGGCCATCTACTCGCTACCGATTAAGATGACCGTCGCGCAAACAGCAGAGACAGTCGAGGTAAGCGCAGCAGCACTCTCGCTTGACACCACCTCGACTACCCAGACTGCCGGCGTCGGCGGCAAGTCGCTCCAGGATACCCCATTGAATGGGCGCGACTTTACCCAACTGATCATCCTCGCGCCTGGCTTCTCCAACTCCGGCGCCGGCGGCTATGGCTCGCTGAATGGCACACGTGCTAACCAGATCAACTGGCAAATTGACGGCATCGACAACAACGACCTTTGGCACAACATTCCCGCAGTCAATCAGGGCGGGGTTTCCGGCATCGCGGGCATTATCTTGCCCATCGATGCAGTCGATCAGTTCTCCGCGCAGACCCAGGCGGCACCTGAGTCTGGACGCAATCCAGGTGGCACGGTCAACCTGTCCCTGAAGTCAGGCGGCAACCAGCTGCACGGGTCGCTCTACTATTACAACCGCAATGAGTTCTTTGGCGCGACTAATCCATTTACCGCACCGGTCAAGCAAGAGGTTCGCAACTACAACTACGGCTTCTCAGCGGGCGGCCCCTTCATCAAGGACAAGCTCTTCTGGTTCACCACCTACGAACATCAGCGCTTTACAATTGGCGTTCCAAGCGCCGCTACCGAGCCGTCGCAAGCCTACCAGGCTGCAGCGTATGCCGCACTTGATAAGTACGGGATTGCACATAATCCCGTCTCTGCAAACCTGCTGGCAACGCTCTGGCCATCCGATGCTACGGGAGCCCAGGCAGCCACGCCAAATAACTACATCGGCACCGCACCTGAATTCGGCTACAGTTACAACGGACTTGCAAAGATCGACTACACGATCAATGAAAAGAATACGCTGAGCGCCCATTGGTTCGTCGGACAAGGCAACCAGGTGGCTCCGGTCGGCTCGACGCTGGCGTACTACTACGAGGTGGCGCCGATCCATGTGCAAAACTACGCCATCGTCTTCAATCACGTCTTTTCGCCAAGCATCACCAACCAGTTGCTTGCGGGCGTGAACTACTTCAACCAGGTCTTCAACGATCAGAACAACAAGTTTGACGTCGCAGCGCTAGGACTTGTGAACGGTAATACTCTACCCGGTGCTCCCAACATCAAGATCAGCGGCTTTGATCCAGTCGGCGAGACGCCCCCGGAAGGCCGCAACGACATTACCGGACACTTGACCGACGACCTTGCCTATACGGTTGGCAAGCACCAGTTCAAGTTTGGCGGTGAGCTCCGGAAGGCGCAGCTCGACGAGTTCTACCACCGCCATGCGCTCGGCAGTTATACCTTCGATGGGTCACAAGGGCCACTCGGTGGCACCGACTCCTATGGGACCGGCGATTCGCGGATCGACGCACTTGCTGACTTCCTCGCGGGTAACGTGAAGACCTCGTCCATTGCGCTCGGCGACCCTGATCGCCAGGTATTTGTAAATACGCTTGCGTTTTTTGGGCAGGATGCCTGGCAGCTTAGCCCCAAGCTGAATGTGAACTACGGCCTGCGTTGGGATTACGAAGGTCCGCTGCATAATCAGTGGAAGAATCTTTCCGTCTTTCGGCCGGACCAGGGTGGCGTTGTCTTTCAGGGCGCGCAGATCAACACCCTGTACGATCCGCTTTACACCAGCTTTAGTCCTCGCGTCGGTTTCTCGTACCAGCTTGGGCCAAGCACCGTTCTCCGCGCCGGCGCGGGTCTGTACTATGACACACCTAACCTGAACCCGTTCCTCGATAATCGTCCCGGTAACCAAGCGCCCAACGGAGTTGAGGGAAACCCTGGCGGAACGACCCCTGTCACCACCGGTACACGCAGCAACTACGTTATCCAGTCCGGCGTCAATACCTTCCCCGATTCGCAGGCGTCCTCCAGTATCTTCTCCATCGCGAAGAACTTCGTTCCCTCGCATAACATGAATTACAACATGCAGCTCGAGCAAAGCTTGAGCAGCAAGGTAGTCGCGCAGCTGGGGTATGTCGGCACGCAGGGCCGGCATCTCCTCTCCATCCTCGACATCAACCAGGCAGCGCTGAACAGCGGCAACGTGGCCAACAGTGCAACTGGCGAGTATGTGCCGGGTACCACGACCTTCTGCCCGGCTGGCGATACGATTGAAAACTGCAGCCGCCCCTACTTCTCGCAGTTTCCAGGCTTCACATTTATCAATGAGCTGCGCAGTATAGGCACTTCGAACTACAACTCACTCCAGGCCACGATCCGGGCGGCCGGCATCCATGGTGTCACGGCACAGGCGGCTTACACCTGGTCCCATAGCTTTGATGAAGTGACCGCTTACCGCGGCGCATTGCCGCAGGACAGCACAAACTTCAAAGGTGATTATGGACCGAGTGACTTTGACAATCGGAATATCTTTGTCGGCCTGATCACCTACGACGTGCCCGGGTCGGAACGCCTCAAGAGCCTCAGCAAGGGCTGGCAGGTAAACAGCCTGGCTACCTTCCACGGCGGGTTACCGTTCTCTGTGTACAGCTCGAGCGATACCTCGGGTACAGATGATGGGAACCAGCGCGCCGACTACAAACCCGGTATTGACCCCTACAAGGACGCACGGATAAGCAGGGTTCGCGCGAACTGGCTCAACCCCAAAGCCTTCCAGGACGCGCTTCCTGGTACCTTTGGCAATACAACACGCAACGCGTATCTTGGTCCTGGATACGGCGATGTGGATCTCTCGGTCTTCAAGAACACTCCCATCACCGAGCGCGTTACGACGCAGTTCCGGGTGGAAATGTTTAACATCTTTAATCGCACGAACTACGCTCCGCCTACAGCGGCAAACGGCAGCGGCAGTGTGAACCCGTCCTACACGCCCGACAATAGCCTCTATCTCACTACTACCATCGGTAGCTTCAACGGAGCGCCGGGCATTGGTTCCGGTGAGCCCTTTAACACACAGTTAGCTTTGAAGATAATCTTCTAAGCTGGAGGACGTGGGCCATGGGTGCGGCTTGGTAGCCGCACCCATTCTCTGTGTCAAACGTAGACCATTTGGTAAGGAGCCACGGCATGGGTGTAAGTCGTAGAGATTTTTTAATGCGCGTTGGGCAAGCCGGCGGCTACAGTGCTGCCGTGCTCACTATGCGAGCCATGGGGCTGATGCCGGTGGCTTCTGCCATGTCAACCTCGATTGCTTCCGAAGCGGGACAAGGCAAAGGCAAAAGCGTTGTCATCCTTGGCGGAGGCATCGCCGGGCTCGTCGCTGCGTACGAGTTGAAGGCGCTTGGGTACCAATGTACGGTGCTCGAGGCGCGCGAGCGTCCGGGCGGGCGGAACTGGACAGTACGCGGAGGGGACAAGGTCGTCTTTGCTGACGGCACAAGCCAGACCTCTACCTGGGATACAGGCAATTACCAGAACGTCGGACCCGCGCGGCTTCCTTCCTACCACACCACTATCCTTGGCTACTGCCGCAAGTTAGGCGTTGAGCTACAAGTGGAAGTCAACACCAGCAGGTCGACCTATCTCGAGAACGATGCGGTCAATGGAGGCAAGCCCCTGGTCCAGCGCCAGGTCGTCAACGACACGCGCGGTCACGTGAGCGAGCTGCTGATGAAGTGCGTCAGCAGCGGAGGGCTCGACCAGGACCTCTCAAAAGACGACCGCGACAGGATGCTGGAGTTCCTGCGGGTATACGGGCCGCTTGATGACGCGGGTAAATACCGGGGGAGCGATCGAGCGGGCTATGCGAAGCTGCCCGGAGCGGGGAACGATGCCGGCGTGCTCAGCTCGCCCATCGACATGCATACCCTCCTTGAAGAAAACTTTTGGAAGGGCATTCTGTTTGAAGAAGCCTTTGACATGCAGGCCACCATGTTCCAGCCCGTGGGAGGCATGGACCGCATACCCTTTGCGTTTGCCAAGGCTCTGGGCGATACGGTGCAGTTTCACTCCCCGGTGACTGAGATCCGCAAGACGGGTAAGGGCGTGCGCGTAGCCTATTCCAATGGTGGAGCGGCTAAATCAATAGAAGCGGATTACTGTATCTGCGCCATGCCGTTGACCATCCTCAAGAAGACAGCAAATGATTTCGCGCCGCCATACAAAAAGGTGATTGACGAATGTAAGTACGCTTACGCGTACAAGGTTGCGTGGGAGAGCCGCCGGTTCTGGGAGCAGGACTACAACATTTATGGTGGGCTGGAGTTTGTAAGCCAGGGGCCGAGTCCGATCTGGTTCCCTTCAGCACGGCTGTTCTCAGATCGAGGGGTCCTGGTAAGTGGCTACACGGACGAGCGCGATGATGCCTTTGACAGGCTGTCACTGCCGGCCAAGTTTGACGAGAGCCGCAAATCCATAGAACGCCTGCATGCGGGGCATGGCAGGGAGCTTGAGAAGCCCGTCTACGTTGGCTGGGGTCGCATCCCGTACAACGAAGGATCCTGGATCCAGAGCTATGGTCCTGGCCAGGTCCGTGCGCCCGGCGCTGGAGTCGAGCGGCAGGGCGGTGGCCCTTCGAACACGGGGGCTGCAAAGACGCAGAGCAATCCTGGGTACCAGACGCTGATTGAACCCGACGGCCCGATATACTTCGCAGGCGACCATGTAAGCCACGTCGTTGGCTGGCAAGAGGGAGCGGCATTGAGCGCTCTTCGCGCCGTGCAGTTCATAACCGACAAAACAAAAGCAGCCCGTCTTGCGACCACGAGCCACGGTTCGGTCTTGTCATAAGCGGTTTACTTACAACCGGAGAACAATAGTGACCAAAAGAAGCGGGATGTTAGCGGCTGGGCTATTAGCTACCAGCTTGTACGCTGCCCACGCACAGGTATCTGTAAAGCACCTGCAGCCGAATGAGAAGAGTCCTATTGCAAATGGTGTGTGGGCCGGCGATACGCTCTATCTCAGTGGCCAACTTGCTTCGCCTGTCACTCCGGCCGATGCAGCAAAAGGAACAGAGGCGGTCTATGGAGATACAAAGACGCAGTCGCTCTCAGCCCTGAACAAGATACAGACGCTGCTCAAGGAGCAGGGCCTGGATATGAGGGACGTCGTGAAGATGACCGTGTTTCTCGCGGGTGATCCGGCAAATGGCGGCAAGCTCGACTTCGCCGGGCTCCAGGCCAGTTACCTGCAGTTCTTCGGAACCAAGGACCAGCCGAACAAGCCGGCACGCAGCGCCTTCCAGGTAGCTGCCCTGGCAGCACCCTGGGCACTGGTAGAGATCGAGGTGATCGCGGTCAAGTCAAAGTGATAACAGCTTTCACACGGAGCCGGCGCTTTGCTTTCGGGGCCGGTCTGCAAAGCGCCTTGGGGACGGGGTTCTGCGGCAGCTACTGCTTCTTGCTGGCTGCAGGGGAAGGAGCGATGGTTAACTCCGCCGGCGCAGCAACCTTGTACGTGTCGGAAAAATTACCCTGGTTCAGGCCGAGACTCAAGCGGCCACGCGAGTCGATGTAGAGCAGCGGTTGCCCTACCGGTACATCGCTGAAGGTCTTGACGAACCGTAACGTGAGTGTCTGCGTGCCAACGTGCACCGGCACTCTGTCGCCGAGCGCATAGCCGAGTCGGGCAAAAGTAGCAGCCGGCACGTTCAGGACCAGGTTGCCGAACGGTCCATCGGTCCCGATGACCTGGCCGCGAAGGCCATCACCTGTCACCGTTGCCTCGGCTAGCTCAAGCTGCACAAGCCTGGAGATGTCCAGTGCGGGGCCGGCCTCGGTCCAGTTGTCGCCGCGTGCCAGGTGCGCGCCTGCGGGAGAAAAGATGTCTCTCCCATGGAAGGTAGAAGAAAGCCTGGAACCTATCATCCAGGCAGGATTGCTGATCTCCCGAGCGCCCTCCAGGCCATCGCGACGAGCCAGCAGTGTCAGCAGCCCATTATCCGGGAGCACGAAATACTGGCCGACTTTTGACTTGGCGATGATCGCTTTGCGCGTGCTGCCTACGCCCGGGTCGACGACCACGACAAAGATTGCGTCGTGTGAGAAGTAGGGTGCGGAGCCGGCAAGAAAGCGAGCCCCCTCGGCCACGTTAAAAGGTGTGACCTGGTGCGTGATATCGATGACGCGCACGCCCGGCGCGATGCCGTCCATCACCGCTTTGCAGATGCCGATGGCGTCGTCCTTGACGTCGAAGTCGGTCATAAAGCCGATGACGTGTTGCGGAGGCGCCTGCGCATGGGCTCCGACAGGAGTAAGAAGAAACAATAGCGACAACAGGGCGAGACGCATCGTTATCCCCCTAAGAAACACCTTCAAAATGTAACAGCTAATTGCCGGGAGGTTATCTATTTACGTCAGTAGCCATTGCGAAGGCAACGATGGTCAAGCCGTGGATGCCGGTGGCGCGCTCTGCGTCCGCGTTCAAAGCCTCTTCCAACTCGTCGTGGTCAAGCTGTGCCGCCGCCGCAAGGAGTTGAGACTCGGATGCGCCGACAAAGCACAGCTCGCAGGTACCCAGTCCTTGCTCCCCGAACACAGGAGGCCCGAAGACTCGGCAGGTCATCGGGCGCGACGCATACAGATCGCACCGGCCCGTCTCCGGGTCGAGCACCGGGCATGGTGCCTCATTCGCGAAGTCATCGAAGCGTTCCTGCTCTTCGGGCGCCTCGCCAAGGATGCCGGAGACTGGATCGCCGGGATATTCGGCCTTGAGCTCACTCCAGGCTTCAGCCGCGCGTGCGCGCACCCGGTCTGCACGCTCTGGCTCTGCCTGCCCGAGAGCTGCCAGGCCGGCCCGAAGGCGCGCTGCATCAAGCGCCGAGATCGCAAAGACGCCATGGCAGCACTGGGTGCAGCCGGGGGCGCATGCGAGCCAGGCGCCAGCGCGCAGAGTGGCATCTGCCATCGCCGCATCCACGATCTGGATGAGTTCAGCGTCCTCCGCGAGTGGTGGCAAGCGCATGCTTCACAATAAAGCCTCAGGCCTGCGAGCGGCAGCGTCTTCGCTGTGAGAATGCAGCTGTGTCGGTCCTCTGACTGAAAAAACAGGCTTCCCCGCGCGTAGACAGGCCGGTGGCAAAGCGGCGTTTCTGTACCATGGGCTGAGACTTTCACCCGAACGGAGCGGCATGCACGTGAGCGCAAATGATCCAGGCACGACCGTGTCCAGCTCAACCAATGGCGCCCCGTCCATCAGGGTTGCGATCCTCGGCTTTGGAACCGTGGGGCGTTCTGTTGCGCGGATCCTGCTGGAAAGAGGCGGCGCCGCGATTACAGTGACGCATATCTTCAACCGTGGCGTT
Source organism: Candidatus Babeliales bacterium (assembly GCA_964658255.1). Taxonomy (GTDB): domain Bacteria; phylum Acidobacteriota; class Terriglobia; order Terriglobales; family Acidobacteriaceae; genus EB88. Next base: position 7,756 of record CAZZYO010000043.1, read on the forward strand.
GAGCGTAAGCGCGTGGACTGGGTACCAGCCACGGTGCACTGGACCGAGAGCATGGCAGATGTGCTGGCCTCCGATGTCGATGTGGTGGTGGAGTTAGCCGGCGGCCTGGATCATGCAGGTGAGTGGGTACGGGCTGCGCTTGCAGCAGGCAAGTCGGTGGTGACCGCGAACAAGAAGCTGGTAGCCGCGCATGGCCTGGAGCTCGACACGCTGGCACGTGCGCATGGCTGCCAGATGCTGTATGGGGCGGCAGTGGCCGGCGGGGTGCCGGTGATCCCCGGGTTGCGGCAGGGGCTTGCCGGCGAAAGCATCACCCGCATTGAGGGCATTCTCAACGGCACCTGCAACTTCATGCTCTCGAAGATGGAGCAGGGCGAAGCCTACGAGGCTGTGCTGAAGGAGGCACAGGAGCTTGGATACGCCGAAGCAGACCCATCCGAGGATGTGGACGGTTTTGACGCGCGCGCCAAGCTGGTGATCCTGTCACGGCTGGCGCTCGGCGCCGACGTTGCTGTTGACAGTGTGGTGTGCCGCCCCATCACCCCGCTCACAGCAGTGGACTTTGACTATGCGCGCCTGCTTGGCTGCACCATCCGCCAGGTCTCCCGCGCCGAGCTCGATCCGCGACAGCCAGATCGCAGCGCCATCGTGGCGGGAGTGGGACCGATGCTGGTGCCGCTTGCCTCGCCACTCGCGTGGTCACGCGGCACGGAAAATATGGTGCTGGTCGGCGGGGAGTACGGCGGAGACGTGGTGTTTTCCGGCCACGGTGCGGGTGGCAACCCGACTGCGGTGGCCGTTGTCTCTGACCTGCTCGCCATCGCGCATGGCTCGCGCGCCGTCGAGCTGCCCAGCCGCCGCGCCACTGCGTCCAGCGACCTGTTGCTGCGGCACTATGTGCGCTTTCGCGTCAACGATCGTCCGGGCATCGTCGCTACCATCGCCAGTGCACTCGCCGCCGAACAGATCAACATCGATGCGCTGCTGCAGAAGCCGGGACACAGCAAGACAAGCCTGCCATTTGTTGTGACTGTTGAGCCTTGTGCAGGATCGGCCCTGCGGCGGGCGCTCGACCAGGTTGCACGGCTGGACTGCTTGCTGGAGCCGCCGCTGGACCTGCAAATACTCGAGCAGGAGTGAGCCTGGAGAAGCGAGGCGCCGGTGTTCAGTAGGCTTCGGCTAAAGCTGGACGGTCACCTGCAGGAAGGTTGCCGGGATTTGTACACCGCGGCCTCTGCTCGTATTGCTTGCCTCGGCAAGCGCGACCAGCTGGGACCTGAGATCGTCCGATCTGCCGTTTGTTTCAGCAGATGCAAAGGCGTTCATCGTCGGCCCGTAAAACCTCTGAAAGAGGTCGATGAGCTCTGCCGGGCTTTTGTCCTCCGCCCGCAACACAAATGTATTTCTCTGCATGGAGATACTTGCTTCGGCAACGCCGGCTTGTTTGAAACGCTCCAGGACGCATGACTCCACGCCCCAGGTCATCGGGCTCACGAACCCCGCAGGCGGTGGCGGCGTAAACGCGGAACTGATCTTCAGCACCTGCGCTACAAAGGTTGGATCGTCCGGGATCCAGTTTCCCATCACCACCCGTCCACCCGGCCTGGTGACCCGCACCATCTCCTTTGCCACGTCGCCAGGGTGTGCGGCAAACATCGCGCCGAAGAACGAAAGGGACAGGTCGAAGAAGTCATCCGCAACGCCATCCAGGTGGCAGGCATCCCCCTCGTCAAACCTCAGGTTTGTCAAGCCGAGTTCGGTTGCGCGGCGCCTGCCTGCTGCCACCAGATTGCTCGCGATATCGATGCCTGTCACCTCCGCGCCGAGCAGGGCCAGAGGAACCGCAGTCGTTCCATCGCCGCATCCCAGGTCCAGCACCTTCATCCCGGAGGAGACGCCAAGCGTTTTCACGAGTGACTGGCCGCTCTCACGCATGGCCGCTGCAATGACGGTGAAGTCGCCCTTTTCCCACAAAGCCTTGTTCGGGTTCATGCCGGCCCTTATACCACGAAACCAGGTGAGCCCTCAGGCCGGTCCCAGACCTGGCCTGCGTCTTGGCTGCATCTCATGGGCGAACCGGGTGAAGTGGTCTACCCCAGCGACACAGAACGCAGCGCGGTATGATTTCGCGGAAAATAGCCCGCACTTGTGCGTAACAGCAACCCCGATATCCTGACTACCTCCAGGCGAGACGGCTGCGCAGCCACTAGTGCTGAATTGAACGGCGAGTTTGGCGTTGCAGTCGATTAATCTGGAACGGTATATATTGCAGATACTAGCAACGCACGCATTCGAAAAGTCCACTGATCAAAGCGCTAACCTTTCAGGCAATTGAACACTGGGAGAAGGCTGGCAGACACCCTATGCTGCCAGCCTTCCTTTTGTGTATTACGCAAACTTACTGACGGTACCATTCGGATCGCTTGCCGTGGTGGCAGCGCCATTCGTTTCATATGCTTTATTCAACCAAGTCAGAGTATTCAGCGCCGCAGGAATTGATGTTGCGCCGAGAAATCTTTCTATAATCTCTCTCATTGGATCGCTCGCGTTTAACTTATGACTAGCCGTAGTGTTCTCGGCCGTCGCAGCAGATCTGGCAAGATCGGTGATTTGGGCCTGCTGCGTTGCGTCCACGCGAGTCGTGCCGAGGCTGTTGCTGATAAAACCATTGATGTCGATTGCGTCCGACTCTGCATGAGCGTCCCTCAGTGTATAGCCTCTAGCAACCAAAGAGTCTGTGATGTTTGCATTTCCTTCCAAAAAGAGGTTTACTTCTTCTCCTTTGTCACCATTGGCGCTAGCTTCGGCGATACCATCCGCAACACCGCCAGGAGCGTCCAGTTTCGCTGCCGCAAGAGCCGACTGAGCAGCTTCCAAACTCCCGCTGCCAGCCGCGCTTCGGATAGTCGCCAAATCTTTGAGAAATTGGGCGGAAGGCGCAGTGTAGGAGCTATCGTAGACATTGGACGTAGGCAGGCTTTGAGTATAGGTGTCGATAGCGGTCTGCGCGCCTGTGAAATCCCCCGCGTTGGTAATGCTTGCGTTTAGGTTATAGATGAGGAAGTTCGAATTCGACGCGTTTGTACTGTCTGACGTAGCATCCAGTGCAGAGTTGATTGAGTCCTGTGTCAAGTCAATTGGGTGAGAGTTTTCTGAGCTTCCCTGGTTGACAAGGGTAGAGCTAGGCGGCCCGCTAACATACGTTCCTACACTTGAAATATTCACTACCACCCTCCGTAACGTGAGCTACTAACAGTAGCTCGCTCTGCCTGTTCATATTAGTCCGGTAACTCAAGAATGCATGCATATCAAAATCGCGCGAAGCGAACCAAAGTACCGACGAGCAGCGGAATATATGTTTTTGCGCCTTATGCATCCCTAAAACTAGGCATATACTGCCTAGTTTTACTAGGTTTGCCGGATTCGATCTCGGTGAACGCGGACAGTAGGGAAGTGGGGACTCGCCCCGCTCCAAGAAACCGGCTGACCGCAACTGTGATGATTTCAGGCTTTCCGCACGTGTCGTAGACGCCCAAAGTTGTACGACCAGCCAGGACCGCTCTTGCTGCTCTTTACCTGGATGACGCTGCAGCCAAACTGACGTGGGTCCGGAAACTTCTACCAGTCTAAGCTGACTTCAGCCCCTCTGAGGGTGACCTCGCGTGTGTCGTTCCGTGGGAGAGAGACGGCTCCCTTTGCCCAACCATTCAGCCCGTCGCAAGACCCTCCGCTGCCTACTTGCTTGACGCCGCAAGGGCGTCGAGTTGGGTCATGTGCTCGGGCGGGAGTTGAAGGCTCGCGACGGCCAGGTTTTCACGCAGGTGAGTGCGCCTGGACGTTCCTGCAATCAGCAGAATGTTGGGTGAGCGCTGCAGCAGCCAGGCTTGCGCCACCTGCATGGGCGTGGCGCCAAGAGAGGCTGCGACCGCGTCGAGGACCGTGGACTGGAGCGGATTGAACCCGCCCAGAGGGAAGTAAGGAACATAGGCCATGCCCTGGCCGGCGAGGTCATCAAGGAAGGCGTCGTCAGCGCGGTTGGCAAGGTTATAAAAGTTCTGGATACAGGTGATCGGAGTGAGTGCCTGGGCTTCGGCGCACTGCTCCGGTGTCACCGTGCTCAGGCCAATGTGGCGAATCAAGCCCTGCTGCTGGAGCTCGACAAGAACCTGGAGCGGCTCCGCGATGGATCCAGCTTCAGGGCTGGAAACGCCGCCCAGGCGCAGGTTCACAATGTCCAGAGCCTCGAGGCCAAGATTGCGCAGATTGTTATGGACGCTCTCCGTAAGGCATTCGCGAGATCGGTCCAGTATCCAGGAGCCATCCTCGCCGCGGCGGGCGCCGACCTTGGTAACGATGGTGAGGTCGTTCGGGTACGGATGCAGAGCTTTCTTGATGATCTGGTTGGTAACGTGTGGGCCGTAGAAGTCGCTGGTGTCAATGTGGTTGACACCGGTATCGACGGCCTCGCGCAGAACGGCGATGGCTTCTGCCTCGTCACGCGGAGGCCCAAAGACATGGGGACCCGCTAGCTGCATGGCGCCGTAGCCGATGCGACGCACTGTGAGTCTTGTGGCGGGAAAGGTGAAGGTGCCGCCGAGCTGGGCCTGATGCGTCATGAGTCTGTGTCTCCGAAATATATTGAGTAGAAGCGGGTGGTATATCATTTGATGAAGAAAGCTTCACATTCGGAGTTCGCATTTGACGCACCGCGCGGCACAGCTCTCAGAGCCCCGGAAATTGCCGGTACAGGCCCGTTCCACTGCCAGCGTAGACGCCATTCTTAAGGCGACTGTTCAGGTTCTAGTCCGGTCCGGCAGGGAGAAGCTGACGACAACGCGCGTGGCAGACCGCGCCGGGGTCTCGGTAGGCACGCTCTACCAGTACTTCCCGAACAAGGGTGCTTTGCTGCAGGCTGCGCTGCGGCTTCATGTGGAGGAGATCGTGGCCGAAGTAGCACACGTCTGCCTGTCGCAGCGGGGACAACCGGTGGAGCAGATGGCGGAGTCGCTGGCCGTAGCCTTCCTGGCCGTCAAGATGCGGGACCGTCAAAAGAGTCGCGCGCTCTATGCGGTGAGCTCCGACAGGGAGGGTGCGAAGGTTGCCGCCCGTGGCGCCGCGCACGTCAACGCAGCGATCGTAGAACTGCTCCAGAGCGCGCCCGAGGCATTGACGACGGACCTGGGCTTGATGGCTACGGTGCTGCAGAGCACCATTGCAGGGGTTAAGCGGCAGTTGCTGGAGTCGGATACGCCCGAGACGCAGATCGCGAGTCTACAGCACGAACTGGTGCTGGTGGTGCGAGGCTATGTGCGGGCGTGCGTCGCCTGTTAGGCCTTCTCATCAGCCCGCGCGTGGGTAGCCTGGCACGAACATGCATGTTCCGTAGCAGCCTCCGCACGGCGCCTCGGCATCCTAGCCACAGTCATGGATACCCACCCCCGCATCACCGGCCTTCACATTGCGACTCGCCCTGAGAACCCTGACAACCTGGCACAGTGCTCCCTGCGGATCGACGGCGCTGACACGGTCGCGCTCGAAGGCGAGCGCCTGATTGATGCGCTCAATCGCAACACCAAGGAAGTGCCGCAGGTGTGCTACCACCACCGCCTCGGTCCCATCCAGACCTGCGACACCTGCATGGTCGAGATGGTTGACCCGGCAAGCGGCAGGAAAAAGCTCGTGCGCGCCTGTGCAAGTGTGGTGACCCCTGGCCTGGTGGTTGAGACCGAGTCGAAGCGCGCCCGCGAGGCCCAGACTGAGGCCTTCGACCGCATCCTCGGCAACCACCTGCTTTACTGCACCGTATGTGACAACAACAACGGCAACTGCACGGTTCACAACACGACGGCGCTGCTCGACGTACAGCACCAGAAGCACCCCTACAAAGAGAAGCCGTATGAGAAGGATGAGTCCAATCCCTTCTACCGCTACGACCCGGACCAGTGCATCCTGTGCGGGCGATGCGTCGAAGCCTGCCAGAACTACCAGGTCAATGAGACGCTGACCATTAACTGGGAGGCTGAGCACCCGCGCGTGCTCTGGGACGGAGGTGAGCAGATCGCAGGCTCCTCCTGCGTCTCGTGTGGTCACTGCATCACGGTGTGCCCATGCAATGCCCTGATGGAGAAGTCGATGATCGGCGAGGCAGGCTATATGACAGACTGGCCAGCCGAGGCGCTCACCGGCATGATCGACCTGGTCAAGGCCGTCGAGCCGGAAGTTGGGTATGGGCCGATTCTCAAGGTCTCTGAAACTGAAGCCGCCATGCGCCTGGTGCGAACGAAGAAGACCAAGACAGTCTGCACCTACTGTGGCGTGGGCTGCTCGTTCGACATATGGACGGGTGGGCAAAGTGGCGAGCGTCACATCCTCAAGGTCGAGCCGGGGGATGGGGCAGCCAATGACATCTCTACCTGCGTCAAGGGCAAGTTTGGATGGGACTACGTCAACTCGCCTGACCGGCTTACCAAGCCGCTCATCCGCGAAGGAGAAAGCTTCCGCGAGGCCACGTGGGAAGAAGCCCTGACCCTGATCGGGCAAAAATTTTCCGCCATCAAGCAGCAGCACGGTCCGGACGCGCTCGGGTTCATCTCTTCCTCCAAGTGCACCAATGAAGAGAACTACCTGATGCAGAAGCTCGCCCGCGCGGTCGTCGGCACAAACAATGTCGATAACTGTTCACGCTACTGCCAGTCGCCTGCGACGCAAGGGCTCTTTCGCACGGTCGGCTATGGCGGGGACTCCGGCTCTATGCACGATATCGGCAAGGCTGCGCTCACCCTGTGTATCGGGACCAATACCACCGAGAGCCACCCTGTGCTCGCGACCCGCGTCAAGCAGAACCAAAAGCTGCATGGTGGCAAGGTCATCGTGGCCGACATCCGCGAACACGAGATGGCGCGCCGAGCTGACATCTTCTTCCGCCCGGCGCCGGGCTCAGACATCGTCTGGCTGTCGGCCATCACCAAGTACATCTTCGATCACAGCTTGCAGAAGACGGAGTTCATCGACGAGTGGGTCAACCAGCAGGATGAGTATCGCGCCTCGCTTGAGTGGTACACGATGGAGCGCGCCGCTGAGCTGTGCAGGGTACCGATCGAAACGCTCACCCTGGTGGCCGAAGAGATCGCGAAGGCCGAATCAGTCTGCGTGCTGTGGGCCATGGGCGTTACTCAGCACATGATGGGCTCTGACACCTCGACCTGCATCTCGAACCTCTTGCTTGCAACAGGCAATTACATGCGCCCCGGCACCGGCGCTTACCCCTTGCGCGGCCATAACAACGTGCAGGGTGCAAGCGACTTTGGCTGTATGCCGCAATACTTCCCAGGCTATGAAGAGATCGGCGACGAGCCCGCCCACTCCCGCTACGAAGAGGGTTGGGGCGTCAAGCTCTCCAAGGAAAAAGGCCTCGACAATCACGAGATGATTGACTCGATTTACGAAGGCAAGCTCAAGGGTGTTTATCTCTTTGGCGAGGACATGTACTCGGCCGACTCCAATGCGCATCGCGTGGGCGGCGGATTTGAGCGACTGGACTTCTTCGTCGTCCAGGACATCTTCTTCTCGGAGACCTGCCGCTACGCCGACGTTGTCCTGCCTGCCAGCCCGAGCCTGGAGAAGGAAGGCACCTTCGTCAACACGGAGCGGCGGATTCAGCGGCTCTACGAGGTCTTCGAGCCGCTCGGCGAGTCCAAGCCCGACTGGGAGATCATTCAGCTGATTGCCAACCGGCTCGGCGCCAACTGGAACTACCAGCACCCGGCAGACGTGATGCACGAGTCTGCTTCGCTCGCGCCACTGTTTGCAGGTGTCACCTACGATCGGCTGGCCGGTTACAAGACCCTCCAGTGGCCCGTGGCTATTGATGGCAGCGATCAGCCACTTCTCTATACCACCGGCTTCCCGCTGCCTGACAACAAAGCGACCTTCTTCCCGGTGGCCTACATGGCGCCACACGAGGTTGAGGACGAGGAGTACGACCTGCACCTGAACAATGGTCGCCTGCTTGAGCACTTCCACGAAGGCAACATGACCTACCGGGTTGAGGGCATTCACCAGGAGACACCGGAGCGCTGGCTCGAGGTTTCGCCTGAGCTGGCTGAGCGACGCAATATTGTGACTGGGCAATGGGTCGACATTGAGTCAAGGCGCGGCAAGCTGCGTGTCCAGATCCTGATAACCGACCGGGTCGAAGGCAACCAGATGTTTATTCCTCTGAATGATCCGCCGAACCCGGTCAACGTGCTGACCTCGAGCGACGTCGACCACGTCACGCACACGCCGGCTTACAAGGAGCTCGCCGTCAAGTTGAAGGTCCTGCCCTGGCGAGGGGAGAATCCCCTGCGCAAGCTCAACTTCCGCAATGGGCACCCTACTCCGCAGATGGGCGTGGAGGTCGAGCGCAAGTGGCAGCGCTCTGACTACCGGATGCCGGGGCTGGCGCCAGAGCTGGTGCAGATCAAGGTAAGCGTGTAAAGGAGCGAGATGGCAAAGGCAGTCGAGTTTCGGCCGGTTCCCCGGCCAGCAATCGAAGAGACACAGCGCAAGCTGGAAGCAGCGCCGCTCGAGCATGCCGAGGCGCTGCTGAACGCCTACCGCCTGCTGCAGACGCTGCACGACAGCAACGCGCTTGATATGGCGCGAGGTCTGCTTGGCGCGGGTGGCACGGTGCTCACGGAAAGCGTCTCGGTGCTGACCTCGCCGGCAGCCACGCGCGCTATGCGCAACCTGCTCGTCCTGCTAAACCTGATGAGCGAGATCGATCCAGAGATGCTGCACTCGCTCAGCGATACGCTTACGCCACTGCTGAAGCCTGCGGCTGCACGGCCAGAACCGCTGTCCGTCTTCGGCATAGCACGCAAGGTAATGTCGCGCGATGTGCGGATGGTGCTGGGCATCGGGCTGATCGCGGTCGAGGCGATCGGCAAGGGCATCGGGCAGCGACAGAACTGATCCGCCGCTGCTTAGAAGAGTAAAAGCGTTCGACGCCGTACCCTAGTCTGCGTCCTCGCCTATCGGCTGGCCAGGCGGAACAACAGGTGCCGGCGGCTGCGTATACCTTCCCGGGTTCTTTGCAAAGTCGTTGATTCTCGCCAAAGCCGCCGCCCAGTGCGCCCTGTGCAGCACCGGCTCTTTGGGGTTGGTCTGGGCTTCAAGCCAGACTCTAAGCTCTGTCACGACGAAATTGGCAATCTCATGCACGGGTGACGCTGTGTCCTCGCTTGCTGCCAGGGCGAGCAGGTGGTGCAGCACAGTGTCCTCTACGGTCACCTGTGTCATGGCTGCCGGACCAGTCGCGCGTGGCGCGTACCAGGTCGCGGCTAGTACCTGCTCGAGCACATCATCAAGGCCCGGGAGCGAGGAGTCCCGGCTCTTGTACTCGGCCAGGCGCGCCGCGCGGCTGGGCTCAAAAAGCAGGCTTGCGGTCAGCTCGGCGGCGGAGGCAGCGGCGCCTTGCGGGTCAAAGGCCAGGCCCGTATGGCCAGCGAAAGACTCTTGCGTGGGCGCGTACCCAGGCGGGCGCGGCGGCAGCAGGGCAAGCAGCGGCGCAGGCAGGGTGAGCGCGCGTATGTCCAGGGTCGCGAGCACGGCAGCAAGCGCTTTTCGCTGCTCGGCTGCGTCGACGATCTTTGCCGGCGGCTGGCCGTCGCCGCGCAGCGCGTAGCGATAATCCAGACCGCCAATTTCTTTCGCCGCGGCCTCGGTCTGGTAGCGATGCAGCAGGTAGAGCGGCACCAGCGTGTCCTCAAGCGAAGAAAGAGGCGCGCCAGGCTGGATCGAGTTTTCGCCAAAGCGGGCAAGCGCCGCCGCACGCACGGCAAGCAGCCGGGTCAGCTCGTCCGACGGACTGGCGCCGTTGTCCCACAGGTGCGCGTGCGGGTGCAGGCTGCCGAGTGGCCGAGCATCTTCGTCGGTGATGAAAAGCAGGCCCGCGTCGGTCGCTTTTCGCAGCCCCGCAGCCAACGCGTCGGCCTCTGCCGCAGGGCTACTCGCTCCCACAGGTTGGCTGTAGCCGTAGGTGATCGCGACCTTGTCCCAGGCGCCGATGCCTGTGGCGTACGCGTGCGACAGGTCAGGCCGGCCGTGCGCATCGAGGGTGATCAAGGGCTGGGGGTAGTCCATCACCGATGCTCCTTGCGCGACCGAGCTGGCGGCGAAGTTGTGCGCCAGGCCCAGCGTGTGGCCGACCTCGTGCGCGGCCAGCTGCCGAACGCGTGCCAGCACCATCTGCTCGATCTCTGGATCCGGCTGCCCGTGCAAATTCTTGCCGGGCTCATACGGGGCGAGCAGCGCTTCAGCGATCAAGTAGTCCTGCCGCGTGCGCAGCGAGCCAAGCGTCACCTGGCCCTTGATGATCTCGCCGGTGCGCGGGTCCGTCACGCCTTCGCCGTAGGACCAGCCCCGGGTAGACCGGTGCACCCACTGGATCATGTTGTAACGGATGTCCATCGGGTCTGCGCCCGCAGGCAGCACCTTGACCTGGAACGCGTTCCTGAAACCGGCAGCTTCAAACGCCTGCGCCCACCAGCTTGCGCCTTCGACCAGCGCTGAGCGAATCGGCTCCGGCGCGCCACGGTCGACATAGTAGACGATTGGCTGGACGGGCTCGCTTACCTGCGCTGCCGGATCCTTCTTGACGAGGCGATGGCGGGTAATCCAGCGAATGTCGTTCGGTGTGCCAAGCGGAGCCGTCGCGTCGCGATACTCCATGGGGAAGTAGCCGGCGCGCGGATCATAGGCCCGTGGCGTGTAGCCAGCCTCTGGCAGGGCGATGAACGAGGTGTGCTCGCGAACGGTGACCGCGTGCGCGTCCGGAGTCACGGCGCTGACCATCTCGCCAGGGCGGCGGTCGTCGGTGGTAAAGGTGAGCACGGCCTCTACTTCCGTGTTGCGAGGAAAGTTCTTCGCATCTTCAAAGGCGATCGCGCTGCGCATCGGGTCGAGCTTATAGTCGCCCTGCCTGGCTGCTTTGAGCGTGTTCGCCACGCCGTGCGCGTCGCGAAGGAAGAAGTCGGTCGCGTCGACCGTGACTTTCCCGCTCGCCTCCGAGTCGACCTTGAAGCCCCACAGGACGGACTCGGCGAAGGATTGTGCCACCGCGATTTTCGCGTCAGGATCGGCTGAGCTGGCGCGGTAGGCAAGGTTGCGCTCAATCAGGAGAACCTTGTTGCCGCTGCGATAGAAGCGCACCACTCGACTCGGACCCAGCTGCCCGCGATCCAGACCCAGGATCGCATTGCGACCGCTTATGTCATTAAAGCCGACACCCGATGGCAGTGAGTCGAGCAGCAGGAAGTCCTGATTGAAATTGGCAATCTCAAGGGTCAGCTTGCCTGCCTGCGAGTTCCAGGTAATCGGGAAAAGACCATCCAGGTGCTGGGCACATGCAGAAGCTGAGGCGAAGAGCAACAGGGCAGCCGGCAGAAAGCGTTTCATCGTGCAGACAGACTACAACGTGTCCTGGTCGAGGCCTCCGCCTTGATGTCGCACGAAGGCGCGCTCCCAGGCTTTTGCATACTTCCAGCTCACGTAGCAGGAGTGGTAGAGGTGCAGGAGCAGTCCGCGTCGTCCGTCAAGAAAACCAAGACGCAGAAAGTAGTTGTAGACAAAAGTGGCTAAAGGGTTAAGCAACGTGTTCCAGACAAACGCCGCCGCCGACGAAGAGCGCTTGCCGCGACCCAGTACAAGCGGAACACTCGCTGCGCTGTACCTGTCCATGTGGTTGATATAGAGCGCGAGCGTAGGGTAGGCGTCGTGCACCATCGCGCCGCGCAGCCTTCCGGTGGGGCCCTCGTACTTGGGCGTCGCGTGGGGTTCGGTGTCCTCACGCAGGCGTGCTACGCCGCGGCGGAACAGGCGGAGCTTAGGGTCAGGATAGAAGCCGCCGTGGCGCATCCACTGGCCGAGAAAGAGATTCCGGCGAGGAACCCAGTACGCGGCGTATCGTGGCGTACCTGCGAGCAGTTCCTGTATCTCGGCTGCAAGCTCCGGGGTAAGCGCCTCGTCGGCATCAAGCGAGAAGACCCAATCGCTCGTGCACCTGTCGAGCGCCGAGTTGCATTGGCCGCCGTAGCCTTTCCATGGCTCGTGGAAGACGCGGGCTCGGTGGTGCTCGGCCAGCGCAACGGTCCCGTCGGTCGAGCCGGAATCGACCAGCACAATCTCATCCGCCCAGGCTATGGTCGGCAGGGTGCGCCGCAGGTTCGCTTCCTCGTCCCTGGCTACAATGGCAAAGCTGATACTTGCGTGCCTGGCGTAAGCCTCACCCAAGCGTGACAGCCTCGTCCTGATCGTCCTGGTCCAAAGCGAGATGCTGATTGATGAGCCGGGCAACCAGCGGCCGGAGCCGTTCGCCAGTCTTGGGCAGTACGAAAGCCGCTGCTTCGGCTGACCACTCCAGCTTGAAGCTGGTGGAAAGCGCGGAGATCCAGATCTGGCGAACCGGGGTGTTGGGCGTTACGACGAACTTCGAGGGCGGCTCCTCGAAGACGATGTTCAGCGCGCCGTTGTTCTCCTCGACCTCGAAGTCGGCTAACTCCTCCGCCCGGATGAGGCTCTGCTTGAGAGCCTCAACCTCGGCGTCAGCATGGTGGCGGAATTGCGATTCATCAAGCACCGGTGCTGTCATGGGGCAAGTGTAGCAAGGTCACGCCACGTTCTGAATCGCCTGCTTGACATGCGCGATCGCTCCGTCCTTCAGTTCGAGATGATGCACCTCGAGAGCGTGAGCCTCGATCTGCGGGAGCATCTCTTCCTGCGAGTTTCCTTCGAGCCGCCAGTCACACTCGGTGTATCCCACATCAGCACAGCGAAATTGTTTTTGAGCCAAGGTAGTTCCTCCTCAGCGGGTGTGATGGCAAACGCCTTGCCCGCGCAAAGAGCAAATGCACTGTCTTGCAGCCGGACCAACAGGGTTCAGACGAGGCTGCCAGTCCGGTTGGGTCGCCTGACCTGCTGCTCGCCGATGCAGGATGGGCCTGAGCGGCCCGTCCTTGGGACCTGGTGCGGTAGGTACCGGTCACCCGCAACTCCGAGATGTATGTGTTGCGTAAAAGTGGTCGCCCAAACCCGGGCGCGCCGCTCACCAGGGCATAGCCTGCAGACACGGTCGAAGGTCGGCCGGGTAGGAGTTCTTAGCAAGATGCAGGTGGAACAGCGAACCGCGAGAGCGAGCCCCAGAGCGAGTCCGAGAGCGACGCTATGCTGCGGCGCCGCTCTCGGCTTGCAGGTAGGTTGGCAGGGGAGGCCTGTTTCTGGGACGTGGTTCGGCGTTTGAGCAGCATGCCGGCAGGCAGGGCTTCTTAGAAACGCGTTCCACTAAAAAGGGATGTCATCGTCGGTAATCTCGGCCTGGGCGTAATCATCCTGCGGAGCCGAGGAGCGCTGATCGAAGGATGCCGTGTTGCCTGATCCTGCAGCGCGATTGTAGCCCGCGCTCGGCGCTTCACCATCGCCGCGCCCTGACAGCAGTACCAGCTCGTTCACAACGATCTCGGTACGGTAGACCTTCTTGTTGGTCTCCTTGTCATCCCAGGAGCGGGTCGTCAGGCGGCCTTCGATGTAAAGCTTGTTGCCCTTCTTCACGTAGTCGCGCACGATCTCGGCGGTTCGACCATAGGCGGTGATGTTGTGCCACTCCGTGCGCTCGGTCCAGGAATCAGAGGCCTTGTCCTTGATGCGGTCCGTGGTGGCAATGGAGAAGTTGGCCACGGCCTGTCCACTGGGCAGAAACTTGATCTCGGGATCTTTGCCCAGATTGCCGAGCAGGGTCACTTTGTTGACAGTCTTGGCCATGCGGCTTTGTTCTCCCTGTGTGCCGTGCGGTACAGCTCAGGCGACAGGATAGCAGAGCCCGGCGTGCGTGTCAGAGGCTGCCGTGTGCTTCGCTGATCCGGCTGATTCTTCGGTTGCGCAGCCACTTGGCCCCGCCCAGCAACAGCAGCATAATGGCGAACGGGGTCGACATCATGGCGAACATCAGCGCCAGCCAGCCAGCGTTTGAGTGTGCACCCTGGCGGCTGATCCCGCCCAGCGCCGTGGCCGCGAGCAAACCGGCAGCAAGTCCGACAAGCATGATCCAAAAGCCCGAGATGAGCAGCTGCCGGGTTCCATCGGCCGCGTTCAGCGCCTGGTGGCTGCGGCCCTGCCCAGACTGCGATGAGGGCTGCGCTTCGGCACGGCTTTCCATGTCCCTGGCCTGCCTGGGTTCAGGCGCACTCAATGGCTTGCTCATCGGACCGCTACTGGCCTGCTTGGCGACCTGCTTGCTGGGAATGATCGATCCCTTTCCGCGAGTAAAATGCTTGCATGGCTGACCTGCAGACACACCATTCTAACCTTGGAAGCCGGCCGCTACCCACCGAGGAGCCGCGATCGCCCCTGCCGTGGATCATTGCGGCCGTGGCTGTCCTGCTGGTCGTCGGCGGGCTGCTTCTTGCCGGGCGGCACAAGGCTGACCCAAACCCCGGCGGCGCCAACCTGGCTCCCGCCGCGGCTTACGCCGCGCAGTTGCCCCTGAGCCAGATGCAGATGAGCGAGTCCAGCAACCTCTCCGGCGGCAAGGTGACCTACCTTGACGGCCGGATCGCCAACCAGGGCAGCCAGACAGTAAATGGCATCACGGTGCAAGTAGCCTTCCACGATGCGACTGGACAGATCACGCAAAAGAACACCATGCCCTTGAACCTGATCCGGACCCGCGAGCCATACGTGGACACGCAGTCTGTTGCTGCGGCTCCACTGGCGCCTGGCACGTCACGGGATTTTCGTCTCATTTTCGATCATGTTGCGGATAGTTGGGACGGTCAGTATCCCCAAGTGCGCATAATTGTTGTAAGTACAAAGTAGGTAAGAGATACATGTACGAGTAAGCATGGACGGCCCGGGTACCCAGCGAGCGTTCGAGCGCATCTTTGATACTAGCCATGCGGTGCCGTGCATGTAGAAGAAGAGAGGGGGCTTAGGCGGTCGGCGTAGCCCGACAGTCAAGGGTGGCAGCCAACGTGCTGCACCTGTGAACCGACGGATCAGAATTCTCCTTCGGTTCTGCTCTACTCCAAGGAGGAACAATGACGACGAAAGTACAACAAAGATCAGGATTATCCAGGGGAGCCATGCTGCGCCTTTCCGCAGCCGTGGCCCTTGGGTGCGCACTGGGTCTGCCGGCGATGGCGCAGACCAGCGCGCCCGCTTCGTCCACTGCGCAGGTAAACACAGGCGTCACCGCGGGCCAGCAGGGCAGCGGCAACGGAAACGGCGCAATGGGAGCTGACGACCAGAGCACCTACGCCACAGGTCACCCGCTTGCGACCAAGTCGCGCGAAGGCTTCTGGGGTCACATGAACCCGTTTGCTCGCAAAAAGTGGGTAAAGCGTCAGCTGGACCCGGTCAAGGATCGGCTCAACGAGCTTGACCAGCTGCAGGCCAAGAATGGTCGCGATATTCACGATCTTGACTCCCGTACCGCTGCCGGGATCCACCAGGCGCAGTCCACCGCCGACCAGGCCAGCCAGACAGCCACCACGGCGAACACCACCGCAGGGCAGGCGCAGCAGATGGCGCAATCGGCCAGTGGCCAGGCGGACAAGCTCAACTCGACTGTGGCGAATCTGGACCAGTATCAGAAGGTGAATGACACGGAGCTGCTCTTTCGCCCTGGCCAGACAGCGCTGAACGCGCGTGCCAAGCAGGCGCTGGACCAGATTGCCGCGCAGCTGCAAGGGCAAAAGGGGTATGTGGTTGAGATCGAAGGCTACTCGCGTGTGAAGGGCCAGGCTGGCATCGCCAGCTCGCAGCACATGACTGACGCGGTTGTACGCTACCTGGTTACCGAGCACCAGGTGCCCGTCTATCGCATTCACCAGCTCGCCCTGGGCAATGCGCAGGTGCAGGATGGGACCGCGCCCAGGACTGGCAACGCCGTGCGGGTAAGCGTGATGCAGAACAGCCTCGCCTCCAACGCTTCTCCGGCTGCTGCTGGTGCCGGCGCCGGCCAGGCAACGCAGTAGGGCTAGACCGACGCCGCCGCTGGCGCTGTCTACCACGGGAAGCGGTGTCCTTCCCGTCGCACAACTTAGGGCTCCCTGTAAGTCTAGGGAGCCCTAGACTTTTGCTATGACGCTGCATACCCCGGCGATGCGGGCCGACGTTCCCGGTCTACCTCCGTGGTGCATATGCGTGGATCGCTAGCAGCGTCTCGAGCAGCGGTCGCAGGTTGTCGAGGTGCAGCGCGTTTGCACCATCAGACTTCGCGTGCGCAGGGTCGTCATGTACCTCTAGAAAAATGCCGTCGATCCCGGCAGCGACAGCAGCCCTGGCCAGAAGCGGAATAAACTCAGGCTGCCCACCTGACACGCCATTGTTTGCCGAAGGCATCTGCACCGAATGTGTTCCGTCAAATACAACGGGCGCGAGCGGGCGCATGATGGCCAGCGAGCGCAGGTCGACCACAAGATTGCCGTAGCCAAACGTGGTGCCCCGCTCGGTCAACGACACACGTTCGTTTCCTGTTGTGCGAATCTTCTCAACCGCGTGCTTCATGTCAGCCGGGGCGACGAACTGGCCCTTCTTCACGTTAACCGCGCGGCCTGTCTTTCCGGCGGCAACCAACAGGTCCGTCTGCCGGCACAGGAAGGCCGGAATCTGCAGTACGTCCACGCCCTCTGCTGCAATGGCGCAGTGCGCAGGCTCATGCACATCCGTAAGTACGGCCAGGCCGGTCGACTCGCGGATCTTCGCGAGAATCCTCGTCCCCTCCACCAGCCCCGGCCCTCGAAAACTCTGCACCGAGGTACGGTTGGCCTTGTCATAACTGGCCTTGAAGATATAGGGGATCTTGAGGTCAGCAGTAACGCGCTGCACTGCATCTGCCAGCCCACGAGCGTGTGTCTCGCTCTCAATCACGCATGGGCCGGCGATGAGGAAGAGCTTGCCGGCGCCAACAGAGATGTCGCCAATCTGAAACGCGGAGGTCATGGGTCGATGAGAACACAAGGAGTTTGCCCCGGGCAAAGCTGATGAAGGCTCGCGTGATTTCGCCCATGTAGCGCAGAACAGCCCAGGGCATGTGCCGCATCCTGAAGCCATGACTACTGCAATCGTCAGGCTTGTTGGGCCCGATCCGAGTGTTGAACTGCATGGCATCCGTCTGCTCGGGGTAGACGCGCAGAACGGGCGCAAGCTGCTGTTTGCGAGCGAGGTTGGGGCGGAATCCGGCAAGTGCGAGCCAACGCCGTGGCTCTTGCATGTCTCTTACCAGGGAGAAACAAGGGGGTTAGACATGGCAGGGGAAAGCACGCCGCACACTACATCGAACCAGAACCAAAGCTTCAGCGACAGCGACCTGGAGCCGGGCGTGACCGAGCACACGGTAGCGCGCGGCGACGATGCCGCGCTTTACGAGAACAGCGAGGGCGCGCAGACCGGGACCAATCGCCAGGAGGAGCGCTACCCAAGCGAAGGCTCCAGCCGCCACGGCGCGCCCGAGACGGACACGGTGCTCGAAGGCTCAGTGAAGACGCGAACTCCGCACGGGGAAGGGCAGGGGATTACAAACCGCTCAGTCGACGAGGAGAGTGCGGGGCAGGAGAAAGTGGTCGCGGAGCGGCCGGATGCGTTGTCCGGCGTCAACCAGGCTTAGCCTGCGTTTTCGCCTTGTAGCGGCGGGCTGGAACTGGCTCCGGAACTAGGAGCCAGAGCGAGGGGCCCGGGCGACTCTACTGGTCTGCCCGCCCTCGCAACTTTTTCAGGGTTGGTGCCCTCCAACGGGGTATGACAGAACCTATTGATCCGATCGATCCACTGATCCCCTCAAGTGCCGCGCGCGTGGATGAGTCCGAGCGCCTTGCTTCCGGGTTGAGCGCACCGGAGACGCCTTCCGACGGCAACCGGCCGATGGAAGACCGAACCGGCGATCCGCTGCCGAAGACGGAGCTTGCGGAGATGACGCTGAGCATGTTTGTGCAGGGGGCATCGACGCGGGTGCGGGTAGGGAATCCTCACAACGCGTCGGAGTTGTACGAGTATGCCTTCGACTCAACGGACGCGGCTAATACGGCGATGCTGGATGCGGGAATCCTGCGGCGCGACGAGGTGGCGGAGATGGGTGAGCCGGCGGGAACCGGGATAGCGCTGGAGGGAGTTACGGCGGAGCAGTTGGAAGGGGCTGGGTTGAAGCGGAAGGGAGCCTCAACGATTTAGCTTGGGGTTTGGTGCGCCAGAGCGGCGCATGTTGTTCGGAGGCAGAGCTTAGGTACTGGCTCTTGTGGTTCCCAGGTCTCAAGGGCGAGACCTGGGACACACGGCGAGACCCTTGGCGCCCATCAAGGTAGCATCTACATATGTCGCAATACCGTGTAGATGAGACTCTTGAGACCATAGGCGCGTTTTGGCCATTCGTAGATATCATTATGTGGTTTCACAAAGAAGGGTTGCTGCACTCTCTTTGATGTCCGCGTGTCGAGCGCAGGCAGGCAACACTAACATGGCTCTTGGCAAGAAAATCAGCATGATGCGCTATGCTGCAGGAAGAACCCTGATGGGCTTGCATGTTGAGTCTACCGAAGCACAATAGCTTGACTCCTGCGCATATTACTTCACTAAGATCCAGCATTTGCTGCCGCGACCCTGGAATTTGAACTTAACGACAGAAAGTATCTCATATGCCGCTCCGTTGCAAGCCACAGAAGTATTTCGCTTCCAAAGTGATGCAATTAATGCAGAGGTCGTGTGCGAGGTCTTGGTAGGTGGACACTTAAAGCCGAGTAAAGACGCGTCGATTAAATCAGTCTCTCGAATCAGGCTGGAGTTTGATAAGTGTCAGTCTGTAGATTGGATAGCTTCTCTCGGATTTAGAACAGAGAACTTCTTCGCGCTCTTGCTAGGAACATCTATAGCGCTTAAACGCCTGCAGGTTTTCCAGGGAAGCGATACAGGCTGGTTACTACAAAAGGTTAACCACCGTCACGAACAGATTGAGCGGCCGTTGATGGTTAGTTGTACCTCACCAATCCTCGCAGAGGCATACGCTAGATGGCTTTCAGTTCCACTCGAAAAGCGCCCGGTAGAGATAGCTGTTTTGGGAATACTCAGAAAGAGCGCGCTCTTCGAGGAAACGAAGTTTGTCAGTCTTGCGCAGGCCCTTGAAGGGTTCGAGCGCCTACGTTTTCCTGGAACAGGGCGGAAGGGTTACAGCTTCGAGAGTCTGATCGGAATGAGCTACGACTTGCTCGATCCCGATTTTGCAAAGCAACTTGTCGGGGAAAGAACCAGCTTTAGTAGGCAAGTCGTAGATACACGGACCTACTATGTTCATATAGGAAAGCGCACCGGACCAGCGACGACTTTAGCTGGTGAGCATTTGCTCCTGCTCAATAGACGGCTTGAGACATTCATTCGATGCTTAATGCTTCTTGAACTGGGTATTCCTAAGGAGTACCTAGAGGGACCACTGCTATATCAGGCCAGCAAGTGGTGGCTGCTGTGAGACTGTACAGCCAGAGGTTAGGAGAGTGGTGAATGAGGCGGGAGGCAGGTAGCGCTTAGAGCGGCGCGACCTGCTCGTCTACTTTGGTAGACTCGCTTTCCCGCACGCGGTGGGCATGGCTGGCTTCGATGAAGGCGGCGAATAACGGGTGCGGTTCAAGCGGCTTGCTCTTGAACTCCGGATGGAACTGGCAGGCCACGAAAAATGGATGCGTGGGGATCTCGACGATCTCGACATAGGTCTGGTCCGGCGTAGTGCCGGTGATGCGCAGGCCGGCGCCGGTGAGCAGGGCTTCGTATTCACGGTTGAACTCGTAACGGTGACGGTGACGTTCGGAGATCTCGGTCGTTCCATAGGACTGGGCGGCGAGCGAGTCCGGCTCCATCAAGCACTCCCACGATCCCAGGCGCATGGTCCCGCCCATCTCTTCGACGCCCGTGAGTTCGCGCAGCTTGTAAATGACCCGGTGTGGGGTGGCGGGGTCGAACTCGGACGAGTTCGCCGAGTGCAGTGCGCAGACATTGCGTGCGTACTCGATGCAGGCCGTCTGCATGCCAAGACAAATGCCAAAGTATGGGACGCGCTGCTCGCGCGCGTAGCGAATCGCGTGCAGCATGCCCTCGATGCCGCGCTTGCCAAAGCCGCCGGGGACCAGGATGCCGTCCAGGCCGGCGAGCTGCTGCTCAAAGCCCGCAACCTCCAGGCCCTCTGCCTCGATCCATGTGACACGCAGCTTGAGCCTGTGCTGCAGCGCGCCGTGGGTCAGCGCCTCCTTGAGCGACTTGTAAGAGTCTTCGTACTCGACATACTTGCCGACGATGGCGATGTGAACCTCGTCGGTCGGACGGTAGGCCCGGTCGAGCAGGTCCTGCCACTTACTCATGTCCGACGCACGTGCCTCGAGATGTAGATATTTCAGGATGAGCGTGTCGACGCCTTCCTGCGAAAAGGCAAGCGGCACCTCGTAAATCGACTCCACATCACGCGCGGTGATCACCGCCTTCTCTTCAAGGTTGCAGAAGAGCGCAATCTTGCCCTTGATCTCGTGCGAGAGTGGGCGGTCTGACCGGCAGAGCAGGATGTCGGGCTGGATGCCGATCGACAGCATCTCCTTGACCGAGTGCTGGGTAGGCTTGGTCTTCAGCTCCTGCGCGGCGCTGATCCAGGGCACGAGCGTTACGTGGACAAACACAGTGTTTTCGCGGCCCAACTCCTGGCGCATCTGGCGAATGGCTTCAAGAAAAGGCTGCGATTCGATATCGCCAACCGTGCCGCCAATCTCGACGATGACCACATCAGAGGGCGCGCCGGTCGAAGCCGAGGCGGCAACCTTGCGCATGGCGTTCTTGATCTCGTTCGTGACATGCGGAATGACCTGGACGGTCTTGCCCAGGTAGTCGCCGCGGCGCTCCTTGGTGATGATCTGCTCGTAGATCCGGCCGGTGGTGAGGTTGTTATCGCGGGTGAGGTGGGCGTGGGTAAAGCGCTCGTAGTGGCCGAGGTCAAGGTCGGTCTCCGCGCCGTCGTCGGTGACAAAGACCTCGCCGTGCTGGAAGGGGCTCATGGTGCCGGGGTCGACGTTGAGGTAGGGGTCAAACTTCATCAGGTTGACGCGAAGCCCGCGCGACTCAAGCAGGCAGCCGATGGAGGCCGCGGCAAGCCCTTTGCCGAGCGAAGACACAACGCCGCCGGTTACAAAGATGTACTTTGCAGACATGGGTGGGGCCTCTGGATGTGGGGTATGTGCTGAGTCGGGCAGGTGGGCACGTTTGAGTATATCGCAGGGTGGGCGTGGGCTCAGCAGGGGGATGCTGCGCTGAGCGGTGCTGGAGATGGCGAACGAAGTGGTGGGACCGGTGACCGCTGGACTGTTGAAGGCAGTGCCGTGTCTCAAGGCATTGGTGCGTTGCGGACACAGCCGCCCGTCCGGCAGGCGGCAAGAGAATGCTGAACACCCGCCTATAGGAGAGGGTATGCTCCCGCACGATGCTCGATGCGCGTGATGCCGGAAACCGGCCGTCGAGGAGCTACATGGATTGCAACGAAGACGGATGCTGATGGCGCCAGCCGACCGGTTCTATCCCGGGGCAGGAGTTTCCTGCAT
>CAZZYO010000044.1:0-29028 GCA_964658255.1 Candidatus Babeliales bacterium
GAACCTTCGTGAGCGTGGAAACATGGTAGCGACGCACATGGACCAGCCCGCACGCTGCTGTTGCTGTTAGTTCCTAGCAGCCCGGCTCCACTCAAACCCTGAAGCAAGGGCATCGCAAGCGAACGGCCGCTGCTAAAAGCAGTGTCATCCTGAGCGAAGCAGGGACCTGCGGTTGATTTGCTCCACAAGGCGCCAGACGCGCACCTGCTTGCCACGCATACAGAACCGCTCCGCTGCTACGATGAAGCCGGTGAGCACGCTCTTTCCTATCCTCCAGCAACAACCCCGGGTAGCCGCTGACGCTGCTTCCTCGTGGGACCCGCGCGCTTCAGCCGCTCTGGAGCAGGCCCTCTGCGCAGAGGTTCGAGGCGAGGTTCGCTTTGACCCGGCTGCGCGCGCCATGTACGCGACCGATTCCTCGAATTATCGCCTGCCCCCGATAGGTCTTGTGATCCCGGAAGACGCCGACGATGTATCGCGCGCCATTGCCGTGTGCCGCGCGCATGGAGCCCCGGTGCTTGCCCGCGGCGGCGGCACGTCGCTCGCAGGGCAGACCTGCAACACGGCAGTCGTCTTCGATTACTCGAAAAGGATGCGCCGCATCCTCGCGCTCGATCCCGCGCGCAAACTGGCGACAGTGGAGCCGGGCATCGTGCTCGATCGGCTGCGCGAGGCAGCCGAGGAGTACGACCTGACCTTTGCGCCGGACCCCGCCACGCATAGCCGCTGTACCCTGGGCGGCATGCTCGGCAACAATAGCTGCGGCACGCACGCGCTGATGGGCGGCAAGACCGTCGACAACACCCATGCGCTTGAGGTGCTGCTCTATGACGGCACGCGGATGACCGTCGGCGCGACCAGCGAGCAGGAGCTGGCGGCGATCATCCGCGCAGGCGGGCGACGCGGGGAGCTATACGCCGGGCTGAAACGTATCCGCGACAGTTACGCATCACAGATCCGGGCGCGCTTCCCACGCATTCCGCGCCGGGTCTCCGGCTATAACCTGGACGAACTGCTGCCAGAGAATGGCTTCCACGTAGCACGGGCGCTGGTTGGCTCTGAAGGCACCTGCGCCACGATCCTCTCCGCAACGCTCGATCTCAAGGACAGCCCGCAGCATCGCCGGCTCGTGACGCTGACGTTTGCAGACCAGTTCATCGCCGCCGACCACGTGCCGCAGGCGCTTGCGTGGAAGCCGATCGGGCTTGAGGGTTTTGACGGGCTGCTGATCGAGATGTGCCGCCGCAAGCGCCTTGCGCTCGATGACCTGCCGCTGCTGCCGCCAGGTGGTGGTCACCTGCTGGTCGAGTTTGGCGGCTGGACGGTCGAGGATGCGCTGGCGCAGGCAGAATCGTTTGTCGCGGCTGCCGGTGGCTGGGGTGCGCGGCCCGCGATCCGCCACTATGCGGGGCAGGAAGCAGCGCGGGTGTGGAAGGTGCGTGAGCAGTCGCTCGGTGCCACCGTTTTTGTGCCCGATGAACCACACGGCTGGGAAGGCTGGGAGGACGCAGCGGTGCCGCCCGAGCGCCTGGGCAGCTACCTGCGCCAGATACAAACGCTGATGCAGCGCCACGGCTACTGGAGCGCGATGTACGGCCACTATGGCCAAGGCTGCGTGCACATGCGCATCAACTTTGACCTTGAAAGCGCGGCAGGCATTGCCAAGTATCGCGAGTTTATCGACGAGGCCGCGGACATCGTGATCGCACATGGCGGTTCGCTGTCCGGCGAGCACGGCGATGGGCAATCACGCGCGGCCTTGCTGCCGAAGATGTTTGGGCCTGAGATCATGCAAGCCTTTCAGGAGTTCAAGGCGCTCTGGGATCCGGAGAATCGCATGAACCCTGGCAAGCTGGTTGCGCCGGCAACAGGCCGGCTGATGCAGCCAGGTGAGTCCTTGCGTCTCGGTGACGGTTACAAATCGGCCACGCCTGCGACTTATTTCCAGTTTGCGGGCGACCATGGCTCGTTTGCCGAGGCGACCATGCGCTGCGTGGGCGTTGGCGCGTGTCGCAAAGAGGGTACAGGCACAATGTGCCCCAGCTACATGGTTACGCGCGAGGAGCAGCACTCCACCCGCGGCCGCGCGCACCTGCTCTGGGAGCTGATGCAGGGCGACGTGCTTGCGCATGGCTGGCAGAACGAGCAGGTGAAGGAGGCGCTCGACCTGTGCCTGTCTTGCAAAGCGTGCAAGACCGAGTGCCCGGTGAACGTCGATGTCGCAACGTACAAAGCGGAGTTCCTGGCGCACTACTACGAAGAGCGGCCGCGTGCGCTGCGCGATTATGCGTTTGGCCGCATGGATCAGTGGTCCCGGCTGGCGCACCTGGTTCCTGAGGTGACGCCACGCCTGGCAAACGCCGCGCTACGGATCCCGGGCGCCAGGCAAATAGCACAGGCACTGTTACACATAGCGCCGGAGCGGACGCTCCCGCGTTTTGCTGCGCGAAGTTACACGAGCGCCCTGCGCACGCGGGCGCCGAAAACAACAGCCAAACGCGTGCTGCTATGGCCTGATACGTGGAACAACTACTTCCATCCGCAGGCGCTTTCGGCAGCCGAGCGCGTACTCAAGGCCGCAGGTCTTGAGCCGCAGACGCCGCGCGAGCACGTCTGCTGCGGGCGCCCGCTCTACGACTTCGGCATGCTCACCGAAGCCCGCGAATACCTTGCGCGCATCCTCGCGCGGTTTGCCTCCGAGATCGACAGAGGGGTGCCGTTCCTGTTTCTCGAGCCAAGCTGCGCAAGCGTCTTCCGCGATGAACTGCTGAACTTCTTTCCACACGATGCCCGTGCGCAAAGGCTTGCTGCCCAATCCTGGTTGTTTGCCGAAGGGCTCGCACAGCACGCCCCAGACTGGCATCCATTGCGCAGCTCCGACGCGCCCGAGGTGCTGGTGCATGGCCATTGCCATCACAAGGCCATGGGCAAGCTGGACGCTGAGCTTGCTCTCCTACGCGCGAGTGGCGCGAGCGTCACCCTGCTCGATTCGGGGTGCTGCGGCATGGCCGGCCCCTTCGGCTTCGAGCGCGAAAAGTATGCCGTTTCGCAGCAGCTCGGCGAGCGCGTGCTTTTGCCCGCCGTTCGTGCGGCAGGAAACGCAACCGTGGTAGTTACAGATGGATTCTCCTGCCGCGAGCAGATTGCGCAGGGCACAAGCCGGCGTGCCCTTCACCTGGCAGAAGTGCTCGCAGCCGGCCTGTAGCGATTGGCACTAGTAGCGAAACCGGTAGCGGAGCTCGGCATAGATCTGCCGAGGATCGTTGTAGTGGAAGCCGCCAAAGGTAAGGCTGTTGTCGAGCAGCGTTCGGTGATTGGTCACGTTGAGCGTCGTGATGGAAGCAGATAGGTTTTCGCCGAAGCTGCGCCCCAGGCTTAAATCAACCGAGCTGTGCGCCGGCAGGTAGTCGCCAGGATACTGCTGGTTCGGGTCGCCATTCACAAAGCCGGAGCCATACGAAACATTGGCTGTTACAGATACTTTCCCGGGTAGCACCGTATCACCACCTACGCTAAGAGTATTGCGCTGATCGTGATCAAGCGGCCCGTAATCCGGTGAGGTGTCGCAGTTCGCGCCAGGGCTGCACAGCAGGCCGCCGGTAATGGCGCCCCGTCCCTGGGCCACCTGATTCGAGTAAGCCAGATGGCCTTGCGCGCGCCGGAAGAGCCTTGGCGTACGCAGCGTGAGCTCCCATGCGTTGATCAGCGCGCCATCGACGGTGACGGGGAAGAAGAGATTGGACTCACCGATATTGTTGTGGTCCAGGAAATTGTTCGCGCGCGTCTTGAAGGTGTCAGCGTCGAGCACCCACCCGCGCCACGGAATCTGAACGCCGAACTGGTGCTCCTCATCACGCTCGCCATGCAGTGGCCCATAGCTGAGCGAGGCACTCTGCGCATAGGCAAGCAGCGGGCCTGAGAGGGTGAGCAACGGCGGGGGCTGATAGTAGCGGCCGTAGAAGGCACGAAAAACCCAGTGCAGCTTTGGCACCTCGACTGCGACGCTGGTGCGCGGGTAAACGACGTCCTCCGTGAGCGATCCGGTACCCGGTCCACCCGCCTCGCTGAAGTGCGATTGTCGCAGAGAAGCGCCGACGGTAAGCCATGGAGTCACGCGGTACGTATCGCCAAACCAAAGCTCCTCAAGACCTCCGGTCGCACTCTCGCGATCGGTAAAGTTTGCCGCTGATCCGTCGTTGAAGAGTGCACGGAAAAGCTGATGATCGCGCTGCCCAAAGCCATACACGCCGGCCTCCATCGAGTGGTCGCCCAATGTCGCCGAGAAAGTGGACTGCGCGCCGCCGTAATTCGATTGCCGAATGGCTGTGCTCGCAACCGGCCGATCATCCGGATTGCCCACTTCGTCGGCCTGGTTGTAGTGGTAAAAGGGCGAGAGGGTCAGCATCGCGCGAGGCCCGAAGGTATGCGCCCAGGTAAGTGTTGCCAGACCGTCTGCTTCCTTCTGCCCATCACGCAGGCCGTTCGAGTCGTACACCTGGTTCTCCAGGCTTGAAGCATCGGGATCGTACGGGATCTGGTAAAAGTCGCGGCGTAACTGCGAAACGAAGCGGAACTGGTCGTGCGGTCCCCTGTTGTCGATCAGCGAAAGCAGACCGCCAAATCCATTCTCCGCATCATGGACGACGACGGGCGTCGGTGCGGCGAGCCCATAGTCGCTGCGGTTGCCATTCACGCTGCCATAGTAGGCCAAGCGCTCGGTGTGGCTGCCGAAGTTCAGCTGGTCATTCGTTTCAAGAAAGCTGCCTGCGGTTACTACCAGCTCTGCCTGGCGATTGCTCTCAAAGCCTGAGCGCGGCACCACGTTCATCACGCCGTAGGTGCGGTCGCCTGCGCTGGCCGCGTAGCCGCCGCGGCCGACATCGAGATAGTCAATATCCTTGGGATCGATCTGCGGACCGAGGTTGGTCGCGATATTGGTGTTCGGCACCATGACCCCGTTGAGCAGCCAGCTGACCTGGTGCCCGCCACGCATGTGCAGCATGTCATGCGTCATGTAGGCGCCTGGCACGTAATCGGTAATCATCTGCAGGCTGTTGCTCAACTCGGCGCCAGGCGTGCTCGCAATCTCAGCCCGGCTCACCAGGGTGGTTGTGGTAGCTGTATTTTCGTTGAGCGGCTCGCTTACCTGCGTGTCAGACACAACGCTGCCAAGCGCCAGCTCCACGTGCAGGATCTCGGTGCCGTCACCCTGGACGATCAGCGTACGTGTCTGCGAGGCGAAGCCCGCTGCAGCGATGTTAAGGGTGTACTCGCCCAGCGTGACCGACGGGAAGCGAAAGCTGCCGTCCGCGCCGGTTGTAGCAGTTTGCTCTTCAGCGCTGTGCGCGGCATGCAGGGTGACGAGCGAGCCTGCGACAGGCCGGTGCTGCGGGTCGTGCACTACGCCTTGTACGTGACCATACAACAGTGCATGTGCGGGGCTGGTGACCGAGACAAGCAGCGCGGCAAGCACTGCAGGAAGACGCGCGGGCGCCGACACCACCAGCGCGCCGGTGGATCGATTGCTGGGGAAGTAGTCGAACATGCGGCAGAAGACCTCTCTCGTGTTTGCACGGGAGACCTGTCAGCAGCGCGCGCTTGAAATGAGTGAGCGCGTATGCTGCGGGAGGTCTTGTTCTCGATCAGGTTTGCGACGCCAGCAAGACAGAGCGGCGCACTTAACCGTGGAAAGCGAGAGAGGGTGGTGGACCACGCGGCGCCTTGAGGGCCAGGGTGTGGGCGTAACCTTCAAGCGCGCTCGTCGAAACAAAGCCTGAAGCGCTGGGTTGAAAGGGAACTGTCAGTGCAGCCGGGGCAAGCCCGTTGTGCTGCAGCAAGGCCAAAGCGGCGTGCGGCATCAGCATGCAGGGCGTTCGATGGAGAGAGGCGGTTGCGCGATCTGCCTCGATCGGCGTGCCCGCACAGTGGTGCACTCCGCCACGACGGCAGCAGGCAGGCAGCTGCGCCTGGCCTGGGCCGGCCAGCGCGACAGGCGCGACCAGCAGCCATGCTGTCACCAAAAGCAGAAGCAGCGCGCAAATTCTATGCACGCCTCATTGTGTCACAGGCGCCAAGCGATGCCTGGCATCCGGCTCCCGTGCGGAAAGCGCAAGCCTACGCTCTTTGATCATGCGGAACCCGACAAAAGGAAGCGCTTGTGCATCTACCTGAGACAGCGCACCACCAGCTTCCCCCCATGCCAGGAGCCAGCACCCATGCCTCAAGATCAGGACCACTTAGCCTCCGGGCAGCCCGACCCCTCACCGGCCCGGCAGCGTGCAGCCACCCTGGCCAACCGGGGGCGCGTCTCGTGGAAGGACCTGCGGCACATCGACGTGAAAAGCTTCGGCAAAGAGTTGTACGCAGCAGTGACACGCGACGACCTAACCGGGCGTGCGGCGCAACTGGCCTACTATTTCTTTTTCGCGCTTTTCCCTATGCTCATTGCTGCCTCGGCCCTCCTCGGCGTGATCGCAAAGTCGGCGTCCAATCTCAATGAGCAACTGCTGAATTACATGGCCACCATGATTCCGCCGACGGCGTTCCAGATCGTCGCCGATACGTTTCACCAGACTACGCACGCCAGCAGCGGGGGCAAGGTGCTGCTGGGTGCGCTGGTGGCGATCTGGTCGGCGAGTTCCGGAACCTCCGCGATCCAGGACGCGCTGAACTCGGTGTACAACGTGCGAGAGACGCGGCCTTTCTGGCGTTCAAGGCTTGTCGCAGTCGTGCTTACCATTGTGGTCGGGCTGCTTTTTACCGCCGCACTCACAGCTCTTTTCCTGGGAGACAAGCTGGTCTCAAACGAGCATGGGGGGATGGGCTTTGCGGCTGTTGTGGGCATACGGCTGCTCACGTGGCCGGTAGCGTTTGGTCTGGTCGCGCTGGGTTTTGCGCTGGTCTACTGGAAGGCGCCGGACCTTAAAGATCAGCCCTGGGAGTGGGTAACACCCGGCGCCGGGATCGGCATCCTGGTGTGGCTTGTAGCCTCACTGGGCCTGCGCGTCTACCTGCATTATTTCAACAGCTACTCGGTGACCTACGGTTCGCTCGGGGCGGTGATCGTGCTGCTGACCTGGTTTTACCTCAGTGGCCTGGCGCTGCTGCTTGGCGCAGCCATCAATGACACGCTGGAGCTTACCTTTGGCCAGACAGACCATGCCAAAGAGGCTGTCCAGGAAACCGATGCAACGAGCAAGGTTGCATGAGGAAACCAATGCGCCTATCGTCTGCGTTGTTGCTCTGGCTTGGGTGCATCGGGGCACCCTGCCCGCTCGTCGGGCAGTCTCCTGCGCAGGCTTTCGAGCAGCACGAATTTATCCTGCATAACTTCCACACAGAAAGCGGATCCACGCTTCCCGAGGTAAAAGTCGTATACGGAACCTACGGTCGCCTGGACGAGGCCAAAGACAATGCCATCCTGCTGCCATCGCACTACATGGCCAACCTGCATGGCTACGAGTGGCTCTCAGGTCCGGGGCATGCGCTCGATACTTCAAAGCTGTTTCTCGTCACAACCGAATTGTTCGGCAATGGCCGCTCCTCTTCTCCAAGCAACACTCCTGAACCGTTTCACGGACCAAGGTTCCCGGTCATGACCATTCGCGACAATGTGAATGCGGTGCACCAGTTGTTGACAGAGCAGCTGCACATCACCCACCTGCGCGCGGTCGTTGGCTTTTCCATGGGCGCGCAGCAGGCCTTCCAGTGGGCGGTCAGTTATCCCACGTACATGGACAGGGTGGTTGCTACCTCGGGCACGGCAAAGACCTACGGGCACGGCATAGTACGGCTGGAGGGACAGATTGCCGCGCTCACGGCGGACCAGGCGTTTGCGGGGGGCGACTACAAGACGCCTCCCACCAGGGGCCTGCAGGCCTTTGGGCTGGTGTGGACCGGCTGGCTCTACTCGCAGGAGTGGTGGCGGCGCGAGCTGTGGCGAAGTGATGAAAAGCCCGGCACGACCTTTCAGCAGGTGCTCGATCACTACCGCACCGACTTTATCCCGGGTGCCGATGCGAATGACCTGATCCTGCAGATGCGCACCTGGGAGAGCAACGATGTGGGCGCAACGCCGGGCTTCAACGGGAATGTGGAGCGCGCCCTTGCGTCGGTGCACGTGCCACTGCTCTACATGCCTTCGGCGACCGACCTTTACTTCCCGCTTGAAGATGCGCGCTACGAAGCCGGGTTCATCCCGCACGTCTCCCTGGTACCCATCCCTTCGCTTTGGGGGCACACGGCGGGCGCAGGCAGCAACCCTGCGGACGAGAAGTTTCTGAACGACACGATTGGACGATTCCTCGCTGGGCAGCCAGTGAGCGCCGCTGCTGCTACTCCTTAGCGAGCCTTGGGCAAGGCTGCCAAAGCCTCGAGAGGCTCAGGCCGGACGCGAAAGTCAGCGTGCGCACGCGCGTAGATGATCGTCGCATCCTGCGCAATCGCGTAAGTCGCCGGCAAGGGAAGGCGCCAGCTCGGCTCACCATTGATGAAAGGAACGTTGACCAGGATCGAGCGGTAGTACTTCTGCTGGTAATCAGGCACCTGATAGGTGAGGCCGAACTGTTTGCTCACCCACACGCCCTCGTCTGAGAGCAATGGAAAGCTGATGCCATGCTGTTGCGCCGTGAAGTCATTCTGGCGAATGGTCTGAGGTGAGATGCCGATCAGCAATGCTTCGCGCCTGCGTACCGCCGGCAGGAGCTGCTGCCAGGCTTCGAGTTCGTGCATGCAGTAGGAGCACCAGCGCCCGCGGAAGAAGTTAATGACTAGCGGACCAAGCGCCAGCAGGTCGCCCGAGGAGACCCGTCGCCCCGAGCTGTCGGGGAGGACGAACTCGGGTGCCCGTGTGCCGACGGGCAGTATCGCGCCCTCAATGCCAGTCGAGAAAAGCTCGGCGATCGCTCGCTCTGACGGGGCCAGCCGTTCCGGTTGCACCAGGGAGCGGGTGCGCTGGGTCATGGCGTCGAGTGCGTCCTGCAGCGGAGCCGAGGCCGCCTGCTCGTAGCTTCGTGGCCTTGCGCCCCTGGGGCCGTCTGCCGGGCTGTCCTCGTCCTCTGGCATGGTTCACTGCTCCACTCGCGATGACTGAAGAATACGCCTCGACTCGGCGACCGCCGGATGCTGCGGGCAGGCGACGCAGCTTAGCGGCCGCCCATCCCCTTCATACCGCCGAGCATACTCATTGCACGGCGCTGCATCTGGCCGCCGCCGGCGCCCAGCCCCTTGAACATCTTGCGCATCTGCGCATACTGCTTGAGCAGCTGGTTGACCTCCTGCACGCTTGTCCCCGAGCCATTGGCGATCCGCTTGCGGCGGGAGCCCGAGATGATCTCGTGGTTATTGCGCTCCTTCTGCGTCATCGAGTTGATGATTGCCTCTACGCGCACAAATTGTTTCTCGTCCACCTGGTCGGCCATCTGCTGGATGCCCTGGAAGGGGCCGACCGAGGGCAGCATCTTCATGATCGACTGCAGCGAACCGAGCTTGCGGATCTGCCGAAGCTGATCGCGAAAGTCTTCCAGCGAAAAGCCGTCGCCGGAGAGCGCCTTCTTGGCGAACTCCTCTGACTTCTTGCGGTCGAGCGTGGACTCGGCCCGCTCGATCAAGGTCATCATGTCGCCCATACCCAGCAGGCGGCTGACGATGCGGTCCGGGTGGAAGGGCTCAAAGGCGTCGGGCTTCTCACCGGTGCCGATGAATTTGACCGGCTGCCCGGTGACGTGGCGAATCGATAGCGCGGCACCGCCGCGGGCGTCGCCATCCATCTTGGTGAGAACTGTTCCTGTGAGGGCCAGGCGCTCGTGAAAGGCAAGGGCAGAGCGGACAGCGTCCTGCCCGGTCATGGCATCGGCGACGAAGAGGATCTCCTGTGGGGCGAGCAGCGTCTTGAGCATCGCCATCTCGTCCATCAGCTCGGTGTCGATCCCGAGGCGGCCGGCGGTGTCGACGATCAGCGTATCGCAGCCGGTGTTGACGGCCTCGCGACGGGCTTCCTTCGCCAGGCGCTCGACCAAAGCTGCGCCCGGCGCCTCACCTTTGAGGTCACCCTGGTAGATGTTGGCCTTGATCGAAGCGGCGACCACGCGCAGCTGCTCGCGCGCGGCCGGGCGGTAGACGTCGACCGAGACCAGCATTGGCCGGTGGCCGCCCTTCTGCAGCCAGGCGGCGAGCTTGCCGGTCGTTGTTGTTTTTCCTGACCCCTGCAGGCCGGCCATCAGGATGACCGTCGGCGGGCGGGAGGCGAACTGGAAGCGTGCCGTGTCCTTGCCGAGCAGCGCGATAAGCTCGTCGCGGACGATTTTGATGACCTGCTCGGAGGGCGAGAGCGCAGTCATCACCTCCTGGCCGACGGCCTTTTCGCGAATGTGCTCGATCAGCTCCTTGACCACAGCGAGGTTGACGTCGGCTTCGAGGAGCGCGAGGCGTATCTCACGCAGGGCATCCGTGATGTTTTCCTCGGAGATGGTGCCCTGGCCGCGAAGGTTCTTGAAGGCGCGCTGGAGTTTTTCCTGGAGGTTCTCAAACATGTTTCACCGTGGCCAGTTTACCAGCCGGAGGCGAGACCGCCTGCGCGGCTGGCGGCACCTGCGGTGCGGCCACTGACTTGCGGGCAGGAGCGTGCCTCCCCAGGTGGTGCAACGGGGAGGCGCTCTCTTGAAGATCGCAGGCAGAGGACACGTCACGCAGTGAGCGCCAGCGGCATAGGCGGTTTGCGAGTAAGCTGAGGCTGTTAAGCTGATGCCGCGCGCTTCTGAATAACTACTGTCGGGCGTTACTTGCTGGCTGTTCTCGGCGCATTCATGTTGTCAATCCTTAGACAGACGCCAGCCGTGTCGGCATGGCTCCCACTGCTTATGAACACGCGTGTTATTTCGGGCTGATCCATTTCACTGCTCCCACTTGTGTCTCATGTACGAACGCCAGACGCCTTTGCTGACTTCGCTACCAGAGTCGCTGAACGCCAAAGCTGTCCAGTTGCGTGTCCGCGCTAAGTAGAGTCAAGCCTTCAATCTTTGCCTGCGCCGCCAGGATGCGGTAGCACGGGTCCTTGTGGGTCTGTTTGTAGGCTCCCGCCGTGCGGGCGTGGAGACTGCTGATAGGCAGCAAGTGAAAGCCCGCAGACTCCAACTGCTCCTCGAATCCATCCAGCAGTTCCTGTGCCTGGCGCAGCTTGCCCAGCCGGTGCTTGGTCGCGAGCTCATAGCTCGTGACAACGGAGACAAAGACGTCGTGACCCTTCTGGCTGAGAAGTGCATGCGCTCGCTCGGAGAGGTATTGAGGAACGCTCGATACCCAGAGGAGAGCGTGCGTATCGAGAAGAAGCCTCAATCACCCTCTCCGTTCCACAGTCGAAGCTCCTCTACCGGCAGAGGATCGACGAAGGGCGACCCGGGACCCACGTCGGGGATCCTACCCTTGAGCCAGCCCATGCGAATGGCAGGCTTCTCTTCAAAAGGGACAAGCTCGACGACCTTGTTGCGTTTCTTGCCGCTCGTGATCACGACCTCCTCACCGGCCAGAGCGTGCTGCACGAGCTTCGAGAACTGGGTCTTCGCTTGATGCACGGTGAATTCCACGAGCACTCTCCAGGACTAACGTTAGTCTGCATCCACTCGCGTCGGAGAGCACAATGAGTTGTGTCGTATGCACCTAATGCCGAAAAGGAGCACGTTCTGCAAGCCGGAAGTAGCGTTGGGCGCGGGCTACATCGCGAAGGATCTGCGCCTTCAGCGCCTCGGGCGATGGAAACCGCTGCTCACCACGCAGACGAGCAAGGAAGCTGAGTTCGAGCGGGGTTTCGGGCGTGAGTACGGGCGGGTTGGCAGAGTCGTAGTCGAGCAGGTAGCTCTCAATCGCGTAGGAGTCCTCGCCAAAGGTAGGGCGGTTGCCCGCGTTTGTCACCGCGTTGAAACAGGGCGCCGGGGGGCGGGACGAGCCGCCCGGTCCACCCACTCCGCCTGCCGCGGGATCGCCGATGCGCAGCCGGGTAATGTAGACGCCGTGCGCGGGGACGAGTTCGTCGTAGGGCGCTAGGTTGACGGTAGGGACCAGCAGCCTGGTGCCGATGCCACGTCCGCGAGCCTGCGTAGAGCGGATCGTGAAGGGTCGCCCGAGCAGCGCCCGTGCCTGGCTGACATCCCCAGCTGCGACCAGCGCACGTACCTGGCTGCTGGCCGCCGCCATGCCACGGACGGTAAGCACCGGGTGCGTAAAAGCGCTGAAGCCCAGCTGCTCCCCGAGCGCGCGCAACTCGGTCATCCCAGCCTGCGCGCCATAGCCGAAGCGGAAGTTGTCGCCCTCATGCACCTCAACCGCGCCCAGCGCGGCTGCGAGCACGTCGGTGGCAAAGCCCTCGGCGGAGTACTGAGAGAACTCGCGCGTAAAAGGCAGGACCAGGGTTGCGTCCAGGCCCTGGCCCTCGGCGCCGACCGCGGCGAGAAGCTCAAGCCGTTGCGCCAGCGGCGTAATGAGCTTCGGCGCCCGCTCTGGGTACAGCAGCTTAAGAGGGTGTGGGTCAAAGGTAACAGCAATGGCGTGCGCGCCAAGCGCCTCTGCGCGTGCGCACACATCGTGAAGGATGGACAGGTGCCCGCGATGCACGCCGTCAAAGTTGCCGATGGCGACCACGCTCGGGCCGTATCCCGGCAGCACCTCGGCAAGAGAGCGGAAGACCTTCACGCCTCGCCCTCGCCGCTGTCCGCAGCTGCAAGCGAGATGCCGCCAGATACCTGCAGCGTGATGGGCAGCTCAAGCTCGTCGTAGGCCAGGCGCACATGCGGCGGCAGCGAAAGCTCTGTCTCCTCATGCTTCAGCTCATGCGACATGTGGGTAAAGTAGGCGCGCCTGGGCTTGAGCTGCTCGATCCAGCTCAGTGCCTCGGCCACGTTCGCGTGCGCTGGATGCGGCTCGATGCGCAGCGCGTCGAGGATCAGCACATCAAGATCCTCAAGCAGCCTGAGGCTCGTCTCCGGGATGGCGCTCATGTCGGTCAGGTAGGCCGCGTTGCCGAACCGGTACCCTGCGACGTCCAGTCGCCCATGCTTGAGCGGGATGCGCCGGAAGGCCATGCCTGCGACCTGGACGCACTCCTCGCCCGCGATGCGGTGTATTGCAACGAGCGCCTTGTTTGGGTAGGTAGATTTTGGAGAAAAGGTGTAGTCGAAGATGCGCTCGAGCACCGTTGCCGTCTCGTCGTCGGCGTAAAGCGGCAGCTTGCTCGACGAACGACCCTTGCGCAGGAAGCTCAGCGCACGCAGGTCGTCCAGTCCCAGGATGTGGTCAGCATGCGAGTGCGTGTAGAGGACGGCGTCGACCTGCCGGATGCCTGCGCGCAGGGCCTGCAGGCGGAACTCCGGCCCTGTATCGATGATGACGCGATGCGCCGGCTCGTCCTCGGTGCCGCGCCGCCCCCAGCTTACCGCGATCGAGGGGCGCATCCGCTTGTCGCGCGGATCAGCCGAGGTGCAGGTCGAGCAGCGACAGCCTGGGATCGGCACGCCCATCGACGTGCCGCTGCCGAGCACGGTCAGGGTGCCCTCGATCCATCCTGTCGCGCTCGCGTCCAGGGTGCCCAGTCTACTTTCTGCCCGGAGGCGGCGCCTGCTGGGCCTGCGCCGCGATTGCGTTTGTCAGTTCCAGGAACATCATGCGCAGCTCAAACGCAACGCCCTGCACCAACCGCTGCTCCTTTTCATCCAGGTTGCCGCGGGTCTTGTCTTCAAGCACGGTCAGCATGTCGATAGCCTGGCGAGCGCCGAGGATGTCAATCCGAGGTTTTTGCCCAGGCTCCGTACCGGCACCCATAGCCATGATGGCAGCCAGGTAAAAGTTCTGGACCAGATGCTCAAAGCCGACCGCTGCCGGAGCCTTCATGCCGGGATTGGCCTGTGCCAGCAGCAGGTCCATCTCGCGCGCCGAGCGTTGATAAGCGCTCTGCTGCTCCGCCGACTCGGCGGATGTGGGCAGGCTGGGCAGCTCGGCCTCGTCGTCAGAGGAAAGCCCGTCCCCATCCACGTCGTAGCCTGCGCCCGCCATGTCTTCCTCGCGCAGGTCGTCGGCCGTGCCGAAGTCGTCGGCCTCGACGGTTGTGCGATTTGGCATGGTGACTACCTTGGCCGGCGCGGGTGGAGCTACGGCAGCGGCTGTGCCGGTCTGGAGCGGTTCTGGCTCAACAGAAGCAGCTGGAGGCGGTTCCGGCGGCGGGGTGTATCCCTCGCGGATGTCGCCCTCGGCAGTGAACTTGCGGCGGTCGTTTACGACGAAGGCAGGCGGTTTCTCAGCCATAGGTTTTTCCTTTTCTTTCAAAAGAGTGTGGGGCCGGGCTCCTGCGATCAGACGCTTGCCGGAGAGAGCAGCGGTGGGCTCAGCAGCCGCGCGCCGCCGCCCGGGTAGTGTAAAGTCTCGGCGCGCTCCAGTGCTTCGATGCGAACCATACCCAGCGCACCCTGGTCTGTCTGCCCGGGCAGCGCGACAGGCGCCACGCTGGTCAGCTCGCCAACCACTGTCTCGCCAGCCATCAGCGGCATGCCGGGGGACGCAGGCTCCCCGGTGAGCGCAAACTGTCGCAGACCGCGGTGCACGGTCGCGCGGGAGCGGATACGTTCGACAATCTCCTGGCCGAGATAGCAACCCTTGTTGAAGTTGAGCGCATGCATCTGCCCGGTCTCCTGGGCGAGAGTCTTTTCGGTGATCTCAGCGCCGTAAAGCGGAGTGCCTTCCAGCACGCGCAGCGCTTCCACGGCGAACGCCCCCGCGGCAAGGCCACCCGCGGCGGTCAGCTGTTGCCAAAGCGGGAGCAGGTCGGCCCCCGGTACCCAGACGGAGTAGCGCCGGACGCCCGGGCTATGCTCGCAGACCACGTGCGCCGCAGGGCTTGAGGCAAAGCAGCCTGCGGCAGGCACGGGCAGCCCTGCGGCAGCTAACAGGGTCGCGGCATCCGGCCCGGCGATGCCGATCGAGGTGAGGCTCTCCTCCCAGCCAAGCTCGACATCGTCCATGATGATAAAGCGGTCCAGGTGCGCGTGCAGGTGCGCGGCCTGGGCGCGATCTGTTTCGACGATCAGTCGATCGCTCAACGCGAAGACGGACGCATCGCCCTGGATGCGGCCCTGCGCATTCAGCACAAACGTGTAGTGATGCGCGCCAGTAGCCAGCGCTTTGACGGTGTTGGTCACCATGCCATTCAGCCAGCGCACACGGTCTTCGCCCGTAATGCCTAGGCGCACTCGTTGACCGCGATCAAACACGCCAGCCGCGGCAGTCAGCGCGAAAAGCTCTTGCTGCGCGTCAGAGAAGAGAGCAGCCGTACGCGCCCCACGCGTCTTGACGAGTGAGTTGCTGGCCGCGTGGAGCGCCTCAGCCAGAGGTGTCACAGGAACCACCGCACCGTCTACCATAGGAGGTGCTGCGTTCTCGTCCATGTGCAGGATTTTGGTCATCAGCTTGTCAGCTACTTCCCGGGATCAGCAGCCGCCCGCATGCTGATTATAGTCTTGCACCCCAGCCACACGTGCGATACCCGCGAGCGTGCGGCGGGCAGAGTCGCGGTGAAAGGTTATCTGGATTGATCAAGAGAAGTTTGCACTACCAGAGCGTTTTAGCGCTGGCGATGGTTCTCACCGTAGGGCCCGCGGCTACGCTCAGGGCACAGACCGCGTCAATCCCCGGCCAGCCTACCTCGCCCACAACGCAACCACCTCTGGCGCCAACCACGCCTGAGAGGACGGCGACGGTCGACACTACGGCCAAACCCGAAAAAGCCATAACCCCGGCGCAGGCGCGCGAACTCTTCCGTTCGGTCGACCAGATCCTCCAGTTCGCTTCGCAGGAGACGGCGCTGCCGATCCGCCATCCCGTCAAGCGCCGTCTTACCACGCGTAAGGCGGTCGAGGCCTTCCTGGTGGAAAAGATGCACGAGGACAAGGACACGGCGCGGGTCGAGCGCTCAGAAATCGTGCTGAAGAAGTTTGGCATGCTCCCGCAGGAGTTTGCGCTACGTCCCTTCATGCTCTCGCTGCTCAAGGAGCAGATTGCCGGCTTCTACGACGCCAAGACCAAGACCGTGAACCTGCTGAACTGGATCGATCCTGAGCAGCAGAAGCCGGTGCTGGCGCATGAGTTGACCCACGCCTTGCAGGATCAGCATGTAGACCTGGAAAAGTGGGGCGACCAGTCGATCGACGGCACCCCCAGAGATGTAGCGGAGGACAACCGCCACCTGCGGCAAGATGAGGCTGACACGGCGCGCGAGGCTGCACTTGAGGGCCAGGCAATGGTCACTTATATGGATTGGTCGCTCGCCCCGATGGCGCAGAGCCTGCGCACCTCGCCCGACATACCGGCCGACCAGGAGGACACGGAGGAGAAGCCGGATCCGGACAACCCGGTCCTCTCGCGAGCGCCGTTCGTCTTGAAGGAGTCGCTGCTCTTCCCCTATCAGGATGGCCTGCGTTTTGAGCAGACCCTGCTCAAGGATCATGGCGCGGCGGCGGCCTTTGCGGCTGTTCTGGATCGCCCGCCCGAGACAAGTTACGAGATCATGCACCCCCATGCCTACGAGCAGCGGGTAAAGCCCGCGCTGCTGACCCTGCCTGACCTGCACCCGCTACTGGATGCGACTTACACCCCCTATGATCTGGGCGTGATGGGTGCGCTCGACGTGCGGATGCTGGGCCAGCTTTTTGGGGGGGCCGGCCCGGCCGCCGACCTGGCGCTTGGCTGGGATGGCGGCGAGTACTATGCAGCTCAGCGCAAGGCGGCCCCAGATAAGAACTCGACTGCGTCGGTCGGCCTGCTGTACCTTTCGCGGTGGACCACGCCAGCGGCCGCCGATTCGTTTGCGAAGCTATACGCGACCAGCCTCACGCGTAAATACAAGCAACTCAGAGCCGAGCCGCCATCGCAGGATAGCCGCGCGCTCCACTTCGCCACGGAGGAGGGGCCGGTGGTGATCGCGACCGACGGTATGCGCGTGTTCGTGAGCGAAGGCTTTGAGAGCGATCTCGCAATCAAGCTGCAGCGGCTAATGATGCCTGCCTCGGGTGCTGTGGAGGCGGCGCAGCCTGCTGCCCTGCAGCGGGACGTACCCGGTCGGGCTGGTGCGGAGCTGACGGCTCCCCTGGTTGGCTTTTTTGCGGCACAAGGGATGATGAAGTCTGGGCTTCGCGCTTCGCACCCGCCTCGCTAAAAGCCGGGCGTCGACCGCCGGGTATACTGGGCTTTCGCCTTGAAGCACGCTGGCGCAGAGCGAGTCCCCGCGCCAGCGCATCCCATCTGCGCCCTTGGAGTACACGATTGCAGCAAGCAAAGATTGGCATCATTGGGGGCAGTGGGCTCTACGCCATGCCCGGTCTCAGTAATGTGCGCGAAGAGCGCGTATCCACTCCGTTTGGCGACCCCAGCGACGCTCTTGTCTTTGGTGAGCTGGACGAGCGTTCAGTTGTCTTCCTGGCGCGTCACGGCAAGGGCCACCGCCTCCTGCCGTCTGAGCTCAACTTCCGCGCCAACATCTACGCCCTGAAAGCTGCCGGGGTGGAGCGGATCTTGTCTGTCTCCGCTGTAGGCTCGCTCAAGGAAGAGCACAAGCCGACCGACTTTGTCATCCCTGACCAGTTCATTGACCGGACCTTTGCGCGCACGGCAACGTTTTTTGGCGAGGGGATCGTCGGGCATGTAGCGTTCGCTGATCCCATCTGCGGCGACGTAGCGGCGACGCTCGCTGAGGCATGCAAGCAAGAGGGAGTGGTCGGCACCCGCGGCGGCACGTACGTCTGCATGGAAGGCCCACAGTTCTCAACCCGTGCCGAATCAAATCTGTATCGCAGCTGGGGCGCCGACATCATCGGCATGACGAATCTGCAGGAGGCCAAGCTCGCCCGCGAGGCAGAGCTGTGCTACGCGACGCTCGCCATGGTCACTGATTACGACTGCTGGCGCGAAGGTCATGAGGATGTGACGATCGAGCAGGTGATCGCGGTGATGCACCAGAACAGCGCAAATGCGAGTCGGGTGGTGCGTGCCGCAGTGAACCTGCTGCCTGCCGACAAGCAGGCACGCACCTGCGCCTGTGCCACCGCTGCGCAGTACGCCATCATGACCAGCCGCGAGCTGATCCCTGCTGCCACGCGCGAAAAGCTGGCGCTGCTCTATGGCAAGTACCTGAGCGTGTAGTCCCTGCAGATACGTCATCGCGGCGGTTACGCAAGGAAACTAGGCAGTATGTTGTCCTCCTGTGCGGAGCCAAGGGTCTGCTTCTCGCCATTCTCCGGTACGCAACATAGCCCGCTCTTGCCCAACAGTTTGTAGAAAACGAGAGAGCCCATCATGTCCATCCTCGTAGTAGGCAGCGTTGCCTTCGACGGCATAGAAACGCCGGCGGGCACACGCGAGCGGTGCCTTGGCGGCGCAGCCACGTACTTCGCCCTGGCGGCGAGCTTCTT
The DNA here is from genome assembly GCA_964658255.1 of Candidatus Babeliales bacterium. Classification (GTDB taxonomy): domain Bacteria; phylum Acidobacteriota; class Terriglobia; order Terriglobales; family Acidobacteriaceae; genus EB88. The sequence goes on from CAZZYO010000044.1 coordinate 18,441, forward strand.
CACCCAGGTGCGCGTCATCGGCGTGGTCGGCGACGACTTTACAGAAGCCGAAGAGTCTCGCCTGACCGCGCGCGGCATAGACACCCGCGGCATCGAGCACGTTGCCGGCAAAAGCTTCTTCTGGCGCGGCTCCTACGTGGACGACCTGAACAACGCGCAAACCCTCGCGACCGAGCTCAACGTCTTCGAGACGTTCTCGCCGAAGATCCCCTCGGCTTACGAGGACTCGGAGTTCCTTTTCCTTGCCAACATTGACCCCGTTTTACAAGCCCGGGTACGCGCGCAACTGCCACATGCGCGCATGGTCTGCGGCGACACAATGAATTACTGGATCGGCGCGCATCGCGAGAACCTGCTCAAGGTGCTGCCCGAGCTGAACGCGCTGCTGATCAACGACGGTGAAGCGAAGTTGCTGGCTGGCGAGAGCAACCTGCTGCAAGCCGCCAACACGATTCTGGCGCTCGGTCCGCGGAGCCTGATCGTCAAGCACGGCGAGTACGGCGCGACGGCATTTTTCTCAAGCAGCGCCTTTCCCGGTGAGCAGTTGCAGGCACGCATGCCGTTTCGCACCCCCGCGCTGCCGCTGGCGGAGGTAGTGGACCCAACCGGCGCCGGTGACTCCTTCGCCGGTGGCTTCTATGGCTACCTGGCTTCGCAGCCAGCTGTAACACCCGCGGCCTTCCGGACAGCCATGTTTTATGGCAGCGTACTCGGCTCCTTTGCGGTGGAGCGCTTTGGCACTGAACGGCTGGAAGCGCTGACCCGGGATGAGATCGAAGCGCGCTTTCACGAGTTGTGCCGGTTGAGCCATCTCGCCTAACCAGCCGCACGCGGAAGTACACTAGCCCGAGGGAGCAAGGATGTCGAGGCCGAGCCGAGCAGCGCGATACGCCGCCAGCGCGCAAGCGCGCAGCGCACCGGCGCCCGCCGCGTGGACGCCTACGCGGGCGCTTCGCCAGGAGTGCCTCTTCGTCGGCGCGATCGCATCCCTCCTCTCGCTCCTGTCATTGGCTTACTGCCTGCCGCATCAACTCGTATTGCTCTACGGCGACGCGGTCGCTCACCTGCACATTGCTCGACGCATCTTCGATTCGATCAACCCTGGATTCCGCCAGCTTGGCTCGGTATGGCTGCCGCTGCCGCATTTGCTGCTACTGCCTTTCGTTCAGAAGATGAGCTGGTGGCAGAGTGGCTTCGCTGGTGCGCCGCCTTCCATGCTGGCCTATGTTTTCGGTGTTGTTGGGCTCTATCGGTTAGCGCGCTACTGGCTTCAGCCTGCCGCGGCGGCTGTTGGTGCGGCGTTCTACGCGCTCAATCCAGGGCTGCTTTACATGCAGACGACAGCAATGAACGAGCCACTCTTCCTGGCCGAGATGATCTGGGCCGCGGTCTCTTTGACAGCGCTGGCCAGGGCTACTGCGCACATCGTAACGGTAGAAGCGGTTTACGCGGAGCAGCAACATGCAACCGCCGTTGCGGCCAATGCGGCAAGCCAGCGCTTCGAACTCGCCGGCGAAGAGCGCAGGCTCGAGCGTCTACTCGTCTTGCTCGGCCTGCTCCTGGCCGCTGCTGTCTTCACTCGCTACGACGGATGGATTTTCGCCGCGCTTGCCTGGTGCCTCGCATGCTGGACTACCATGCGGCACGGGCGGCTGCGTCGTCACTCCGGCGGCATCTTCGTCTTGTTTACTGCGATCGTTCTTACGGCTCCGCTTGGATGGCTTGCCTACAACCAAAAGCAATTTCACGATCCGCTGGATTTTCTCCGTGGACCTTACTCGGCTCGCGCGATAGATCTGAAAACCACGCCAGCCGGTGCGTCGCATTATCCCGGCTGGCACCACTATGGCATCGCCGCGCACTATTTCGTGAAAACGGCGGAGCTCGGAGCTACTCCGGCGCATGCAGGCAACGTGCTGTTGGTGCTCGCGTTTGCCGGTGTAGCTGTCGCGCTCGTTCGACGGCAGGCTCGCGGCGTGCTCGCACTGCTCTGGTTGCCGTGGCCGTTCTACGCGTACTCGGTCGCCTACGGTTCCGTGCCGATATTTATCCCGCCGTGGCCGCCCTACTCGTTTTACAACACGCGCTATGGCATGGAACTGCTCCCTGCCCTGGCGCTCTCGCTTGCCTTCGCGCTGCACGCGGCCTTGCAGTGGGTGCGCCGTCGCGGCCCCCTCTGGGCGCCGCTTGCTGCAAATGTAACAGCGGTGGTGCTGGTTCTCCTGAACACCTGGGCGCTCGTGCGCGCCACGCCCCTGGTCTTTGCCGAGGCTGTTGTCAACTCGCGCACGCGCATCCCGTTCGAGTCCGCGCTCGGTCGTGCGCTGGCCAGCCTCCCACCGGGCGAAATCCTGATGTACACCTCCGATCACATCGGCGCGGTCGAGCAGGCTGGCCTATCGCTGCGCCGGACGATCAACGATACCGACGACCAGGCCTGGTCTGCCGCGCTGGCGCATCCCGCCACTGCCGCGCCCTTTGTGGTAGCGATCGAGGGCGATGCCGTTGCGCAAGCGATCACCGCACATCCTGGCGGCCTCTCTCTGCTGGATGTTGTTTGCTCCACAGGCCAGCCGTGCGCACGCATTTACGCCTCTGACCGCCTGCCACAATCCTTCTACATCACGCCTTCTGGCCCTGGTAGCCTGTCCAACAAATGACACGAATCGATCAAACCGGGGCACACTCTCCTCGCGCAAAGAGCGTTCACCAGATGAGCATCCGCTTTACCAAGGCTGAGGCCTGCGGCAACGACTTCCTGATCGTCGAGCGCGATCAACTTGAACCGGGCATCGATGAGCGCGCACTGGCCGTCCGGTTGTGTGCGCGTACGACGGGTGTAGGCGCCGACGGTGTTGAGTACCTTGCATGGACCGGGGACCGAAGCGGGGCCATCCGGCTGTATAACGCCGACGGATCGATTGCTGAGATCTCAGGCAACGGCACCCGCTGCGTAGCGGCCTGCATGGCCCGTGCACGCGGCGCCGCTGCGGGCGATACGATCACGCTCGAAACAGATGCAGGCGCGCGCGCCTGCCGGCTCATTGCGCGTCCGAGCGAAACGACGTGCACGATCGCCACGCGGATGGGCGTACCAACGGTTGCGGCGCGCACCGTTGTCCTGGATGAGGAGGGGATTGCTGTCGAAGGCGCTGTCGTCTCGACCGGCAACCCGCACTTTGTCATCTTCGTCGAGGACGAGAGCTTTTACGCTTACGGAAGCACCTGGCAGGAGCTTGGCCGCTCCATCTGCGTCCACCCTGATTTTCCGCAGCAGACCAATGTCGAGTTCGTGCACGTCCGTGAGCCGGGCGAAATTGCGATCCGTATCTTCGAGCGCGGGGTTGGACCAACCACTTCGTCAGGAACGGGGACCTGCGCAACTTCAGCTGCGGCGATGGTCCTGCGAGGCTGCGCCCGGCGCCTGCTGGTGGAGGCGCCGGGCGGCACGCAGCAGATCGAGTGGCTTGCGCCCGAGGACGAGATGCTTTTGACCGGGCCAGCATCCATCCTTGCGCAGGGCGAAGCATTCGTAACGTCAGGCGCAGGCCTGTGACCCTCAAGCCTCCAGCGACGCGGACAGCAGGGCTGCCGCCGCTGGTCCGCATCATCGCGCCGGCCAGCAGCGCACAGCCCGCACGGATCGCCGAGGGCGCACGAGTGCTCGCGGCCCGCGGCTACCGTCTCAGCTTCGGTGCGCATGCAGAGGGCAGGTACCCGCCCTACTTCGCGGCAAGCGCCGAGGCGCGGCTTGCCGATCTGCATGCTGCCTTTGCTGATGCGACAGTGGATCTGATCATGTGTACCCGTGGCGGTTACGGATCGAACTACCTGCTTGAAGAGCTCGACCTTGAGCTGATCCGCAGCCACCCCAAGCCGCTATTCGCCTACAGTGACATGACTGCCGTGCAAACCTGGCTGATGGATCAAACAGGACTTGTCGCCTTTCACGGGCCGATGCTCGCTGCGGACTTCTACCGCGCGGAGGGCGCCGATCTGGCGAGTTTTGACGCCGTGCTCACCGGTCAGTTGCCCGCCTACTCAACCGCGCACGGTATGCGGGTGCTTCGCCCTGGCGATGCTCAGGGCATTCTCTACGGCGGTTGCTTGAGCCTGCTTGCCGCTTCGCTTGGCACGCCCTATGCGCCGCACACAGAAGGCAAGCTGCTCTTCCTCGAAGATGTAGGCGCGAAGCCTTACCAGGTGGATCGCATGCTGCGGCAGTTACGCCTGGCCGGTAAGCTCGACGGGGTGAAAGGCTATATCTTTGGAGAGATGCTGGACTGTACTTCGCCTGGCGCGCCCCCTGGCCTGCTGGAGCAGGCGATCTTCGCCGCGCTCGATGGGTTGGCGGGTCCAGTTGCGATTGGTCTTCGATCGGGGCATGTGTCGCGCGCGAATGTTACGCTGCCGCTTGGGCTGCAGGCCAGGTTGACTCTGCCAGACGAACCTGGGGGTGCGCCGTGGCTGCGCATCAGCGAACCTGCGGTGCTTGCCTAGTGTGTCCTCGCACTCGGCAAAGGGCAGGAGTGAACGTAGAACCTTCCCCTCGCGCAGGATGCAACGAGAGCAAGAGAGCGTGATGCACTGGAAAAGATCGAATGAGAAAGGTTTAGAGACGGAACGCTCGGCCTACACGCATGCACACACCTAAGCACATTCATCTCATCGGCATTTGCGGTACTGCCATGGCATCGCTTGCCGGGCTGTTGCAGCGCAAAGGGCACCGCATCACGGGCTCAGACCAGTCTGCCTATCCGCCCATGTCAGACCTGCTTCGCTCGCTCGGCATTGAAATCATGGAGCCCTTCGGCGAGCGAAATCTTGATCCTGCGCCGGACCTCGTGGTGATCGGCAACGCGCTCTCACGAGGCAATCCTGAGCTGGAGTATGTGCTCGATCAGCGGTTGCCTTTTACCTCGATGGCGCAGCTGATCGAACAGGAGTTTCTGCGCGGACGCGAGTCGCTCGTTGTCGCCGGCACCCACGGCAAGACCACCACCACGAGCATGCTTGCCTGGATCTACGAGGTGGCCTCGCGCGGCGACTCTCGCTTCGAGCCGTCCTTTCTGGTCGGCGGCGTGGCAGAGAACTTTGGCTCGAGCTTTGCCCTGCGCGCGTCGAAACCCTTCATCCTTGAAGGCGATGAGTATGACACAGCCTTTTTCGACAAGGGTCCGAAGTTCATGCACTACTTCCCGGACGCGCTTATCCTCACGCATGTCGAGTTCGACCACGCGGATATCTACCGCGACCTGGACGCGGTGAAAACGGCGTTTAAACGGCTGGTGAACCTCGTGCCTCGACGTGGGCGCATCGTCGCTTTTGACGGCGCACCCAATGTGAGCGAGTGCCTTGCGAACGCCATGTGTAACGTGGAACGTTACGGATTCTCACCCGACGCAACGTGGCGCGTTGAAGGCCTCAGCCACGAGCACGGTGGCACGCGCTGGACGCTGCTGCGCGATGGCGAACTGTTTGCCAAGTTATCGCTGCCGATGGCGGGCGAGCACAATGCGCTGAACGCCACCGCCGCTGCTGCGCTTGCCGCGGGCCAGGGCGTGCCAGCCACAGCAATCATTGCAGCGCTCGCAAGCTTTGAGAGCGTAAAGCGCCGTCTTGAAGTGCGCGCCGTCGTTGATAGTGTCACGATCATCGACGATTTCGCGCACCATCCTACCGCCATCCGCGAAACACTGCGCGCGCTGCGTTCGGCATACCCGCACGGCCGCTTGTGGGCTGTGCTTGAGCCGCGATCGAACACGCTGCGCCGCAACATCTTTGAGCGTGAGCTGGTGGAAAGCCTAGCGCTGGCTGACCGCATCGTGCTGGCCGGCGTTTTCAAGCAGGAGAGCATCCCCCTTGACCAGCGTCTGCACCCCGAAGCCATTCTGCTGGCGCTTGCGAGCCGGGGTCACGAAGCCGCGCTCTATGCCCACGCCGACGATATCGTGAGCGCGATCGTGCCGGAGTTGGCTGCGGGTGACGTCGTCGCAATCCTGTCCAATGGTGGTTTCGATGGCATCTACGAGAAGCTGCCGAACGCTCTCAGGGCCCGTGCCAACGATGCGCTGGAGCTACCGCGCTCTGAGGACCGCGCCTGAGATGTTGCCTTCTCTCATCCTGTTCTTCGTCTGGACAGTCCTCGGCCTGCCGGCTGCTGCAATTTGCATCCCATGGACCGCCGCAACGCGCGACGTGCGCTTGCTCTACCGCGCCGGCCTGGCGGTGATGCGGACAGGGTTGCGCGCGGCAGGCATTCGTATTCTGGTCCAAGGCGCTGACTTAGTGCCACGAGGAGTGCCTTGCCTCTACATGGCCAATCACCAGTCGAATCTTGACCCGCCCTTGCTGGCGTGTGTGCAGCCTGCGAATGCGGCCATGATGGTCAAGCAGTCTCTGATGAAGATCCCGGTTTTCGGCCTGGCGATGCGCCTCGGACGCTTTGTGCCGGTGGATCGCTCGGGAAGTCTCGAGAGCGCCAAGCAAGGCCTCCGCGACGCAGTGGCGGTCCTTGGCTCGGGCTTCTCGTTAACGATTTTCCCGGAGGGCACGCGCTCTGAAGATGGACACCTGCTCCCCTTCAAGAAAGGGCCATTCTTCGTGGCCATGCAGACCGGGGTGGCGGTGATCCCGGTCACAATCGATGGCACAGGCGCCATGCTGCGCAAGGGTAGTCAGCGACTGCGGCCATCCACTGCGCGCGTCACCTTTCACCCGCCGCTTGACCCTGGCAGCTTCTTGTCGCGTGAGGCGCTCATGCAGGCCGTGCGAGCGTCGATTGCCTCGGCGCTGCCGGACGTAGAGCAAGGATTTACGGCTTCATAAAAGCGTTGTAGCCATCAGCCTGCAAGCGGGAGCGCATGGTTCGCGCCTCGTCACGGGTTGCGAATGGGCCTACCTGCACATGCAAGAACCTGTCCTGGGGCTCGGTGCGGACGATCGCCGTGTAGCCGCTTTTACGCAGCGAGGCGGCGAGTGCATCCGCATCTCCCTGGTGTGCCACAGCCGCGATCTGAACCATTACGCCCGCTGCTGATGGGGCCGCGCCGGGCGGAAGAATTGCAGCGCGGGCTGTCAGGGCAGGCCTGGAGTTTGGCGCTGCGGAGCTTTGCGCAGCCGGACGGGCCGATCTCTCCGCCTGCCGTGGAGCCGGATCGGCTTCTGCTTCCGAGCCAGGCGGCAGGTCCGACTCCATGTACGCAGTCCCGGCACTGGGCTTTGCGACTGGCTCTGCTGGCGCGAGCGCTGGAGACGTCACTGCGAGTTGGCCAGGGCTCGCAACGGCGTTCGTAGCCGCCGCGGTTACGCTTTGGGTTGTCGCGCCGCCTGCATGCAGGGTGCGGCCTGTCGAGTAGCCAAAGCCGAAGAACAAGGCGCATACCAGAACAACCGCAAGGAAGATCCCGGTCAGCGCGGCCAAGCCAAGCGTTACATCCTGCGATGGCGCGGGCTCCTCCGGCATGGTATCGATCATCGTTCTCATTGGTGGTCCTGCTTTGCCGGCGGAGCGGCCGCGCCGCTCACCGCAGCAACCGCGCGGTTCAGCAGGGAGAGCATTTCGATCGGCAACGGAAAGATGATCGTGGTGTTTTTCTCTGTGCCGATGTCACGCAGTGTCTGCAGGTAGCGCAACTGCATCGTCGTAGGCTGTTCGGCCAGCAGTCTGGCTGCGTCGACCAGGCGCTGTGCCGCTTCGAACTCGCCATCGGCGTTGATGATCTTCGACCGCTTCTCGCGCTCGGCCTCGGCCTGCCGCGCCATCGCGCGTAGCATGGACTCAGGCAGATCGACCTGCTTCACCTCGACCGAAACAACCTTGACGCCCCATGGTTCGGTTCGCGCGTCGATGATGGTCTGGATGCGCTGGTTCAGCGCGTCGCGGTGCGAGAGCAGTCCGTCCAGATCGACCTCGCCCAGCACCGAGCGCAGGGTGGTCTGCGCGAACTGCGAGGTCTGGTAGACGTAGTTGGCGACCTCAATGACGGCGCGCGCTGGATCGAGTACGCGCAGGGTGATGACGGCATTGACCTTCAACGTCACGTTGTCGCGGGTGATCACGTCCTGCGGTGGCACCTCGAGCACCTCCTGGCGGAGCGAGATGCGGACCATCTGGTCAAACGGACGGAAGACAAAGATCACGCCAGGGCCCTTGGGCGGCGGCAGCGCGCGACCCAGGCGAAAGATGACAGCCCGCTCGTACTCGCGCAGGATAGCAATCGACGAGAATAGATAAAAGACGACAATGGCAATGGCTGCCAGGCCGAAAACACTCATGAATATTGCCTCACTCGCTCCCGAGTGTACTCCAGCAGGGCGGGCCGTTCAGGCTGATCTGGAGCCTGTTGCGCGATCTGGAATCCGCTCCACCAACAGGGTGAGGCCGCGTACGGCGCTGACGCGGGCATGCTCCCCGGGCGTGAGCGCGTGGTCGGCCTCGGCAAACCAGAGCTCTCCGCGCACCATGACCTGCCCGCGCGGCGCCGCGGCCCCCTGCGTAGAAAAAGCCTCCTGCGCGACGACGATCGCACCGACCATCGCCTGCGGTCCGGTCATCAGCTTGTTGCGCCGTGCCTGCAGGGCGATGCGCACCAGGAACACGGTGATAACGCCGAAGCCGACGCCGGTGCCGGCCGCTGTGGCGAGGTGAATGCGCTGCTCCGGGATCGGCCCGGCGACCAGCGTGAGCCCACCGACTATCAGGCACACCACGCCTGCTGTGGCGAGCACGCCGTGGCTCGGTACCTTCACTTCAAGTAGCAGGAGCACCAGCGCTGCCACCAGCAGCATGACGGCAGTACCCCGCACCGGCAGCAGGTTGAGCGCGAAAAGCGAGGTGAGCACCAGCAGAGTGCCCAGTGCTCCAGGAATGATGGTGCCGGGCGTGTTGAACTCGAGGTAAATGAGCAGCGCCCCAAAGATCAGGCACAGCAGCGCGATATTCGGGTCGATAAGCCAGTCCAGGATCCGCTCGCGCGTTGTCAGGTCCACAGGCACGAGCGCCGCGCCACGGGTGTGCAGCTGAACAACGGTTCCGTTGAAGCGGGTAACGGTGCGCCCGTCGAGCGTGTTGAGCAGGCTTGTTACATCGGGCGCAATCAGGGTGACGAGATTCAACTGCAGCGCTTCAGCCGCGCTGTAGGATTTCGAGTTCAGCACCGCATCCTGGGCCGCGTCAACGTTGCGCTTACGTACCGAGACGTACGACCTCAGAAACGCTGTCGTGTCGTTCTCAAGCTTTTGCTTCATGATCGGATCAAGCTTGCCGCCCTCGACCACCGGGTGCGCCGCGCCGGCGTTGGTGCCAGGCGTCATCGCGGCGATGTCAGCTGCCTCGAGGAGAAAAAAGCCGGCCGATCCAGCGCGCGCGCCTGATGGCGTCACGTAGACAATCACCGGCACCGGCGACTCAAGGATGGCGTGCACCATGGTGCGGGTCGAGGTCAGCAGGCCGCCCGGTGTATCCAGCTTGACCAGTAGAGCCTCGGCGTGTGCGGCCGCTGCCTGGTCCAGCCCGCGTACCAGATATTGCTCGCTGATCGGCTGAATGGTGTCAGTGAGCGTGAGCACCAGGACCTGGTGCGTCTGCGTGGCCCCGAGCGCAGGCAAAGCCGCGAGCAGGGCACACGCGAACAGGGCACACGCGCTGAAGAAGCACATTAACCATCCAGACGCTTTTAACTGCGAACGCATCACTGGACCACCTGCTGTCCGCGGCTCTCTACCGCCTGTTTCAGGCCTCGGGCGTTCGGGTCTGCCGGAGACAGACGAAGCGCCGCCTGCACTTCTTTTGCAGCCGCAGGCAGTTGGCTGCTGAGCAGGTCGAGCCGAGCCAGAACCAGATGGGCCGGCACGTTGGGGCTTGCCTCTAAGGAGCGCTCGGCCTCGACGCGTGCGGCATCGCGGTCGCCCGTGCGTTCACGGACCTGCGCCAGGCCTGCATGCGCATCGCCGCTTGATGGGTCGACGGCGAGCGCCTGTGCATACTCGCGCTCTGCCTCGACCAGCAACCCGGTGTTCAGGTACTGGTTGCCGTTCTTTATCAGGAGAGCGGCTCGTTGTGTCGGAGGCAGGGCCGCCGAGCGCATGGCCTCCATCTGCTCCACCTCAAAGGCCGCCTGGCGAAAAGCTGCCTCGTTGTAGGAGCGCTTGATGCGTTCGAGCGGCAGGTCGAGGATTGGCGATGGAGGACTTGGCGGAGCGCCGGCAGTTGCTGGCGGAGCAGCCGAGCCGGGCCCTGCGACGGAGGCTTGCGTTGTAGCTGCCGCGCGGACCGACGCTGCAAAGGTTGAGGTGCGCAACCTGGCTGCAAACCCCGCCGCTTCCGAGTCGCCGGGCCGCAGCTTGATGGTCTGGTCGAGCTCGGTGAGCGCGCGGTCCACATCGCCGCGCCGCGCCAGGGCCACGGCCAGGTTGAAGTGGTAGTCAGCATCCTTTGGGTCGGCGGTAATGGCCTGCTGGAAGAGGGGCGCGCCCGGCTTGCCGCGCCGGCTGGCCGCGCAGCCCTGGTTGTTCACCACTTCGGGTAACGGCAGCCGCGTGCTTACGAAAGCGAAAGCATCCTCGGCCTGCAGGTACTTGCCGGTAT